>NZ_QZWE01000019.1:0-73279 GCF_003602035.1 Halococcus sp. IIIV-5B | reverse complement strand
CCTCGCGGGCGAGCGCGTCGACCACACGACCACGAGCGGCGGCGGTCGCCTCCTCCGCGAGTGGCTCTGTCGACCGACGCAGGACGTTGCGGAACTCGAACGACGGGCGGACGGGGTCGACGCGCTCGCCCGCGAGGCGCTCGCCCGCGAACGACTCCGCGAAACGCTCGCCGACGGCTACGATGCCGAACGGCTCGCGAGCAAGGCGGTCTCGGGGAGCGCCGACGCCCGGGATCTCGTCCGGGTGCGCGAGACGCTCGCGGTGGCCGCCGCGGCCGCGGCCGTCGTCGAGGACTCGGCGCTCGCCGACTCCCCGCTCGCGGACGTCCTCACCCGGTTCGACCGGGAGGCCGGCGCGGCGCTTCGCGAGGAACTCGACGGGGCGATAGCCGACGATCCGCCCGCCACGGTTCGTGAGGGGGGCCTCTTTCAGCGGGGCTACGACGACGAGTTGGACGAACTGATCACGGGCCACGAGGAGGCACTGGAGTGGATCGACGGGCTCGCCGACCGTGAGAAGGGTAAGTACGGAATCACCCACCTCTCGACCGGCCGGAACAAGACGGACGGCTACTACATCCAGGTCGGGCACTCGGAGACCGACGCGGTACCCGACGAGTACCAGGAGATAAAGTCGCTGAAGAACGCGAAGCGCTACACGACCGACGAACTGGAGGAGCGCGAGCGCGAGGTGCTCAGGTTCGAGGAGAAACGAAGCGACCTCGAATACGAACTGTTCTGTGCTCTTCGCGAACGAGTCGGCGACCGCGCCGAACTCCTGCAGGACGTGGGTCGGGCGCTCGCCGAGTGTGACTGCCTCGCGAGCCTCGCGGTCCACGCCGTCGAGAACGACTGGACGCGACCCGAGCTGGTTGGCTCGGGGCTCGACATCGAGGCGGGTCGCCATCCGGTAGTCGAACACGACGTCGAGTTCGTCCCGAACGATCTTTCACTTACTGACGACCGCGGGTTCCTGGTGGTGACGGGCCCGAACATGTCGGGGAAGTCGACCTACATGCGCCAGAGCGCGCTGATCACGTTGCTCGCCCAGATCGGGAGTTTCGTGCCCGCTCGAAGCGCCCGGATCGCACCCGTCGACGGCATCTACACCCGGGTGGGCGCGCTCGACGAACTCGCGCAGGGCCGCTCGACGTTCATGGTCGAGATGAGCGAGCTCGCGAACATCCTCCACTCCGCCACCGAGGACTCGCTCGTCATTTTGGACGAGGTCGGTCGTGGGACGGCGACCTACGACGGCATCTCGATCGCGTGGGCCGCGACGGAGTACCTCCACAACGAAGTTCGGGCGAAGACGCTGTTCGCGACCCACTACCACGAACTGACAGGACTCGCCGAACACCTCGACCGGGTGGCGAACGTCCACGTCGCGGCGGACGAGCACGGCGACGAGGTGACGTTCCTGCGGACCGTCGAGGAGGGCCCGACCGACCGCTCCTACGGCGTCCACGTCGCCGACATGGCCGGCGTGCCGGGACCGGTGGTCGAGCGCTCGCGCGACGTGCTCGCGAAACTCCGGGCGGAGAAGGCCATCGAGGCGCGTGGCTCGACCAGCGAGCCCGTGCAGACGGTGTTCGACCTCGGCTCGGGCTCGTTCCGGGGCTCCGCGAGCGCCGACGGCGGGCAAGCGTCCGCGGACGACCAGACGAGCGACCCCGAACGCGACCCGGCCGAGGAATCGGTGCTCGACGCGCTTCGCGACACCGACATCGGCGAGACATCCCCCGTAGAACTGATGGGCAAAGTCGAGGATTGGCAACGGGAGCTGGACGATGAGTGAGTCCGGCGAGAGCGATATCCGGCGGCTCGACCAGTCCACGATCGAGCGCATCGCGGCCGGCGAGGTGGTCGAGCGGCCCGCGTCGGTGGTCAAAGAGCTCGTCGAGAACAGCCTCGACGCCGACGCCTCGCGGGTCCGGGTCACGGTCGAGCGCGGCGGCAAGGACGGGATCCGCGTCGCCGACGACGGCACCGGAATGACCCGCGAGAACGTCGAGCGCGCCGTCGAGAAACACACCACGAGCAAGATCGGTGACATCGAAGACCTCGAAGCCGGGGTGCGGAGCTTGGGCTTTCGGGGGGAGGCGCTCGCGGCCATCGGCGCGGTCGCGCGGGTCACGATCCGCACCAAAGCCCGAGGTGCGAGCCGCGGCACCGAACTCCGGCTGGCCGGCGGCGAGATCGAAACTGTGGAACCGGCGGGCTGTCCGGAGGGCACCACCGTCGAGGTTTCGGACCTGTTCTACAACGTCCCCGCGCGCCGGAAGTACTTGAAGCGCGACGCGACGGAGTTTTCGCACGTCAATCGGGTGGCGACGGGCTACGCGCTCTCGAATCCCGACCTCGCGCTGGTGCTCGAACACGACGACCGCGAGGTGTTCTCGACCACGGGGCAGGGGAGCCTCGAAGCCACGGTCCTCTCGGTCTACGGCCGCGAGGTCGCCGAGGCGATGGTCGAAGTGGAGGGCGCGGACCTTCCGGACGGCCCGCTCGACGGCGTCACGGGCGTCGTGAGCCATCCAGAGACGAACCGCACGAGCTCCGAACACTGCTCGACCTTCATCAACGGTCGGTACGTGACCGCGCGCGCCGTCAGAGATGCCGTGGTCGAGGCTTACGGCGACCAGCTCGCGCCCGACCGCTACCCGTTCGCGGTGGTCTTCCTCTCGATCTCGCCCGAATCGGTCGACGTCAACGTCCACCCCCGGAAGCTCGAGGTCCGCTTCGCCGACGAGTCCGGCGCGACGGAGCAGGTGAAGAGCGCCGTTAGAACCGCTCTCCTCGACGCGGGGCTCGTCCGCTCGGGCGCGCCGCGCGGCCGGTCGGCCCCGGAGCAGACCGAAATCGAACCCGGTGACGACGGTGCCACGAACAGCGCCGAACCGTCGTCGACACCGCGGGAGACGAGCGTCGACGCGTCGGGGGCAGCGCCATCGACCACGGATCCGGAGCCGGCCGAACCCACCGAAACCGAGACGAGTCCGGCCACCTCACACGACCCGAAATCGGAAGCGACCCCTTCCGAAACGGCGTCGGCCGACCCCTCGATGGAGTCCTCGGCGGGCCCCGTCGCTCCGTCGAGCCAGCGCGACCAGGGAGACGACGATTCGTCGACGCCGCCGGAGCCGTCGAACCGTTCCGGAGGGACAGGGCGCTCGCCAGTCGAGGCCGACCGGAAGTTCTCGGGCGGGGAGACACAGACCACGCTCGACGGCGACCGCGTGGCCGATGAGGCCGACTTCGACAGCCTGCCGCCGCTCCGCGTGCTCGGCCAGCTTCACGACACCTACGTGGTCTGTGAGTCGCCCGACGGCCTCCTCCTGGTCGACCAACACGCCGCCGACGAGCGGGTCAACTACGAACGCCTCCGCGAGCGCTTCGCCGGCGACACCGGGATCCAGCGGCTCTCGACCCCCATCGAGATCGAGCTCACGCCCGCGGAGACCGAACTCTTCGCCGAGTTCGAGGACGCGCTCGCGGGCCTCGGCTTCCGCGCCGACCTCGACGACGGCCGGGTCGACGTGACGGCCGTGCCGGCGGTGCTCGCGGGTGCGGCGGACCCCGAGCTCCTGCGCGACGCGCTCTCGGCGCTCGTTCGCGAGGAAGACGGTGTGGTCGAGGCCTCGGCCGACGCGCTGCTCGCGGATCTCGCCTGTTATCCCTCCGTCACGGGCAACACCTCGCTCACGGAAGGCTCCGTGATGGAACTCCTCGCCAGCCTCGACGCCTGCGAGAACCCCTACGCCTGCCCTCACGGCCGTCCCGTGGTGGTCGAGATCGGCGAGACGGCGCTCGCGGACCGCTTCGAACGCGATTATCCGGGTCACGCCGGCCGCCGGACCGGGGAGTCGGAGCAGTAGCTTCGTCCGAACCTCCCATCGGCTGATATACGATGGGGCGGAATCGAACCCATGGCCGACCTCCTCGCCCTCGGGGCGTCCGTGCTCGAACTCGCGCCGCCGAAACACGAACGTCTCGAAACCACCGAGCGGTTCGCGGTCGGCGTCACGGGTCCCGAGTCGAACGCGACCATCGCGGCGAGCCGGCTCGGTGCCGACGCCGCCTGGGTCTCGAAGCTCCCCGGGAACCCGCTCGGCCGGCGCGTGACCGGCGCGCTCCGTCGGCACGGCGTCGAGACGATGGTCTCGTGGGCGGAGACGGGCCGACAGGGGCTCGCGTTCACGGAGCGGGCGGGCGAGCCGCGCGGCGGGAGGACCCTCCACGACCGGGAAGCGGCGGTGGCCTCGATGACTCCCGAGGAGATCCCGCCATCGACCACCGACGACGCCTCGATGGTCCTCACCAGCGGCGCGACCGCCACCCTCTCGGAGACGCTGACCGGGACCACCCGCACGGTCTTCGAGGGGTGCGGTGCGAGCGGGGTGACGACCGCCTGTTCGCTCTCGCGACCCCGGGTCGTCGAGTCGGCGTCGGCGCGCGACGCGCTCTCCCCGCTGCTCGCGGCGACCGACGTCTTCCTCACCACCGAGGCGGGTGCGGCGGCGTTCGTCGACCGCGCGACGCCGACGGGGACCGCCCACGCGCTCGCCGCCGGCCACGGCTTCGAGACCGTGGTGCTCGTTCGGGCGGACCGCGGTGCCGTGGTCTGGCACGACAACCGGGTCGACGACCACGACGCGCCGGCGACCGACGCCATCGACGACCGCGGCGCGTTCGACGCGCTCTGTGGCGGCTTTCTGGCACGCCGGCTCGCGGGTGAGTCGCCGGACCGCGCGCTCGCGGCGGGGGTGGCCTGCGGAGCGCTCGCCCGGACTATCGAGGGAGCCGTACCGGCCATCGACCCCGCGACCGTCGAGCGGTGCGTCGACTCGATGGGTGGCGCCACCGTGGAGTGAGCGCCCGAACTTCGGACATCGACAGGTGCTAAACGCCGGAGTTCGTAGTCGTGTCATGCACGTCGTTATCATCGGAGCCTACGGCAGCGCGGGCGTCGCGGTCGCGAACGCCCTCGCCGAGGAGGACGTCGACCTCACCCTCATCGACGACGGCGAGCCCGGCGGCGGGCTCTGCATCCTTCGCGGGTGCATGCCCTCGAAGGAGGTCCTCTCGGCGGCGGCCCACCGCTTCCAGGTCCGTCACGACCACCGCCTCTCGGGGGTGCCCGAGGTCGACCTCGAAGAGGTAGTGGAGACCAAGAACGAACACACCTCGAACTTCGCGAGCCACCGTCGGGCAGCGGTCCACGACCTCGCCGAGCGCGAGAACGTCGAGTTCGTCCACGACACCGCGCGGCTCGTCGGCGATCACACTGTGGAGGTCGGCGACCGGGAGATCGAGGCCGACTACGTCGTGGTCGCGACCGGATCGAGCGTCAACGTGCCCGACCTCCCCGGCATCGAGGACGTCGACTACGCCACCAGTTCCGACGTACTCGACAGGACCGAGTTCCCGGACTCGGGCGTCGTGATGGGCTTCGGCTACGTGGGCATCGAGATGGTCCCCTACCTCTCCGAGGCCTGCGGGATGGATTTGACTGTGATCGAACACGACGAACGCCCGCTCGACGAGGCCGACCCCGAGTTCGGCGACGAACTCCTCGACCTCTACCGCGAGGAGTTCGGCATCGAGGTCCTCACCGAGACCCACGAGCAGTCGATCGAGGCCACCGACGACGGGGTTCGCCTCCACGTCGACCACGACGGGGAAGACGAGACCGTCGAGGCCGACGAACTCTACCTCTTCACCGGGCGGCGGCCCACCCTCGACCGGCTCGGGCTCGAGAACACGGCGCTCGGGATCGAACCCGACGAAACGGGCCGCGTCGACCCCGACCCCGCCTGGGTCGCGGACACGATGCAGGCCACTGAGGACTCCCGATTCTTCGCGGTCGGCGACGTCAACCGAAAGGAACCGATCCTCCACGTCGCGAAGGAACAGGGCGCGGTCGCCGCCGAGAACATCCTCGCCGACGCCGCGGGCGAGGAACTCACCGAGTACGAGAACGTCCACCACCACGTGATGTTCTCCGGTGCGGGCGTCTACCCGTTCGTGCGGGTCGGCCACTCGCTCGAATCCGCCGAGGAAGCGGGGCTCGACGTCGTGACCGCGACCAGGGCGGCCTCCGACGACGGGGTGTTCAAGACCAAGGACGTGCCAGAAGGGTTGGCGCGACTCGTGGTCGACGCGAACGACGGAACAGTACTAGGCTATCAGGGACTCCACTACCACGCCGACGTGATGGCGAAGACGATGCAGGTGATAATCGAGAACGGGATGGACGTCCGCGACGTTCCGGACCGGGCTTACCATCCCACGACGCCCGAGATCATCGACGGCGTCGTTCGCGAGACGGCCGCCCAGCTCGACTGAGTTTCGGGACCGTATTCGGTCGTCTCCGGAGTTCTCCGGAGGGGATCCGAACCCTCCCCGGGAATCGTTTTTGTGCCGAGCAGTCGAGTGCGGGACATGGCCAATGAACCCGCGGGCGTTCGGGCGACCCTCCGCGAGTTCTTCGCGCTCGAACGCGACGTGCTCGTGCTCTCGGTCGCGATGTTCGCGTTCAGCCTCGGCTTCCAGATGACGAGCCGCTACCTCTCGGAGTACATGTTCGCGCTCGGCGCGAGCGCGGTCGTGGTGGGACTCTACGGAAGCTTCGCGAACGTCATCAGCGCGGTCTACCCCTATCCCGGCGGCGCGATCTCCGACCGGATCGGGTCGCGGTCGGCGCTCACGCTGTTCGGACTCCTCTCGACGGTCGGGTTCGCGATCTGGCTCGTCGCGCCCGCCTTCGGGGGCCTCGCTGTTCCCCTGATATTCGTCGGCCTCGTCTTCGCGCAGGCGTGGAGTTCCTTCGGGCTCGGTGCGACCTTCGCCATCGTGAAACAGAGCGTCGAACCCGAACGGCTGGCCGAGGGGTTCGCGAGCACCGAGACCTTCCGCCGGAGCGCGTTTCTGGTGGGGCCGCTGCTCGCCGCCGGGGTGTTCGTCGCCGCCGGCGGGACGAGCACGGACTCGATGACGGATCCACAGGTGGTCTCGGCGTTCGTCGTCGTGCTCGCGGTCGCGGTCGCCTTCGCGCTCGCCGGAACCCTCGCTCAGCGCGTCCTCTACGACCCGGCGGGTGATAGCTTCGGCAAGGAATTCGGCGGGGTCGGCCAGCTCGTCGCGGACCTGCGAAACCTCCCCTCGGAGCTCCGGCCGCTCCTCGTGGCCGACACCCTCGTCCGCTTCGCCAACGGGATGGTCTACGTCTTCTTCGTGGTGGTCGTCACCCGGTTCCTCGAAGTCGGGCTCTCGCTTCGCCTTCCTGCTTTTGGACTGGTCTCGCTCTCGCCACAGGCGTACTTCGGAATTTTACTGGGGATCGAGATGACCGTGGCACTCCTCACGATGGTCCCCGTCGCCCGACTCGCCCGGCGGGTCGGTCTCAAGCCGGTGGTCGCCGTCGGGTTCGCGGTCTACGCGGTCTTCCCCGTGCTGCTCATCACCGCCCCCGCCGACCCGCTGGTGCTCGCGGGACTCTTCGCCTTCTCGGGGCTGCGCTTCGCGGGGTTGCCAGCCCACAAGGCGCTCATCGTGGGGCCCGCCGAGGCCGGAACTGGCGGCCGGGTCACGGGCGCGTACTACCTCGTGCGCAACCTCGTGGTGATCCCGAGCGCCGCGCTCGGCGGCGCGCTCTACGGCGGTCTCGCGGTTCCAGGCACTGCTATCACCGGCTCACCGACGCTCGCCTTCGGCGCGGCGACCGTCGTCGGTCTCCTGGGGACGGCCTACTTCGTCGTCTTCGGCGAGGAGTTTCGCCCCGCTCACCACGCCGAGTAGCCGCCGTCGACGACGAGTCCCTGACCGGTGACGTAGGAGGCGTCGTCGCTCGCGAGGAACGCGATGCAGCCCGCTATCTCCTCGGGTTCGCCGAGGCGTCGGAGCGGATACTGGGCGGTCATCCGCTCGATCGCCTTCTCGGGGTCGCCCTGTGACTGGAAGTACTGCTGGCCGAGTTGGGTGTCGGTGAACCCGGGACAGACCGCGTTCGCGCGCACGCCGTGCGGCCCCGCCTCGGCCGCCACGGCCCGCGTGAAGTTCAGAACTGCGCCTTTCGTGAGCGAGTAGACCGACTGCTTCGGGAGACCGAGCAGGCTCGCGAGCGAACCCACGTTGACGATCGCGCCCGAGCCCTGGGCTTTCAGGACTGGGAGCGCGGCGTGACAGCCATTCCACACCCCCCGGAGGTTGACGTCGAGCACGCGCTCGAAGACCGCTTCGTCGGTCTCCTCGACCACCGCCGGCGGGTGGCCGATGCCGGCGTTGTTGACCACGACGTCGAGCCCGTGGTCGTCGACGACGGTGTCGACACAGTCTTCGAACGCCTCGGCGTCGCTCACGTCGAGTTCGTGGAAGGTCGCCTCGCCGCCCGACTCGGCGATCCGTTCGACGGTCTCCTCGCCGCCCTCGCGGTCGACGTCCGTTACGACGACCGTCGCGCCCTCCTCGGCACACCGCTCGGCGGTCGCCCGCCCGATCCCCGCGCCAGCACCCGTGACGAACACCGTCTTCTCATCGAATCGCATCCGGTTCGCTTCTCGCGCGTGCCGGATAAGGATCACTAACGACGACGATGTTTCGTGTACGCGGTGCCGAAAGAGCGAACCGCACCGGGGGTCATGTGGAGGTATGCCAACCGACCAGCGACTCGACGGGAAAGCGGCCGTGATAACCGGTGCGAGCTCTGGGATCGGGAACGAGACCGCCCACGCGCTCGCCCGCGAGGGTGCCAACGTCGTGCTCGCCGCCCGCCGCGAGGAGCGCCTCCAGGAGCTCGCCGGGAGCATCGAGGCGGAGTACGGCACCGAGGCGCTCGTGGCCCCGACCGACGTCACCGACGAGAGCGCGGTCGAAGCGCTCGTGGATGGAGCGGTCGAGGCGTTCGGCGGGCTCGACGTCGTGGTCAACAACGCGGGGCTCGGTCGTGGCTCCGGCGTCGAGGGGCTCTCGACCGAGGACTACCGGACGATGATGGACGTGAACGTCGACGGTTGTTTCTTCACGACGCGGGCCGCCCTGCCACACCTCAGGGAGACCGAGGGAAACCTGGTCTTCATCGGGAGCTTCGCGGGGCAGTACCCCCGCCCGTCGAACCCGGTCTACGCCGCGACGAAGTGGTGGCTCCGGGGGTTCGCGCTCAGCGTCTCGGCGGCGGTCGGCGACGATGGGATAGCGGTCTCCGTGGTCAACCCCTCCGAGGTTCGGACGGAGTTCGGCGGCGAGGAGAGCTTCGAGGAACGGTTCGAGGAGGGTGAGGTCACCGAGCCCGACGAGATCGCGGCGGCGGTGGCGTTCGCCGCCGGGCAGGACCGCTCGATGGTGAGCGAACTCGACCTCTACCGGCGCGACAAGCTCAGCGACTTCTGAACTCGACCCCGAGCGCGTCCGCGACCGTCGTCGCGTCCCGGACGTATCGAGTGGGGTCGCGCTCGACGTCGAAGGCGCGGACGGTGAGCACGAGTCGTTCCGTTTCGAGGGTCGCGCGCAGGACGGGGCCGCGACTCGTCACGGTGACGTAGGGCGGGGCGGCGACCGGCTTCGCAGACAGGCTCCCGCCGGTGGCTTCGACCGCCGTGACGAGCACCGCCGGCAAGCGCCGGTGGACAGTGGCCTGTTCGAGTGCGCGCTCGAACGGCCCGACGAGGGCTGCCCGGTCGGTGGTTTCCCCGTCGTCCCACGTTTCGGTGACAGCGTCGGCACACGCGAGGACGGCTTCGAGGAGGTCGGTGTGCCGGTCGAGGACGGCTTCACGGACGGTGGCGGTTCGGGTCATGTCGGGTGACGGCCGGTCGGCGGGGTGGTTGGCGGGGTTGTCGTGTGTGTCTCAGATCGAGAAGCCATAGAGGTCGTCGCCGACGTGGTGAAGCGAGTCGACGACTTTCCCCGAGTCGCCGACCATCTCGTCGCCCGCGGCGGTCGCGCGGCCGACCGCGAGGACCTTCCCGTGTGACTCCTCTGCGATCACGACGAGGTCACCGGCCAAGATGTCGGGGTCGGCCTCGGTGATGCCGGGGCGCATCACGTCCGCGCCGTTGGAGACGAACGAGATCGCCCCCGAATCGACGGTGACGACGTGTTTTCCGGGTGGATGGGTGTTCGCCCCGCGCACGGTCACGAAGGGGTCGTCGTCGAAGTAACAGACCAGCGGGTCGCCGTCGACCAGCACGAGGTCGCGGTCCGAGTCGGCGAACTCGACGCGTTCGTAGGTGTCGCCATCGAGGTCGACGCCCAAGCCCTCGGCGAGCGCGTCCTCGATCGTGGCCACGGCATCGCTCCGGAGGTGGTGGCGGGACCTGACTTCCATGCGTGGTGGTCTCGGCGGGCGGGCATAAATCGTGCGTTGGACCGACGCGAAGAGGTAAGTGCGATGGTGCGTAAGAGGTCTCTATGTGGGGTTCTCGGCGAGGACGGGGAGCGACCGTCACCTGCATCGCCTGTGGCGAGTCGGTCCAGCGATCGGCGGCGCGCGAGTACGACAAGCACGGCGATCGGTGGGACCGGGACGGCAAGGAGTTCGAACACCTCTGCAAAGCGTGCTATCGCGACCTCTGCCACCAGCCCCGCGACGAACTCGAAGCCCTCGTGACCGAACTCCACGAGACCGGCATCCCGTCCCAGGAGACGTTCGTCGACCGCTACGGGCGGCTCGTCGAGGAGCGCTACGGCACCCTCGAAGAGCGCGAACGCTGAACCTCGGCCCTCGATTCCCCCTCGTCGAACCGCTTCGCTTCTCTCGATTTTCCCCTCGGCGCGCGCTCGCGGTCGTGGGCGAACGAACGTGAGCCCGCGGCCGCGAACACTGTGCGAGGGATGAGCACCGCAGCGAACGAGCGGAGCGAGTGAGCGAGGAGCGCAGTCGGCTGGGGAGGCGTGTGGCGGTCGCGGTACGGTTGCGGTTCTCGTTTGTATCGGGATTCGCCATCGCCGTTCCACTCCCACACCTCCACTTGCTATCGGATCGTTCCGGTACCACGAATGCCCACGCGAGAAGCGCGTCTCGCTGATCCGCACACCACCATCCTCCAGAACGACTAATTGTGACCTCCACGTACCCGGGCTATGAGCGACAACGCCGCCGCCGGAACCATCGAGGCCCAAGGCCCGGTCGAGATCGACGAGGAACTCGCCCGACACATCGAGAACAAGCGCGAGGAGCTCTGCGAGAAGTTCGGGATCAACGACGAGTTTCCGCAAGCCGTGCTCGACGAGGCCGAGGAACGAACCGGGGACACCGAGGCCGACATCACCGAGGAGCTCGACCACCGCGAGGACCTGCGGGATCTCACGACCTGGACCACCGATCCGGTGGACGCGCGGGACTTCGACGACGCGCTGAGCATCGAGAAGCGGGACGACGAGTACGTGCTCTGGGTTCACATCGCCGACGTCACTCATTACGTGGACCCCGAGAGCGAGATGTGGGCCGAGGCGGTCCGGCGGGCCAACACGGTGTACCTCCCCGACCACACCATCCACATGCTGCCGGCCGAACTCGCCGAAACCGTCTGTTCGCTGGTGCCCGACGAGGACCGACTCGCCCACACCGTCGAGATGCACCTCGACCGCGAGACCCTCTCCTACGAGACCATCGACATCTACAAATCCGTCATCAGAAGCGACGCGCGCCTGACCTACACCGAGGCCGAGGAGCGCCTCGACGACCCCGAAAGCGACCTCCACGAGGAGAGTTCGCTGGTGTTCGAACTCGCGGACCAGCTCCACGAGCAGCGGAAGGCGGACGGCTCGCTGGTGCTCAACCCCCGGCGCGACCGCGCGCACACCATCATCGAGGAGTGCATGCTGAAGGCCAACAAGGCCGTAACGCACGAGCTGATGTGGAGTCGGGGTGTCGAGGCGATGTACCGCGTCCACCCCCAGCCCTCGCCCGAGCAGTGGGACGAGGCCCTCCAAGAGATCCAGGACCTCGATGGGGTCTCGATCCCCGGCGACGCGTGGGGCGAGGACCCCCGGATCGCCGTCAACGCGACCCTCGAAGACGCGCCCGAGCGCCAATTAGGAAAGATCCAGTTCGCGGTGATGAAGGTCATGCCCCGCGCGCGCTACATGAACGACCCCTTCGGGGGCCACCACGCACTCAACTTCGACATCTACGGCCACTTCACCAGCCCGATCCGGCGGCTTTCGGACCTCGTGAACCACTGGATCGTCCACGAGAACGACGTCCCCGAGGACCTGCTGGGGCTCTGTGACCACGCCTCCGACCAGCAGCAGGCCGCCGAGAAGTGCGAACGCGAGTACAAGCAGTTCCTTGAAGAGGTGGGTCTGGATGCGGACGCGGTGAACAACCGGGGGATCGAAGTCGTCGAAGAGGACTGATCAGGGCCCAACGATGTGTCCTCTTGTAAACTGACTCGCGAACGGACTTCCTCGTTCGCTCCCCGGCGTTACGCCCATCCATCGGGAAGGAAGAACTCGCCGTCGGTTAGGTCGACACCATACTCCTCCAGCCGATTGATCGCACCGACGGTCCGTACCACTGCTGGCGAGTCGTTCGGCATGAACAGGATGGGAGCGTGCGGTGCGTCCAGACCGACGAAGTCCTCGTCGTGAGTCAGCACGGCCCGGTCGTCGGTGCGCGCCCGACGTTCGATTTCGGTGTCGTCGGTCCCCATTCCGTAGGCATCACGGACGAGTTCGACGTCGTGACCTGCCGAGCGGACCGTGTTGACGATCGCATCCGAGACGTTCTCGTCGGCGACGATGCGCATCGTCAGTTGTCCGGTTTCGGTCCCGCATCCGCAGCGCTTCGTGGTTCGATACCGAGGTCTTCGGGGCGCGTCGGGTTCGCGTTCTCGATCGCTTCCCGACGACGCTTCTGCACGGTTCGAATCTCCTCGGGATGGTCGTAGTAGTAGGCGATTGCACGGTGAATATCACCGAGTTCGAGGTCGTACCGGACGGCCATCTCCTCGGGCGTGAGGTCACCATCGACCACCAACGAGACGACCTGGTGAACCCCGATCCGCCGCCCCTCGATCCTGGGTTTCCCGCCGAGCACCTCCGGCGTCGAGACGATCTCGGCCATGGTGGTACTCTGGTTTTCTCCGATAAAAACTTCGTGTGGGTCGCACGGTCCCGCACGTACGTTCGTCGGCAGCGACCCCTCACATATCCCGCATCGAGGTCGGTAGCGTCGGGAAGAACGGCATGTGTGACGTGGTGAGATAAGTCGCCTTCCGCACTGCGCCCTTCGCGTACTGGCGCGCGCTCCGGTGGATGGGGGTTCGTTTGCCCCGGATCTCGGTGTGGCCCTCCCGGATGGCGTCGACGACGTCCCCGCCGTCGATGGAACCCGCATCGAGTGACGCCTCGTCCAGATCGATGCGGATGTCGGTGTGCGCCCGCCCGAGGTTCGGGAGGAAGTGGGCGTCGCTCCCGCCGACGACGGGGTAGCGCTCGACGTCGGCGAACGTCTTCGCGCGGCGGTTCCGATACCCGGTGAAGACCATCGAATTGTAGGCCTCGATCGCGTCGCAGTCGGTGAGGTTTCGCTTCTTGACGCCGTGTCGGCTCCGCTGGAAGGGGTGGGGGACGATGGCCACCCCACCCAGGTCGCGGACCCGCTCGACGGTGGTTTCGAGCGGCTGCCCGCGCTGCGGGCGGGTCTCGACTCCGATGGCTAGTAGGTGGCCGTGGGCGGTCGAGACCTCGACGCCGGGGATACCCAACAACCCGTACTCGGGCGCGAGCTCGGCCGCGCGACGGGATTCCTCGATCGCGTCGTGGTCGGTGACCACGACTCCGTCGAGCCCGATGTCGGCGGCGTGTTCGAGGAGCAGTTCGACCGGTTCGCGGCCGTCGTAGGACCCCTCGGAGTGGACGTGGGGGTCGATGGTGACCGTGGTCCCGTCCATTGCACCCCCTTCGACACCCCGCCAGTTAATCGTTGTTCTCTACCCGGTGCGTGCAGGCAAAGCGCTCTTACGGTGTCCGCCGTTTCTCCCGACCATGCTTGGTAGCTCGGTCGTCATGAAAGCCGCGAAGAAGGGGTACAAACGCTACGGAATTCCGGGCGCGGTAGTCGCCGGTGCCGGAACCCTCCTCGGGCTTCGGTTCGTCAAGCGCCGGTTCCTCTCCGGGAACAAGGGCGACGGCGACGACGGCAGCGACACGGACCTCGGCGACGTCGCCGACTCGGTGACCGACTCCAGTTCGAGCAGCAACTGAGTTCTCCGCCGTTCCGTCTCAGCCCGCCTTGAACAGCCGCTCGTACTCGTCGGGGAGCCCCGAGCGGACCTCGTTCCAGGCCTCGCCGCCGACCGCCCGTTCGAGGCTCTCGAAGACCGCCTGCACGTGGAGGCGGGCGCTGGAGACGTCGAGGCTCGCCCCCTGTTCGCGTTCGGCCTCCCGCACCCAGTCGACGAACTCGTCGGGCGAGAACCCGGCGGCCTCGTCGCCCTCGCGAGGTTCGCGGGTAGTTCGTCGGCGAGCGCGTCCGTCCCGCTCCCGAGGCGTTCGCCGAGCACGCCGAGGGTCGCCTCGGCCGCCGCGACCGCCTCCTCGCGCGAATCGAGGTCGGCACGCGATTCGACATCGCTGAAGAACTGCTCGTCGTCCATGTCCCCATCTCCTCCCGCGTGCTCCTTCCGCATCGTGCCTGCACCCTCAGGGCGGCGAACCGTTTCCGGGGACGGCCTCCTCACGCCTCGACCGTCGATCGACGACCCATCCGACGTGGCCGACCGGAACGTTATTCGGCTCCGGGTGTTATCTCGCGTCGAACGAGCCGTCACGACGGCCGACCCCCACCATGACAGTCTACGAGCAGTTCGCACGGTTTCGCGAGGCGGCCACGGAGGTACTCCACGGTCTCTACCACGGGATGATCGAACACCCCGCGTTCGAACGGATCGAGAACGAGGCGATGGACAGCGAGGACGCCTTCTTCTTCGCGTGTTTCGCCGACGCCTTCGGCATCCCGAGCCCGGTGTCGTACTACACCGCCGAACTCCTGCCCTACCTCGCCGAGGACTTCGAGGCGTGGGAACGCCGAATGTGGGACCGCGAGAGCGTGCTCGACTGGAAGGGGGATTTCCACTTCTGAGATGGCGAGGTTCACCTTCTTCGGCGGCAAGGGCGGCGTCGGCAAGACCACCGTCTCGGCCGCCTTCGGGGTCCGGTCGGCGAACGCCGGCGACGAGACCCTCCTGGTCTCGACCGACCCCGCCCACAGCACGAGCGACGTCTTCGGCCAATCGTTCGGCGATACTCCCACTCAGGTCACGGGCTACGACGGCCTCTCGGCGATGGAGATCGACCCCGACGCCGAGGTCGAGGCCCACCTCCAGGGGATCCGCGAGCAGATGGCCGAACAGGTCTCCCAGGTGGTGGTCAACGAGATCGACCGCCAGATCGAGATGGCCCACAACACGCCGGGGGCCTACGAGGCGGCGCTGTTCGACCGCCTGATCCACGTCATGCGCGAGGAGAGCGAGCCGTTCGACCGGGTGGTCTTCGACACCGCCCCCACCGGCGGCACGCTTCGCCTGCTCTCGCTCCCGGAGTTCCTCGGCGACTGGGTCGACCGGCTCGTCGAGAAGCGCCAACAGAGCCTCGACCGGTACGAGATGGCCGCCATCGGCGACACCGAACCCCGCGTCGACGCGACGACCGACCCGATCATCGCACGCCTCCGCGAGCGAAAGGAGCGGTTCGCGTTCGCGGGCCGTACCCTCCGCGAGGACGCCGTCTTCTACCTCGTCTGCAACCCCGACGAGCTCTCGGTGGCCGAGACCCGACGGGCCGTCGAGCACCTCGAGGCCCACGAGCTCGCGGTCGCGGGCCTCGTCGTGAACAAGCTCACCCCCGAACCGGACCCCGAAGAGGACGGCACCGGCGCGCGCTACCTCCGCGAACGGTGTGCGCGCGAGCGCGAGCGGGTCGAAGAGGTCGAGACCACGTTCTCGGTGCCCGTCGTCGCCCGGATCGCCGCCCGCAGCGGCGAGATAACCCCCGACGTGCTCGACGCGGTCGCGGCCGAACTCGCGGTTCGTACCCCGTCGCCCTGAGACGCTCCGTTCCTCGATCCGCCGGCAGAAATGGCCGCTGTCCCGCGGAAAGCGAGGATCGAGGGAAACCGTTATGTTCCCACTTCGATAGTAGATCATGTCCTATGGTCGCACTCATCTGGCTGGTAGTCGGTATCCTCGTCCTGTTCAGCGTCGGCTACCTCGGCTACTCGCGCTACCTCGCGTCGTTCGTCGGGCTCGATGCGGACGCCGAGACGCCGGCCCACAAGTACGAGGACGGCCAGGAGTACGTCCCGGCGAAGAAGCCGGTGCTCCTCGGCCACCACTACTCGAGTATCGCGGGCGGTGCGCCGATCGTGGGCCCGATCACGGCGGGGCTGCTGTGGGGGTGGCTTCCAGCCGTGCTCTGGATCGCGATCGGCAACCCGCTGATGGGGGCGGTCCACGACTTCGTCTCCCTCAGCGGCAGTCTCCGGCACGAGGGCCGCTCGATCGGCTCGATCATCGGCGAGTACATCGGCGACGAGGGCAAGAACCTCCTGCTCTGGTTCGCCTTCCTCACCATCATCCTCGTGGTCGCGGTGTTCGCGTTCGTCGTGGCGTTGGTCTTTCAGGAATACCCGAGCGCGGCGACCGCGAGCCTGCTCTACATCACGCTCGCGCTGGTCTTCGGGGTTTACCTCTACCAGCTCGACCTCCCCTTCATCCCCGGTACCGTCGTCTTCGTGATCCTCGTCTTCGCAAGCGTCTTCGTCGGGATCGAGTACCCGATCCAGCTCTCACAGGGCCAGTGGGTTCCGATCGTGCTGGTCTACGCCTTCATCGCGAGCGTCCTCCCGGTCTGGACGCTGCTCCAGCCCCGTGACTACCTCTCGTCGTTCCTGCTGTACGCGGGGGTCGGCGGCGCACTGATCGCCATCATCGTCGGCACGGTGTTCGGCACCGCGGACCAGGCGCTCGTGACCAACATCCCGGCCTTCACGAGCTTCGGCGGCAACAGCGCCCTCGGCGCGGCCAGCCCGCTGTTCCCGATGCTGTTCGTCACCATCGCGTGCGGAACGATCAGCGGCTTCCACTCGCTGGTCTCCTCGGGCACCACGTCGAAACAGCTCAACAAGGAGACCGACGCCCGGCTGATCGGCTACGGGGGCATGCTCGGCGAGGGCCTGCTCGCCATCGTCGCGCTCTCGGCGGTCGCCGTCGTCGGCGTCACCGCGGGCGACGCCACCGGCGGGGTCGGCCTCGCGCTCCCGAAGTTCGCCACCGGCGGCGGGATCTTCCTCTCTAGCCTCGGCATCCCGACCTCCTTCGGCGCGCCGTTCATGGCGCTCGTGATGGTGAGTTTCCTGCTCACCTCGACCGACACCGCGCTCCGACTGGGTCGATATATGTTCGAGGAGATCGTCGGCACGCCCGACAACACCGCCGAGGAGGTCGCCTCGAACCGCTACGCCAACAGCCTCTTCCAATGCGTCGTCGCCTACGTCCTGATCGCCTCGGGCACCTGGACGCCGCTCTGGCAGCTCTTCGGCAGCGCGAACCAGCTCCTCGCCGCGCTCGCGCTCCTCACCGCCACGGTCTGGCTCGCGAACTGGGACGAGAGCAAACAGCTCATCAGTACCGGCGTGCCGATGGCGGTGATGTCGGTCATCACCGTCTGCGCGCTGGTCTACCTCGAGTACTACCAGAACCTCTATCAGGGGTTGATCCTCGGCAACGCCGAGACCGCGGCGTGGTCGTTGGTCCTCCAGATCGTGATCGGGACGGCCCTCATGTTCCTGGCGCTCGCGCTCCTCAGACTCGGTATCGGCAACATCCGGAGCACGCGCGGGGGGACGGCGACCGCCACCGACGGCGGCACGGACGAGTAGCCGACGGTCGAAATCGGCTTTTCGCGGCCCGATTCACTCGAAGATCGCATCCGCGAGCCGACCGAACGGCCCCCGTTCCCTCGCCGGGGGGTCGCCCCACGTCCGGAACGCCGTGGCGACGTCGGCCTGCTCGCTCGCGACGAGGGTCTCCGTTTCGGGCGCGACCACCACGAGGTTCACCTCGTAGTGGCCGAAGTAGCCGTACTTGAGCAGGGTTCGGTCCCGGAACCCGTCGACGAACTCGGCGACCGCGTCGGGGATATCGGGGGCGACGAGCACGAAGGTGAACTCGGTGCTGTAGTGGCGCTCGTCGGGCACGACCCACTCGTCGGCGAGTCGGTGACCGAGTTCGACAAGCGAACCGAGGGTTTCCGGATCGACCGTCCCCGCCCGCCGAACGAGGAGGTGTTCGTCGGAGTCGTGCTGGCCGTACGAGAGCGTCGGGTGGAGGAAGTACTTCTCGCGTTTGAGAACGAGCTCGCCGTAGAGCGCCCACCTCGTCCCCTCGACGGGGTAGTCGGCTTCGAGGTCGTAGGAGGTTTCGAGACGGCTCGCCACCTCGTCGAGATACGCGTCGTCCCACGTCGGCCGCGTCTCGTCCGGATTGGCCGTCGATCGGGCTTCGTCGGGCGTCGCTTCGGAACGACCCTCAGCCATCGGCCTCGTAGGCGTGGGCGTCGTCGACCGCGGGCGCGCCGACCGCGATTACCCGAACGCCCGCGTCGGCGTCCGCGGGCACGAACGCCCGGTGTGGGCTCTCGGGTTCGGCGACGAACACCTCGCCCGTCGTGGCGGTGTACTCGCGCTCGGGCGTCTCGACGTGGAGGGTCCCGTCGAGCACCACGAACGCCTCCTCCTGCTCGTCGTGGTAGTGGTACTTCAGGGGCACCGTCTCGCCCGGTTCGGCCGTGTAGACGTTCAGCGCTACGTTCTCGAGGCCAGCCGCTTCCCCTACCGCTCGGCGGTCGGCGTCGCGGTCCGGAGTCGGGTCGAGGTCCGCTGGATCGATGACGTGGTAGCTCACATCACCCGGAAGACGGCCACGAGTAAAGCCGTTGTCGCGCCGCGGGCAAAGCTATAGGTGAATCGAACACCATCGATCGGGCATGGGTAGTTCCGACGACGTCGAGTCCTGCGGCCGGTGTGCGACGAGCACCGTCGTCGACGCGACGGGTGTGAGCGCCGACCCGTACGAGGGCGGCCACATCGAGGTCGACGACCGCGAGGCGCGGGCGGTGTCGAGCCACGTCATCGCGCTCGGGCGGCTCTCGGAGTGGCTGACCGACTTCGGTCGCCGACTCACCTACGGTCGGTAGACCGCTCCCCGCACCGGGGTCGGCTCTCGACTCCCCGCGGCCCTCATCTCGGTACGAACTTCGCACCGTAGCGGACGACCCCTTCCTGGACGTAGATCCGTCGGATCACGGCTCGAACCTCGTCACCGACCGCCACCGACTCCGGGTCGCAGTCGGTGAGCTGGGCGGGGAGCGCCGCGTGGCCGTCGGCCTCGAACCCGACGATAGCGACCCCGTAGGGGCCGCCACGGCGCTGGAGCGGGGCGAACTCCGGCGGCGCACCGCCCTGTCCGACCACCGTCTTCGCCTCCACAGTACCCGTCCGCGGGAGGTCGACCGGCTCGAACGCCTCCCTCGATCCGCAGTCGGCACACGCTCCTTCGGGCGGGAAGACGAGGGTCGAACAGTCAGGACAGCGACCGGCACGGAGCCGGTAGCGCTGGTCGAGGCTCCGCCGCCACGACGGCAGGCTGACCTGCGCCCCGCCGCCCGCGACCGCCTCGTCCGTGACCACGCCGCGTTTCCTGAGCGCGCTCGCGTACGATATCGACTCCCCCGTCGGGAAGTCGCCGTCGTCGAGCCCCGAGACAGGTACCGATCCCTCGAAGGCGAACGCGGCCCCCGCACCGCCGCCTCCGAAGAAGCCCGCGAGCGTGCTGTCATCCGACCTGGCGTGTGCGAGCGCGCGAGCCAGCCCGATGGGGAGGGTAGCCGCACCGGCGTCCCCAACGTGGTTCACGACGGTCCCGACCTCGGTTTCGGGTGCGCCGGGGAGGCCACGGACGACCCGCCCCGGCATCCGTCCGTCTGGCTGGTGGAGTGCAGCGATGTCGAACCCGTCCGCGTCGAGTCCCGCCACCGCGTTCGCGATGCTCTCCCTGACGACGGCCCGCTCGTCGGTCGTGATGTCGAGCGAGTCGACCGCGGTGGCCCCGCGTTCGCGAAAGCGAACGCCGGGATACTCGTCGGCGTGCCACGTCCGATCCGACACGCCGACGGCGGCGTCGTCGGTCACCAGAAAAGCCGCCGCACCCGCGCCCCAGCCATCCGACGGATCGCCCGCCGGGCAGTCGGCGACCACGACCAGCGCCGACCCGTCCGCGTCCAGCGCGTGAGCGAGCGCCTCCGCCCCCGCGAGGGTCGACTGGGTGTGCTCGGCGGTCTCGACCCCTCGCTTCAGGTCCAGCGCGCGCCCGAGCCGCGGGGCGCACATCCCCTCCTCGACCGGCGGCGTCGTGCTCGCGAAACAAACGAGGTCGACCGAATCACGCTCGATATCCCGACCTTCGAACAGCGATTCGGCCGCCGCGACCCCCATCGTCAGCGCGTCCTCGTCGGCCGCCGGGACGGCGAGGCTCGCGTGCGGACTCCGGCCCCACGCTCCCTCGATCTCGTCGCGCTCGAGTCGGTAGTGCGGCAGATACACTCCCGCCGCGTCGATACCGCGCATCAGGCCTCACCCCCGGTCTCGTCGACCTGTTCGAGGATCGTCACCGTCGCGCCGCCGCCGCTGCCGCCGACGTTGTGCGCGAGCCCCACTTCCGGCTCCTCGACTTGCACGTGCGCGGTCCCTCGGAGCTGCTCGAACAGTTCGACGACCTGGCCGCCGCCGGTCGCGCCGATCGGGTGGCCCTTGGATTTCAGGCCACCCGAGGTGTTGACCGGCAGTCGGCCGTCGGGGTCGGTCTCGCCCGCTCGAAGCAGTCGCGGTGCGCCGCCGCGTTCGCAGAAACCGAGGTCCTCGTAGGCGAGGAGTTCAGCGATCGCGAAACAGTCGTGGACCTCGGCGACGTCGAGGTCCGCGGGCTCCACGCCGGCCTCGTCGTAGGCGC
The DNA here is from genome assembly GCF_003602035.1 of Halococcus sp. IIIV-5B. Classification (NCBI taxonomy): domain Archaea; kingdom Methanobacteriati; phylum Methanobacteriota; class Halobacteria; order Halobacteriales; family Halococcaceae; genus Halococcus; species Halococcus sp. IIIV-5B. Next base: position 52,271 of record NZ_QZWE01000019.1, on the reverse strand, counting down.
GCTCGCCGGCGGCGACGCTCGCGGGGACCGAGGTGAGGGTGTCGCGCTCGAACAGCCCGACCCGACCGCTCGCCGCGCCGAGACCCGCGACCCGCACCGACTCGAACTCCGCCGCGACCTCGGGGGCGACGACCAGCACGGCGCTCGCGCCGTCGGAGATCGGACAGCAGTGGTACCGATTCAACGGCTCGGCCACCGTCGGCGCGGTCGTCGCGTCGTCCATCGAGCAGGCGAAGCCGAGGTGGGCGTCGGGGTTCTCCGCGCCGTTGGCGTGGTTCTTCACGGCCACCCGTGAGAGGTCCTCGCCGGTCGCGTCGTAGCTATCGAGATACGCGCTCGCCATCTGGGCGTAGACGCCCGCGAAGGTCGTGCCTGAGAGCCGCTCGTATTCGGTGTCCCCGGAGACCCCGAGCCACCACCGCGTGCCGTCGGCGCTGGTGTCGGTCATCACCTCGTAGCCGCCCGCGAGCGCGACGTCGACCCGACCGGACTCGACCGCCGTGACCGCCGACCGGAACGCGTAGCCGCCCGCGGCGCAGGCGTTCTCGACCCGGGTCGTGGGGACCGAGTGCAGTCCGACGTGTTCGGTGACGGCGGGGCCGCTGAGCCCGATCTGCCGACCGCCGACGCCGAGGGTGCCCAAGAACGCTTCGTCGATGCGGTCCGGGTCGAACGAACCCGAAACGCTGTCGAGCGCGCGGTCGAAGGCGGTCGCGAACAGCGAGCGGTAGGTCTCGGTCGGAAACGACCCGTAGGGGGACTGGCCCGCGCCGATGACGTAGGCGTCGCGCATATCCCATCAATGGGGGCCGCCGGTAAAACAACACGTTCGACCGGGTACGACGGACCGTCAGGAACCGAGCTGTCCGGAGGGCTGACTTATCTCCCGCTTCGTGGTCCCGTAGCCGCCCGCCGTCGCACCGACCGTCGCCCCCGCGAGCAGCCAGAACCCGGTGTTGCCGACGACCCAGCTGTACGAGGACATCCACGATGAGTAGGCGCAGAAGGCGCATGTCGCGGCCAGCACCGCGGCCCACAGCAGGCGGTCGGCCCCGCCGTTCGCCACGGCGAGCCGGAGCGCGACCCAGAGCACCGCCACCACGGCGAGCACGTAGAGCCCGAACCCGACGTAGCCGGTCGCGGCGAGGTTCGCGAGGACGGTGTTGTGGACCCCGATGTCCGCCTCCCCGATGTAGCGCTCCGAGCGAATGTAGAAGTTCCCGCCACCGATCCCGAACCAGGGATACTGCCCGGCGAGCCGGATCGCCGCGGCGTACTCCTCCAGTCGGATGTCGAGCGAACTCGTGCGGAACACCTGCGCGCCACCGTCGGCCGACGTGACGATCCACTGGACGACGCGGGCGAGCGCGAGGAGTCCCACCACGAGAGCGCCGACGACCGGCAGCGCGGCGAGCGTCGAGTAGCGCCGCTTCGTCCGAACCGCGAGCGTTCCGAGGAGATAGAGCCCGAAACACGCGCCCAACAGCAGGAGCGTCGCCCAGCCCGCGTCGGTGTCGGCGACCCGTATCGAGAGCACCGCGCCCACGATCCCGACACCGACCGCGAGCAGCGCGGGCCACGACCGCCGGGCCGCGACCGCGACCGCCAACGGGATGACCATCAACAACAGCATCGTCAGCTCGCGGCCGTGGCCGACGAACCCGCCGGCGTAGAAACCGGTGGCGACCTCGTAGGGGCCAAACGCGAACGCCCCGAGATAGCGGTCGGGTGGCTCGCCGAGGAAGGGAAAGCCGAGCATTCCGCCGTTCACGACCTGGGCGAGCGAGACGACGAGGTTCCCGGCGACCGCGACCACGAACGGCGTCACCACACACCAGACGTCCGTCCGGCGCGCCACCAGCGCCGCGACGCCGAACACGACGAGATAGCGGAGCTGTTCGACCCCGTACATCAGCCCGGCCGTCTCGGAGCCGCCGTTCGCGACGGCCCCCGCGGCGACCGTCCAGCAGACGAAGCCGGCGAGACACGCGGCCGCGAGCCACCCGGCGTTCAACCCGACCGAGGCACCGTCCTCGACCGCGTCGGCAACCAGGAACACCGCGAGCGGTATCGCGACGAGGTCGACGGCGACGAGGTCGAGGGTGGCGATCCCCGGGCCCGTCACGAGCGTCGCACCGATGTCGAACACCGCCAGGACGACGACGGCGCTCGCGAACCCCTCGAACGCCCGGCCGGTCGCCACCACGGCCACGAGATAACACAGGCCCGCACCGACGACGACGGCGGCGGTCGGGAGGTCGAACGCCGCGGCGACTGCCGGGACGCCGATGGCGAGCAGCCCCGTCAGCAGCGCCGCGGTCCGGACGAAGGGGGTGGACGCGGAGGGGCGTGCGGAGAGGGCGTTGTCGACCCCGTCGAACCGATCCCTGGTGAGTTCGATCACGGCAGTACTTCGATACGGTACGGTACGTATGATAATACTTGTGCCGATTTCTTCCACGAAACGGCGTGCGGGAAGAGCGGCGACCGGATCGGTTTTATCCGGGCGCTGTGCGGCGTTCGTATGGACCTGTCGGTCGTGGTGGCGTTCATCGTCGGCGTGCTCCAGGGGATCTTCGAGTGGCTCCCGATATCGAGCGAGGGGAACATCACCATCTACCTCCGGGTGATCGAGAACCTCCCGGCGACGGTCGCCGTCCAGCTCTCGCTGTTCCTCCACGCCGGCACCGCGCTCTCGGCGATCCTCTACTACCGCGGCGTGATCGCCGACGTGCTCCGGGACGTCCCCGACTGGCGACCCACCGACCCTTTCGCCCACGACACCGCGGAGCTCTCCTTCTTCGCGGTCGCGACGGTCGTCTCGGGCGTCGTCGCGATCGGCTCCTACGTCGCGCTGAGCGAACTCGTCACCGGCCTCGGCGGCGGGGTGTTCATCGCGGTCATCGGCGTGTTGCTCGTCGCGACCGGGCTCTTCCAACGGCTCGCGCGCGACGAGGGCGGCACCCGAACCGACCCGGACCTCCTCGACGCCGTGCTCGTCGGGCTCTTCCAGGGGTTCGCGGTGCTGCCCGGCGTCTCGCGGTCGGGCGGGACCACCAGCGCGCTCCTCCTCCGTGGCCACGACGGTCCCTCGTCGTTCCGGCTCTCGTTCGTGCTCTCGATACCCGCGGCGCTCGGCGGCGCACTCCTCGGGGTCGTCGACGACGGGCTGCCCGCGTTGGCCCCTACGACTGCGCTCGTTGCGCTCGTTACCAGCGCGGTCGTCGGCTACCTCACCATCGGCGCGCTGATGCGGATCGTCGAGCGGGTCTCGTTCTGGCTGGTTTGTGTGGTGCTCGGGCTGCTCGCCATCCTCGGGAGCACCGTCTTCCTCGTCTGATTCGGGATAGCTTTCACCGGCCGCGTCGCCGATCGACCCATGCCCACCTACCGAGCGGTCCCCGACGACCGGATCGACGAGTTTCGTGGAATCCTCCAGTACGCCTTCCGTCCCGACGAGGCCCCCGAACACTACGACTCCGTCGAGGAGCTTCCGGGTCCGGCACGGCTTGGCGTCCGTCGCGGGATCTTCGACGGCGACGACCTGCTCTGTACCGCCGTCCACCACTGGTTCACGGCCACCGTCCGCGACGCCGACCACCCGCTCGCGGGGCTCTCGGGGGTCGCGACACCGCCCGAGAACCGCCATCGGGGATTGGTCGCGGACCTTCTCCGCGAGTCGCTGGTCGAGTACCGCGACGAGGGGTACTACCTCTCGGCGCTCTGGCCGTTCGCCTACGCCTTCTACCGACGGTACGGCTGGGCGCGGGCGGGGACCACCGCGACCGTCGAGTGCGACCCCGAGGTCCTGTCGTTCGCCGCCGACGCGGACGGCGGCCGGTTCCGCGAACTCGGGCCCGACGACTTCGAGCGGCTGAATCCCGTTCTCGACGCGGCGGGCGAGGGCGTCTCGCTCTGGATCCGCCGGACCGAGGAGTGGTGGCGCAACCGGGTCTTCGAAGGCTGGGAGCAGGACCCATACGTCTACGGCGTCGAGCGCGAGGGCGAGCTCCGGGGCTACGTCGTCTACGAGGTCGAGAACGACGACGGCCGGACGATGCGGGTCCGCGAGTGCAACGCGCTCGACCACGAGGCCTCCCTGGACCTCCTCCGATTCCTCTCCTATCACGACTCACAGGTCGAACGCGTCCGTATCCGGAGCCGACCAGACACCCTCCTGTTCGACCTCGTCGACGACCCGCGCGCCCTCGACTACGAACTCACGCCCGGCGGGATGGTCCGGATCGTGGACGTCGAGGCCGCCCTCGCCGCGCTCGACTATCCCGAGGTGGAGGGTCGTCTCGTGCTCTCCGTCGCCGACCCGGTCGCCGATTGGAACGACGACACGTTCGCGCTCGACGTGCGGGCCGGCGAGGCGACCTGCACGCGCGTGGACGAGCCGGCGGACGCGAACGTCTCCATCACGACCCTCTCACAGTTGTTCGTCGGTCATTTCTCGGTCGAGCGCGCGACGCTCGTCGGGGATCTCACGGTGGAATCCGAATCGACAGAGGCACTCCTCGACGAACTGTTCCCACCGCGTGAGGTGTGTCTCAGCGAAGGATTTTGAGGGGGAGCCGAAGCCGCGTTACGTGGGCCGCTGGCGGTAGATCAGGTTGCGCTGGACGGCGTTCGCGCCCTCGTAGATCACCGGGACGCGGCAGTCGCGGTAGACCCGCGCGATGCGGTTCTCGGTCAGCACGGAGCGGCCGCCGTGGAGCTGCATCCCGCGCTCGGCGCACTCGACGGCGGCCTCGGTGGAGGTCGCCTTCGCGAGCGCAGCCCAGTAGCCCGTCTGGTCCTGGTTCGCGACCTTGTCGGCGGCGCGCCAGTTGAGCGCCCGCGCCCGCTCGAACTCCATCAGCATCTCCGCGAGGTCGTGCTGGACCGCCTGAAACTCGCTGATGTCGCGCCCGAACGCCGACCGACCGTGGACGAACTCCCAGGCCTCCTCGATGGCCGCCGCCGCCATCCCGAGGCCGTGGCCGCCGACCACGACGCGGCCCTGGTTGAAGAACTCCGCGAGCATGTAGAAGCCCGCGCCCTCGACGCCGACGAGGTTTTCTTCGGGGATCCGGCAGTCGTCGAAGACGATGTGACCCTGCTTCGAGGCGCGGTAGGCCATCTTCTCGGGGATGTGTTCGGCCTCGTAGCCCGGCGCGTCCGTGGGCACGATGAACATCGAGTAGTTGCCATACCTATCGTCGCCGTCACCGCTCTTGGCGTAGACGGTGAGCCAGTCGGCCTCGACCGCGTTGCCGACCCAGTACTTCTCGCCGTTGAGAACCCACTCGTCGCCGTCCTTCTCGGCCGAGGTCGTCATTCCCGCCAGGTCCGAGCCGGTCTGGGGTTCCGAGACCGCGAGACCAGTGATCTGGTCGCAGGCCGCGACGGGTGCGATGTACTCCTCCTTCTGCTCCTCGTTGCCGTACTCCTCGACGATCTCGGCCCCGAAGCTCGCGAGCTGGAGGGTGAGCGCGATGCCCGCGTCGGCTCGATAGAACTCCTCGGCGATGGCGAGCATCTCGTGGAGCCCGTAGCCTTTTCCTCCATACTCCTCGCCGATGTCTTGGGCCACGAGGCCAGCCTCCTGGCCCGCTTCGAGGATCTCCCAGGGGTAGTCGCCGCTGGCGTAGTACTCTTCGGCGTTCGGCATGATGTGCTCCTCGGAGAACTCGTGGGCTTCTCGCTTGACCTCGCGGACGTCCTCCGGCACGATGGATTCGTCCAGTAACTCCATGGCACACGTTTCGGTCGCGGCCCCCAAATAGTTCGTGTAAACCGGGGGTCGTTTGTGAACCGTTTATTGTGTACTACTCCGGGGCGGCCTCCTCGGGGGCACGGCCCTCGACCAGGGACTCGTCCGAGAACTCCTCGCGGAGGTCCTTCTTCGAGAACTTGCCAGTTGCCGTTTTGGGAACCGACTCGATGTAGACCACCTCGTCGGGCACCCACCACTTGGGGTAGTCGGCGGCGATGCTGTCGAGGAGTTCCTCGGTGAGTCGGTCCTCGTCGGCACCGGCCGCGGGCACCACGAACGCCACGGGCCGCTCCTGCCACTTCTCGTGGGGAACCCCGGCGACCGCGGCCTCCGAGACCTCGTCGTGGGCCATCAGCGCGTTTTCGAGCTCGACACTCGATATCCACTCGCCGCCGGACTTGATGACGTCCTTCGCGCGGTCGACGATCTTGATGTAGCCGTCCGCGTCGACGCTCACGACGTCACCGGTCTTGAGCCATCCATGTTCGAAGTCCTCCTCGTTGGCCTCCGGGCGCTCGAAGTACTCGGTGGTGACCCACGGCCCGCGGACCAGGAGTTCGCCGAAGTCCTCACCGTTCCACGGCACCTCCTCACCCGCATCGTCGACGACTTTGAACTCCAGGCCGGGCATCATCAGCCCCTGGGTGGCGCGTTTCTCGTATCGGCGGTCGGCCTCCCACGACTCCATACCGGTCTTGAGCCGCGCCGCCGACCCGATGGGGCTCATCTCGGTCATGCCCCACGCGTGGAGCACCGTGACCCCGAGGTCGTCGAAGCGCTCGATCACCGACTTCGGCGCGGCGCTCCCGCCGATGACGATCTCCTCGAGCGAGGAGAGGTCGACCTCGTGGTCGTTCATGTATTCGAGCAACCCCAACCAGACCGTCGGAACGCCCGCGGTGAGGGTCACGCCCTCCGACTCGATGAGGTGGGCGAGGTCTTCGGGCGTGGGTGACGGGCCCGGATAGACGTGCTTCGCGCCGGCGGCGGTGGTCGAGAAGGGCATCCCCCAGGCGTTGACGTGGAACATCGGCACCACCGGCATCACCACGTCCGCGTCGTCGACCGCGAGCCCCTGCGGGCTGATGGTCGACATCGCGTGCGACCAGAGCATCTGCTGGGTGTACTCGACGCCCTTCGGCCGCCCCGTGGTCCCCGAGGTGTAACACATCCCGGCCCGGCGGTCCTCCGAGAGCGTCGGCCAGTCGTACTCGTCGCTCCCGCCCTCGATGAACGACTCGTAATCCACCACCGGGTCGAGGTCCGTCTCGGGGACGTCCTCGCCCATCACGACGAACCGCGTCACCGAGTCGAACGAGTCGGGGTCGAAGGCGGCGTCGAGCTTCTCGACCAGCGAGGGGTCGACGAACAGGAGTTCGTCACCCGCGTTCTCGACGATGTACTGGATGTGTTCGTCGGGTAGTAATGGATTGATGGTGTGGAGCTGGCGGCCCGAGTCCGGCACCGCGAAGTAGGCCTCGAAGTGCCGATGATGATTCCAGCAGAACGTTCCTACCCTGGCATCGTCGGCGATACCGGCGTCGTCGAGGGCGTGCGCCAGTCGCGCGACTCGTCTTCCATACTTCGCGTAGTCGTAGCGCTCGATACCGTCGTGGGTTCGCGAGACGATCTCGGTGTCGGGGTACAACCGCTCCGCGCGCCAGCGGAACGGCCGGATGGTCTGGTCGGTGCCTCCGGGCATACCCTCGTAGAGGCACTCCTTGCTAATGATTCTTCGCCACAGATAGCCGTGCGAAACGGGGTCGTCAATCCGAGTCGGTCGCGCGCTCGGCTTCGATCTCGCGCGCGGCGGCGAGGATCCGATCGTCGTCGATGTGTGCCAGCAGTCGGTCCTGGCCGCGTTCGATTCGATCCGCGACCGTCTCGTCGTCGATATAGGTGCCGAACCGCCGGTCGATCTCGCGCTCGCGGAGCTCGACGGCGCGCTCCGCGTCGAGGTCGTGGTCGTCGGGCGTTCGCTCCGCGAACAGCTCCCGCCACCGGTCGCGGTCCGCCCACTCCCCGGTCAGTTCGGCCTCGCGTCGCCGCCAGTCGTAGTGCGCCGCGAGGTCGTCCGGATAGCCGTGCTCGCGGCGGGCGTCCGCGAGCACGGTGCGGGCGACGTGTGCGCCACGACCGGCCGCGACGACGACCTGGACGTCGGCCTCGCCACCCGGAGAGACGACGTAGAGCCCGTCGATGGTCGTGCTGCCGTCGCGGTCGGCGTAGTCAGGGTCGAAGCGCTCGTAGGTCTCGCCGTCGTGGACGTACTCGTCGAAGGCCGCCTCCCCCACCACCGGCCGGAGATAGTCCGCGCCCTGCCGGGTCGCCGCGACGACCCGCTTCGCGTGGACGGGCTCGCCTTCCTGTGGTTCGACGACGAACCCGCCGTCGGTCGCGCGCTCGACCGACTGGATCATGTCCGGGACGAGGTCGGCCCCCGCCGTCTCGGCGTGGTCGTGGATGAGGTCGTAGAACGTCGCGACGTCGATACCCGCCGGAAAGCCGAGGTAGTTCTCGAGGTACGCACAGCGCTGGAGCGACGACTGCCCGCGGTCGAAGACGGTCGTGTCGAGCCCGTAGCGCGCGGTGAACACCGCCGCCGAACAGCCCGCCGGCCCGCCGCCCACCACGACGACGTCGGATTCGGTGGGCACCGTCTCGCTCACGTCGTTCCCCCGCCGGTGATGATCCTCGCGACGCGCTCGCGGTCGAAGAGCTGCTCGTTCGCGGGGATCTCCGGGTACGGGCCTTTCTCGTAGGTCGGCCACTCGCCGAACCGCTCGGGATAGAGCTGTTTCGCGCTCATCTCGAGCTGGAAGAGGTTGAGGATCGGGCCCTGATACCGCGCGCCCTGAGCGTAGACTCGGTCGTCTTTGACCGCCGTGACGTCCGCCGCAACCGGGTCGTCCGCGAGCCCGCTCCGGATGCCGGGCATGTCGGTGTCGGGGTGCATCCCGCCGAGCGCGAGGATCACCTCGGGGTCCGCCGCGAGCAGGGTCTCCGTATCGACCGTATCACCGGAGGAGACGTCGTCGCCGAACGTCTCGGCCGGCTTCAGCGGGCGGATGTGCGCGACCAGGAAGCCGGGGACGCTGACCTTGTAGGCGTAGATGCTTTCGAGGTCGCTGAGGCCGAGCAGCGCCACCGTCGGCCGCTCGCCCTTCGCCGGGAGCTCCGATTCGATAGTGTCGCGCAGGTCCGAGTGGATGGACGAGAGCGCCCGGTACCGTTCCTGCTCCTGGAACACCGCCGCGACCTTCTCGAACATGTCCCAGAGCGAGTAGTAGCGGTACTGGTTCTGGTAGGCCTCCGGCGGGGTCGCGTGGGTGTCGCTGTACTGGTTCCCGAACCACGGCGCGACGTTCTCTTCGATCTCGGCGAGGTCGCTCTCGTTCCAGCCCTCGACCGCGAAGACGCTCGCGGGGTCGGCGAGGTGCACGTCGCTGTCGAGCTCGTAGAGCTTCTCCTTGCTCGGTTCCCACGAGGAGTAGAGCCCCGACCAGTCGAGCGACACCCCCGGCAGGCGCGGGGTGAACTGGTTCCAGAGCGCGTCGTAGTAGTCGGGCGCGTGCATCGCGTTGACGTCGTTCCCTCGCCCGAGCGCGAACGCCATCCCCGCGAGGTGGGTCAACCGCGTGAAGATGGTCTTCGGGACCGCCTCGAACGTCACCTCGCCCATCGGGGCCATCGTCACCGAGTACGCGTTCGCCGCCCCGCTCGTCGTCCCGTCGGTTTCGTTCGTCCCGCCTCCCGTCTCGGTGCCGTCACCGGACGCGCCCGAGGCGGTGTCGGCTTGCGTCCCGGTCGAGCCCGACGATCCGTTCGCACCACCCGAACCGTTCGAGCCGCTTCCTCCACTACCGGTACAGCCGGCGAACAGCCCGCCGCCGATGAGCGCGCCGCCGTACTTCACGTAGTCGCGTCGCGTCGATACGCCGTCTCCCGTCTCGTCGCTCGCCATACGGTTTAGGCCAGCCTAAGATATAAAGCCGTTTTCCTTTTCGGCCGGCCGAAGTTTGGGCGGATTCCGAACCTACTTCCACTTGATCGAGCAGCCACGCGACGGCTGGAACTGCTGGTCGACGGGGACCCCCGTCAATACCGACTCGATCGCGCCGGCCATCTCGAAGCCGTGTTCGCCCGAGGGCTCCTCGTCGGGGCCGGTGGCGTCGTCGAGGCGGCCGTGGTAGGCGAGCTCGAAGCCGCCGTCGCGCTTCGCGAACAGGAACGGGTCGGGGGTGCAGACCGCGCCGTAGGCCCGCGCGACCTCCTGGGACTCGTCGCGGAGGTAGGCGTCGTAGCGGACCGTGCCGTCCTCGACGAGCTCCTGCATCCGCTCGAAGGAGTCGTCGGGGTACTCCTCGGCGTCGTTGGCGTTGATACCGACGACCGCGACCTCCTCGTAGCTCTCGGCCAGCCCGTTGAGCGCCTCGATCTTCGCCTGGGCGTAGGGACAGTGATTGCAGGTGAAGACCACGAGGAGCGCGTCGTGGTCGTGGTAATCGACGAGCGCGTGGCTCGCGCCGTCGGTCCCCGGGAGTTCGAAGCCGGGCGCGCTGTCGCCGCGTTCGAGGTCGCGTGCGGACTCTTCGAGCGTCATACGCCCTTCGAACCCCCGAAGACGCAAAGGTGTTTCCGCCCCGAGGAAGCTTTTTCTCAGTACGGCATCATTCGACCATATCGATGGACGAGATCTCGGTGTTGTGGGTTGACGACGAGCGCTCGGTCGCGGACCTCGGGGCGGCCCACCTCGACCGCCTCCTCGACGGCGTCGACGTGACGACCGAGACGTCGGCTTCGGCGGCGCTCGAACGCTTCGAGCGCGCGCCGGGAGCGGTCGACTGTATCGTGAGCGACTACACCATGCCGGGGATGGACGGGCTCGAATTCCTCGCGGCGGTTCGCGACTCCCATCCGGCAGTGCCGTTCATCCTCTTCACCGGCAAGGGCAGCGAGGAAGCCGCGAGCGAGGCGATCTCGGCCGGCGTCACCGACTACCTCCGGAAGAGCACCGGGAGCGAACAGTACGAACTCCTCGCCAACCGGATCGAACACGCCGTCGAGGCCGACCGCGCCACCGACCGTGCCGCCGACCTCGCCCGGATCAACGCCGTCGTGGCGGAGGTCCAGCGCGAACTCGTTCGCCAGTCGACCCGCGAGGGGATCGAGACACGGGTCTGTGACTGCCTCGCGGGCTCCGCGTCGTACAGCCAGGCGTGGATCGCCACGGCGACCGACGACGACGGGTTCGCGGTTCGCGAACGCGCCGGCGACGGAGCGGCGTTCGACGACCGCCCGACCGACGACGCGACGCTCGACGACGGTCCGATCGGTCGGGCGATGCGCACGGGCGAACCCCAAGTCTATCACGACGGCCAGGACGGGACGTTCGAGTCGTGGCGCGAGACGGTGGACTACCACGAGTTCGACTCGGTCATCACGTTGCCGCTGTCGTACGACGAGGCGTCCTACGGTGTGCTCGGGATATACGCCGACCGACGGGCGTTCGAGGCCGACGAACGCGACGCGCTCACGGAGCTGGCCGGCACCATCGCGCAGGCGATCCACGCCGCCGAGACGCGGGGCCAGCTCGAACGCCGCGAACGCGCGCTCGCCGAGTCCGAACGGAAGTACCGGGCGCTGCTCGACACCGGGCCGGACGCGGTCCTCGTCGTCGACGCGGCCACGGGGGAGGTCGTCGAGACCAACGCCGCCGCCACGGCGCTCCTCGGTCGCGACCGCGAGTCGCTCCTCGGCGCGGATTACACGGCGATCTACCCCGAGGACGAGGCGGAACGGTATCGGGAGCTCTTCGACGAGGAGTCGTTCGTGGACGGGAAACGGTCCGTGGGCGTTCCCGACGGGTCACCGCTGGTGGTCGAACGTGCCGACGGCGAGCACGTCCCGGTGGAGGTCGGTGCGAGCATCGTCGAACTCGACGACCGGCGGTTGATACAGGGGGTGTTCCGGGACATCTCCGAGCGGCGGGCGCGCGAACGCGAACTCCACGAGGAACGGGCGGTCATCGAGAGCCTGTTCGACGCCACGCCGGACCCGATCTACGCCTTCGACGCCGACGGCCGGATGCTCAGATGGAACGAGACCTTCGAGTCGGTCGTCGGCTACTCGACCGAGGAGATAGCGGGCATGAACTGCCTCGAGTTCATCCCGCCGGCCGACCACGCGCTGCTCCGGGAGAAGATCGAGGCGGTGGTCGAGCGTGGCGAGCGGGTCACCGTCGAGTCGGCGTTCGTGACGAAGGCCGGTGAGACCGTTCCTCACGAGTTCAGCGGCGCACAGATCGTGACCGAGGAGTTCCAGGGGGCCGTCGGCACCGGGCGCGACATCACCGACCGAAAGGCCCGCGAGCGCGAGTCCGAACGGTACCGGACGGCGACCGACGCGGTCGACGACGCGGTCTACGTGCTCGACAGCGAAGGCCGCTTCGAGTTCGTCAACCAGGGCTTCACCGACCTCACGGGCTACGAGGCCGCGGACGTCCTCGGCGAGAGCGTCGAGCAGATCAAGGACCCCGAGACCGCGGAGATGTTCGAGGAGCTCGTCCGCGAGATGTTGTCGACGGGTGCCGAGGAGACGACCGTCGAGTTCGAGATCCGGACCGCCGACGGCGACCGGGTGGCGTGCGAGGATCACCTCGCGCTCCGACTCGCCGACGGCGAGTTCCGTGGGGTCGCGGGTGCGATCCGCGACACCACCGAGCGCCGCGACCGCGCGAGGACCGTCGCCGCGCTCCACGAGGCGACCCGGGATTTCATGCGCGCCGAAGGCCGCCCCGACGTGGCGGACGCCACCGCGGCGGCCGTCGAGGACGTCCTCGGCTTCTCGCTGGCCGCGGTCCGGTTCTACGACCCGGAGACCGATACCCTCGACCCCGTCGCGCTGACGCCGAGCGGTGCCGAGCAACACGGCGACCGACCGAGCTACGACCGCGACGAGGGGTTCCCGTGGCGTGCGTTCGAGGCCGAACAGCCCATCGTTGCCTCGGGGAGCGCCGTGATCGACACCCGCGTCGACGTCGAGAGCGCGCTCTACGTCCCGATCGGCGACCACGGGACCCTCAGCATCGTCTCGACGGAGGGGGACTTCGGGGACGCCGACATCGAACTCGCCCGGATGCTCACCGCGAACGCCGCGACCGCGCTCGACCGGCTCGCGCGCGAGGAGCAGCTCCGGCGCTACCGTCGGATGCTCGACACCGCCGGCGACAGCATCTACGCGCTCGACACCGAGGGCCGGTTCATGGCAGCCAACGACCGCCTCCTCGACGTCGTGGGCTACACCCGCGAGGCGCTGATCGGCGAGCACATCTCGGCGATCCTCGATGGGGAGGCGATCGAGGCGGGCACCGACGTCGTCCGTCGACTCCTCAGCCACGACGCCGAGCGCGACACCGCCTCGTTCGAGTTCGAGGTTCAACTGGCCGACGGCAGCCTCCGGCCCTGCGAAGCCCAGGTCACGCTGCTCCGGACCGACGGCGAGTACGAGGGCAGCGTCGGCGTCATCCGCGACATCTCGGAGAAGAAGGAGAACGAGCGGTACCGGCGGAAGCTCTACGAGACGACGTCGAGCAGCGGGCTCGACTTCGACGAGCGGATCGACCGGCTGCTCGAACTCGGCTGTGCGTATCTCGACGCCGAGGTCGGGTTCATGACCCACATCGAGGACGGGACGCTCCGGATCGAGGCGGCGCGCGGCTCGCACGAGGCCATCGAGGCGGGGGCGGAGTGTCCGCTGTCGTCGGTCTACTGCCGACGGACGGTCGAGACCGACGGTCCGTTCGCGGTCAACGACGCGGTCGCGGCGGGGTGGAAGGGCGACCCCGCGCGCGAGTCGTTCGACCTCGATAGTTACATCGGCGGGAAGCTCACCGTCGACGACGAGGTCTACGGGACGTTCTGCTTCGCGGACCCGAACCCGCGCGACCCGTTCTCGAGCGCCGAGCAGGGCTTCGTCGACCTCGTCGCCCGCGGGGCGAGCCGCGAGCTCGAACGCCGAAAACACGAACACGACCTCGAAGCCCTCCACGACGCGACCCGACGGATGATGACGGCGGTCGACCGGGACGCGGTGGCCGAGACGGCCGTCGCGACGGTCGAGGACGTGCTCGATATCCCGATGAACGGGGTCTGGCGCTACGAGGACGACGAGGAGGTGCTCCGGCCGATGATGATGTCGGACAGATGCCACGATCTGTTCGATACCCAGCCGACCTTCGAGGGGACCGATAGTCTCGCGTGGGAGGCGTACGAGACGGGGGAACCGCGCTATTACGACCACGTCGACGACGAACCGGGCGTCTACAACACCGAGACGACCATGCGGAGCGAGATGATGCTTCCCTTCGATGAGTACGGCGTACTGATCGTCGGGTCGGTCGAGCCGGGGGCCTTCTCCGACCGGGAGTTCTCGCTCGCGAAGCTGCTGGTGACCAACGCCGGGGCCGCGATGGAGCGTGCCGAGCGCGAACACCTCCTCCGCGAGCGACAGCACGAGCTCGTGACCGAACGCGACCGGCTGACCGCGCTGTTCGAGAACGTCACCGACGCCGCGGTGAGCTACGAACTGGTCGACGGCGAACCGATCGCCAGACGGGTCAACGCCCGATTCGAGCGGATCTTCGGCTACCCCAGCGAGGAGGTCATCGACGAGAACATCGACGACTACATCGTCCCGGCCGAGCACGAAGCCGAGGCGGACACGTTCAACGAGGCGCTCATCGAGGGCGAGAGCCTCCAGACGACCGTCCGTCGACGGACCGCGGACGGGGTTCGGGACTTCCTGCTCCACATCGTCCCGCTCGAACCCGACACGCGCAACCTCGCTGGCTACTCGCTCTACACCGACATCACCGAGCAGAAGCGCCACGAGCGCGAGCTCGAACGTCAGAACGAACTCCTCGACGAGTTCGCGAGCGTGATCAGCCACGACCTCCGGAGCCCGATGAGCGTCGCGCGCGGCCGGGTCGAACTCGCCGAGGCCGAGGCCTCCTCCGACCACCACGAGGACGCGCTGTGGGCGCTCGACCGGATGGACACCCTGATCGAGGACGTCCTCACCCTCGCTCGTCAGGGGAAGGTCATCGGCGAGACCGAACCCGTCGCGTTCGAGGACGTCGCCGAGCGTGCGTGGCGGACGGCGGGCACCGAGACGGCGAGCCTCACCGTCGAGGCGCTCGACACCGTCGAGGCCGACCCCGACCGCCTCACGCGGCTGTTCGAGAACCTCTTTCGAAACGCGCTCGACCACGCCGGCGAGGAGGCGTCGGTGGTCGTCGGGGCGCTCGAGAACGGCTTCTACGTCGCCGACGACGGACCGGGGATCCCCGAGGGCGAACACGAGAAGATATTCGAGCACGGCTACTCGACGACCGAATCGGGGACCGGGCTGGGCCTGATGATCGTCCGGAACATCGCCGAGGCCCACGGTTGGGACGTCCGTGCGGTCGACGGGACCGACGGTGCTCGCTTCGAGGTCACGACGTAGTCGGACGACGTCACGTACGAGACCGAGAGGCGATATTTTTTGTAGTTCCCGATGTAGAGATATGTATTGTGGCGATGCAGCGATCCGCGGCGGCGGATGCCGACCCGATCCGGGTGTTGTTCGTGGACGACGAGCCGGCGATCGTCTCGCTCGCCGCGACGGTGCTCGGGGGGATCGACGGGTTCGTCGTCGAGACCGAAACCAGCGCCGCGGCGGCGCTCGACCACCTCGACGACGCCTCGGTCGACTGTATCGTCAGCGATTACCGGATGCCGGGAACCGACGGACTAGAACTCCTCGCGACGGTTCGCGACTCCCACCCGAAGCTCCCGTTCATCCTCTCGACCGGCAAGGGGAGCGAGGAGGCCGCGAGCGAGGCGATCTCGATGGGCGTCACCGACTACCTCCGGAAGGGTGGCGGGGTGGACCAGTACGAACTCCTCGCCAACCGGGTCGAGAACGCGGTGGGCCAGCGTCGCGCCGAGAAGGCGCTGGCCGAACGCGAGCGCCGGCTCGAACGCCAGCGTGACGAACTCGCCCGGCTCGACCGGATCAACGTCGTGATCCAGGGGATCATCCGCGGGCTGGTCGGGGCCGCGACCCGCGAGGAGATCGAACGCACGGTCTGTGAGCGGATCGCGGCCTCCGACCTCTACGGGGTCGCGTGGATCGCCGAACGCGACGAGACGGGCGGCCTCGCTGTCGAGACCGGTGCGGGGGTCGAGGACATCGCGGCGGTCGCCACCGACGGCGGGCTGGCGGACCCGGGCGTTCGCGCGCTCGAAACCGGGACGGTCCAAGTCGTCGAGGAGCCGTCCCCCTCGATGGCAGACGCACACGGCAGCTCCGGACCGATGGCGATGGTCCCCCTCTCCTATCGGGAGGTCGTCTACGGCGTGCTCGGGCTCTCGGCGACCCACCCGGACGCCTTCGCCGAGCGCGAGCGCGCGGGGCTCACGGTGCTCGGCGAGGTCGCGGGCTTCGCGATCAGCGCCGCCCAGAACATGAAGCTCCTGCTCTCCGATACGGCGGTCGCGGTCACCCTCCGCCTGACGGACGACACCGCGTTCCCCGTCGCGGTCACCGACCGGTTCGACTGCCGCTACAGCCTCGACGGCATGGTTCCGGCGGCCGACGACACCGTCCTCCAGTACGTCACGATCGAGGGAACGCCGCCGGAATCCGTGCTCGACCTCGCCGAGACGTTCCCCGGGATCGCGGAGGCACGTCTCGTCTCCGGTGGCGAGGAGGACGGGCTGTTCGAGTTCGCCACCACCGAGGGGCCGGCCGATATCGCGATCGACATGGGCGGGACGGTCCGACGGCTCACGGCCGAGGACGGCGAGGCGCGGTTGGTCTGTGAGGTCGCCGCCGACACGGACGTCCGACGGGTGGTCGACGCCTTCGAGGCGGCCTACCCCGGAACGGCGTTCCTCTCGAAACGCGCGGTCGAACTCCCCGTCGGGACCGAGGCGGGCTTCCGGCAGGCGGTCGACGACCGACTCACCGAGAAACAGCGCGCGGCCGTGCGGGCGGCGTTCTTCGCGGGCTACTACGACTGGCCGCGCGGCTCGACCGCCGAGGAGCTCGCGGCCTCGATGGGGATCTCCTCGCCGACGCTTCACAGCCACCTCCGGAAGGCCCAACGAAAGCTCCTGACCGCGTTCCTCGACGAGGAGGGGTAGCTCGGACGACGTCCGAACCGGCCCGCCGCGAAAACCGGTCGGGAGCAACCTTTTTGCGACAGTGGCCGTACCTCGCGGTATGAACACCCGCGCGGAACTGGTGTCGTTGCTCCGCGAGAACGCCCGATACACGACCGCCGACCTCGCCCGGATGACGGGGGCCGAGGAGCACGAGGTCGAATCGACCATCGAGGCGCTCGAAGCCGACGGGGTCATCCGCGGGTACGGCGCGGTGGTCGACTGGCGGAACACCGACGACGAACCCGTCCGCGCGCTGGTCGAGTGTAACGTCACCCTCGACCGCGAGACGGGCTACGACGACATCGCGAAGCGGCTCGTGGGCTTTCCCGAGGTCGAATCCCTCCGGCTCGTGAGCGGCGAGTACGACTTCTCGATGACCGTCGAGGCCGACTCGATGGGTGAGGTCTCGAGATTCGTCTCGGAGAAGGTCGCGCCAGTCCCCGAAATAACCCAGACCGTGACCCACTACCTGATGGAGTCCTACAAGGAACACGGCATCGAGTTCGACGGCGACCGGGACGACGACCGGCTGTCGGTTTCGCCATGAACACCGAAACGGCGAAGCCGTTTCGAGCTCACCCTCGCCACCGGGGGTGGCTCGCGTGAAGATATCCGAACGAGTCGAGCAGGTCCCGCCCTCGGGCATCCGGCGCTTCTTCGAACTCGCCGAGGAGATGGACGACGTGATCTCGCTCGGGGTGGGCGAACCCGACTTCACCGCACCGTGGAGTGCCCGCGAGGCCGCCATCGACTCGCTCGAACGGGGGAAGACCTCCTACACCGCGAACCGGGGGATGGCGGAGCTCAGGGAGGCCATCGCGGGTCGGGTGGCGAGCCAGTACGACCTCGACTACGACCCCGACGAGGAGATCCTGGTGACGGCGGGGGCTTCGGAGGCCATCGACGCGGCGTTCCGCGCGTTCTGCGACCCGGGGGACACGGTCGCGGTGGCCCAGCCGTCGTACGTGTCGTACGTGCCGGGCGTGATCTTCGCGGGCGGGGAGCCCCTGCCGGTACCGACCCGCGAGGCCGACGAGTTCCGGCTCACGGCCGAGGTGCTCCGGGAGGTTGGGGCCGAAGAAGCCGAGGCGCTGGTCTACTGCTATCCCAACAATCCCACCGGCGCGACGATGCGCGAGGAGCACCTCGAACCCGTGGCCGCGTTCGCCCGCGAGCACGATCTCACTGTGCTTGCCGACGAGATCTACGCCGACCTGACCTACGACGGCGACCACACCTCGATCGCCACCCTGCCGGGGATGCGCGAGCGAACGGTGGTGTTCAACGGCTTCTCGAAAGCCTACGCGATGACCGGGCTCCGGCTCGGCTACGCGCTCGCGCCGCCCGAAGCGATCCGGGCGATGAACCGGATCCACCAGTACGGGATGCTCTCGGCACCGACGACCGCACAGCACGCCGCGCTCGACGCGCTCGAACACTGCGACGACGACGTCCAGGAGATGCGCGCCCAGTACGACCGCCGGCGGCGGTTCGTGCTCTCGCGATTCGCGGAGATGGGCATCGACTGCTTCGAGGCCACCGGCGCGTTCTACGTCTTCCCCGAGAGCCCGTGGGAGGACGCCGAAGCGTTCGCCGAGGCGGTCCTCGAAGAGTGCGGCGTGGCGATGGTTCCCGGCGACGTCTTCGGTGCGGGCGGCGAGGGCCACCTTCGGGTTTCGTACGCGACGGGACTGAACGAGTTGCGCGAGGCGATGGACCGGATCGAAGCGTTTCTGGAGTGAGTGTGGTGCGCCCTTCGACTGGATATATCTGATAGGGCAGAGCTATCACCCAATGCTACGTTTTGATTGACAAATGGAATAACGACTCATCGGCAGACTGAGTATACCGAACCCCATGTATGGAACAGTAGTCAGAGTGGCCGGTGGTTTAGCGATTCTGGGAGGGCTGGGGTTAGCAGCCCTTCCAGTCACTTGGACAGCCAGTTTTTCAGAGCCGGCCGGATTCTGGTTCTGGCTTTTAACGCTATTCGCGAGTGTGTTTCTGTCTGGATGGATCATCGGTCATGGTGCGGGCTTAGTTTTCGGGCGGAGAAGGTACACAACCTACGGAATTTACTTCAGTGTAGCAGGCGGGCTCGGTGCCGGCTTGTGGTTTGCGGGAGGACACTTCGTATAGCATAGGTCTATATATCAACGATAATGCGAGATAGCACTGACGAACAGCTAAAACTCAAAGTTGCTGCATCCTACCTGCTCTTGAAGAACCGTTCGCGGATATTTCCCTAACCTGTTTGGATATCCTTGGCTTGACTCAGGATTAACGTGATAGTAGAATCCATAACATCCCGAATCAGAAGTATTCACGTCTTTCCACGTGGTGTTCTGGTCCAGTCTCATGTAGACAGTATAGTGACCCGTCGTGTTTCCCCACGACCTATTTACGTCTTTACTGACGTATCTCCCTTTTTCAGTTGCGTTCAGTCGGTGTGAGGTCCAACTAATGATGCTTCCGTCCTTTTCCACAATAGTATGGATTGTGTGTGGACTGTCATCACTGTTTTCTACTCTTACTTCCACCAGCTTCGACTGTTCATCTTCAAAGAGAGGAACTGAGCACCCACCAAGGCAAAGCAACGTCACGAGAATCACTGACGATAGTACTCGGTTGCGCATTACCAAAATTTCTGGTAAGTAATGTGTCAATTATTCCGGTGTGTCTGGAGCTGCCAACCAAAACGCCTCTGCTAGCTAACGACGGGTCCCGAACAGTCCTCGAAGCATCACGGCTTTACCGCCCGATCCCATGCAACCCACATGGTCGACGGAACGCGTATCGCGGACGTTTCGGACGTTCCCGAGGGCGGGTCGTACCTCTTCACCGCCGAGGACGCCTTCACGAACGAACAGGAGGTCATCCTGGTCCACTGTGACGAGGAGCCCGGCATCGAGGCGTGGATCAACACCTGTACCCACGAGACCCAGCGGTTCGACCGGGGTTCGGGTGCGCCGATCCGCGACGGGCAGATCATCTGCCCGAAACACGGCTCGCTGTTCGACACCTGCTCGGGGGAGTGCGACAACGGCGAAGCGGCGGGGACGACGCTGCCCGGTGTCGAGGTCGCCGTCACCGACGGCGAGGTGGTGCTGACCGACGACAACTACGACTACCTCCGGGACGGCGGCACCGGCGACGACGGGCCGTCTTCGAGTTCACACCTCTCGTTTTAGGTGTCGTCCCGTGGGTTGACGACCTCGTAGAAGCCGACCACCAGCGAGGGGACCACGACCATGAAGAGGTGCTCCTCGATGGGGATCCCCAGAAATTCCTTGCCGGTGCGGAGGTTGATCTGGAAGACTCCCACGTCGAGGGTGTAGCGGTCCCAGACGTACGCCAGCGGGTAGAGCGCGACGACGGTCTTGGCGGCACGACCGAGCGCGCCGGTCGCCGAGAGGAGGCAGTAGGCGAACGCGCCGAAGACGACCTCCGTCACGAGATACGTGTACCGACCGAACACGTCGATGTCGGGCACCATTCGGAGGCCTACTCGCGGTGTGGACAAGGCTCTGGCGGTCACACGGGGCACAGTCTTGATTAGCCCCGGCGTCCAACCCTACGGGGTGAGCACGATGGATATCGCCGATATCGCAACCACGGACTACACCGCGGTGAGCGCCGACGAACGCCTCGGAAAGGTGCGGACGGCCTTCGACGAGGAGAGCCCGCGGGGACTGATCGTCACCGACGACGGTTCGTACGCCGGCGTGATAACCCAGCGCTCGTTGATGCAGTCCCACGTCGAGGACTCGACGAAGGTCAGCGCGGTGATGAACTCGGCACCACGGATCGAGCGCACCGCCGACGTTCGCGAGGTCGCCCGGATGCTGGTCGAGGGCAACACCAAGGTCGCGCCGGTCGTCGAGGGCGAGGAGCTCTGGGGGATCGTCACCGCCGACGGGATCCTCGACGCCGTCCTCGAGAACCTCGACGCACTCACCGTCTCCCAGATCAAGACCGACGACGTGGTCACGATCGCCGAGGACGCCCGCGTCGGCCAGGCGATCAACCGCCTCCGCGAACACGGCATCTCACGTCTGCCGGTCGTCAACGACGCGGGCTACCTCACGGGCGTGCTCACCACCCACGACCTCGTGGAGTTCGTCGTCCGGAACATGAACCAGCCGACCGAGGGTGAGCGCTCGGGCGACTCACAGCGGATGCTCGACATCCCGGTCTACGACCTGATGAATTCACCTGTGGAGACCGTCTCCGGTGCGGACACGGTTCGCGAGGCGGTCGCGAAGATGCTCGACAACGACTACAACGGCGTCATCGTCACGCCCGGCGACGACGACGACCGCCACGTCGCGGGCGTCCTCACCAAGACCGACGTACTCCGGGCGCTCACCTTCACCGAGGAGGACCACATCGACGTCCAGATCACCAACATCTCGCTGCTCGACACCATCACCCGCGACGGCGTTCGCGAGTCGGTGACGCAGGTCGCCGACAAGTTCGGTGAGATGCAGGTCCAACACGCCCACGTCCGCTTCCACGAACACAAGGAGAAACTCCGCGGGATGCCGCTGGTCCGGTGTGGCATCCGGCTCAGAACCGACAAGGGCCAGGTCGCGGGCACGGGCGAGGGCTACGGCGCGGAGAGCGCCTTCCGGGTGGCGCTCGACAAGCTCGAACGCAACGTGCTCGAACGCAAGGGTATCCGGGCGGACGAACAGCGCCGGGGCCAGATCCTCAGAAAGCTCAACGAGATCTGAGCCGCGGTTCGGTTTTCGAACGTTACGTGTGGTGGGTCACGGCGCGACCGCGCCGATGTAGATCACGGCGACGAGGAAGAGCCAGACGACGTCCACGAAGTGCCAGTACATCGAGACCGTGCTCACCGAGGTGTGGCGCTCGGCGGAGTACTGGCCCATGAGCGCACGCGCGAGCACGATGAGGATGAGGACCGCCCCCATCGAGACGTGGAGCCCGTGGAGGCCCGTGAGTCCGAAGAAGGCGCTGGCGAAGATGCCGGAGGTCAGCGTGAAGCCCTCGTGGATGATGAAGAGGTTGTACTCGTAGATCTGGCCGCCGATGAAGACCAGCCCGAGCAGGAGGGTGACCCCGAGCAGCGCGGTGAACCGCCGGTGGTTGTCCTTTCTGAGTTCGATCTCGGCGAAGTGGAAGGTGAAACTGCTGACGACAAGCAGGACGGTGTTGGCGGCGACGAGCGGGCTCAGGAGTTCGGCGGGGATCTCAGCACCCGACCAGCTCCCGGTCCGGATGAAGAAGTAGTAGACGAAGCCCGCGCCGAAGGTGAAGATCTCGGTACAGAGGAACAACAACATCCCGAATCGGAGCATGTTCCCCGAGTGCTCGTCAGGCGTGCGCTCCCAGTAGTCGGCGACGAAGGCGTGGTAGAGCCAGCCGAAGATACCGGCCAGCGTGACGACGACCGAGACCCCGAACACGGCGGGGCCCGCGATCGCGGGCACGATGGAGGCCCCGTTGTGGCCCATGAAGAACAGGGCCGCGCCGATGTAGATCCCCGCCGCGCCGACCGACGCGATGTAGGGCCACCAGCTGGCTTCGCCGAACCCGCGCGGGAAGTCCGTCACCGCCGGGAGGTGATGTCCGCCGCCGTCGTCGCTCGTATCGTCCGCTGTTCCCATGGCGGCGGTTGCACACCGACCAGTAAAAGTCCTCCTACACCGTTCGGGGTCGCCGCTTCCGCGACGACCGCCCCCGACCGACGGCGACGACCGCTTCCGATGGGTTTGTTACGCTCGCGACCCTCCTCCCGATATGGACGAGCAGCCTGGTCTCAGCGACCAGTACCGGATGTCGAGCCCGTGGCCGATCATCGTGGTGCTCGGGCTGGTGTTCTCGGAGCTGGGGCTGTTGTTCAACGTCTTCCCGGTCGCGGTGGGCGGCCTCCTCCTGTTCGTCGGGAGCGTCGCGGGGATCCTCCTCGAATCCGGCTACGCAAAACGGCCGTGGAACGTTCTGCTCGGGTTCGGGGTCGTGCTCGTGGTGCTCGGCGGCGCGCTCACCGCGACCCAGCTCGATGCGGTCTCGGTCGACGCGCTCGTCGCGGTCCTGACCCAGCCCAACGGGATCGTCGGCCGCGGCGCGGAGATGCTGATCGCCGGGGTCGTGGTCGCGGTCGCGGGGGCGAGCGGCCGGTTCGTGGAAGCCGGCTCGGCCTGACGACCTCCCCCTCGACTGCCGACGAACCGACAGCCTATTGATTCGCGCGCCGCGAGGGTGGGGCAATGGCAGAGCGCACCTTCGACCGTGAAACCCTCCTCGACCTCACGGTCAACATCATTCCGCTCGGGATCATCCTGTTCTTCGTGGTGGTGTTTCTCGCGGTCCAGCCGTGGGGGCCGAACCTCTACATGGAGACCGTCAGCATGGGGCTGTTGGTGATCCCGTTCGTCGCGTTGGCGGCGCTCACCTACTTCTCGGGTCGCATCATCTCGCGTGACGAGGGCACGACGGGCGAGGCCGACAGCGAGGTCGACCTCTCGTCGACCGACGCCACGCTCTCCGAACAGGAACCCGAAGAGGAGGCGGGCGAGGACTACGAGATGGTCGAGGACACCCTCGACGCCGAGCCCGACGAGGACGACACGAACTGAGTCACTCCGCGGCCGCGGTTTTCGACGGTTCGACAGCACCGCGGCCGAACACGGACCCGGGGGAAGGGTGTGGCCGAGATCTAAGGGTTCTTTACCCCGTGGTTCGTCCCACGATCCATGGCAGACGCGCAGCTAGTACTGACGGTGTTAATGGGGCTGTTACTCGTGGGGGTGGCGGCGTGGCTCTCCCGGCTCGAGGACTGGCGCTCGTACACCCCGGTTGGTGGCGGCGGCGCGGTGGGTCGCGAGTCCGGCTACTCCAACGAGAAACCCAGCGGGTTGATCCGGTGGCTGACGACCGTCGACCACAAGGACATCGGTATCCTCTACGGTGTCTTCGCGGTCATCACGTTCGTGGTCGCCGGGCTGATGGTGACGCTGATGCGGACCGAACTCCTCACGCCGAGCGAGGCGATCATCGGGCCGCAGTTCTACAACTCGATGCTCACCAGCCACGGCATCACGATGCTGTTCCTGTTCGGGACGCCGATCATCTTCGCATTCGGGAACTACTTCATCCCGCTCCTGATCGGGGCGGACGACATGGCGTTCCCGCGGCTCAACTCCATCGCCTTCTGGATGCTCCCGCCCGCGACCCTCCTCATCTGGGGTGGGTTCATCGTGGTGCCCTTCACCGACATCCAGCCCGCCCAGACCGCCTGGACGATGTACACCCCGCTCTCGGCGGGCG
The DNA here is from genome assembly GCF_003602035.1 of Halococcus sp. IIIV-5B. NCBI lineage: Archaea > Methanobacteriati > Methanobacteriota > Halobacteria > Halobacteriales > Halococcaceae > Halococcus > Halococcus sp. IIIV-5B. The sequence continues at coordinate 28,001 of NZ_QZWE01000019.1, read as the reverse complement.
TCGGGAGCGGTACTCAGTCCGGCACCGCCGGGCTCGGGGTCGACTACATGCTGCTCGGCCTCCACCTCTCGGGGATCGCCACCACGATGGGCGCGATCAACTTCATCGCCACCGTCTTCACCGAACGCGGTGAGGACGTGAGCTGGGCGAACCTCGACATCTTCAGCTGGACCGTCCTGACCCAGGCCGGCCTGATCCTCTTCGCGTTCCCCGTGCTCGGGAGCGCGCTCGTCATGCTCCTGCTCGACCGGAACTTCGGGACGACCTTCTTCGTCGGCGGCGGCGCGATCCTCTGGCAACACCTCTTCTGGTTCTTCGGCCACCCCGAGGTCTACATCCTGGCGCTCCCGCCGATGGGACTGCTGAGCCTCATTATCCCGAAATTTAGTGGGAGAAAACTCTTCGGCTACAAGTTCGTCGTCTACTCGACGCTCGCGATCGGCGTGCTCTCGTTCGGCGTGTGGGCCCACCATATGTTCACGACGGGCATCGACCCCCGGCTCCGCGCGAGCTTCATGGCGGTCTCGCTCGCCATCGCGATTCCGAGCGCCGTCAAGACCTTCAACTGGATCACCACGATGTGGGGCGGCGACATCCGACTCACCGCGCCGATGCTGTTCAGTATCGGGGCGGTCTCGAACTTCATCATCGGCGGCGTGACGGGTGTGTTCCTCGCGGCGGTGCCCGTCGACCTCACGCTCCACGCCACCTACTACGTGGTCGGCCACTTCCACTACATCGTGATGGGGCTGATCGGCTTCGCGGCCTTCGCGGGGCTCTACTACTGGTTCCCGCTCTACACCGGGAAGATGTACCAGAAGACGCTCGCACGCTGGCACTTCTGGCTCTCGATGGTCGGCACCAACCTCACGTTCTTCTCGATGCTCTTCCTCGGCTATCTCGGGATGCCCCGGCGCTACGCAACGTACAGCCTCTCGATCGGCCCGCAGGGCATGATGCAGATCTTCCACCAGGTCGCCACGCTCGGGGCGTTCCTGATCCTCGTCGGCCAGGCGATCTGGCTCTGGAACTTCGTCCAGTCGTGGTTCGAGGCTCCCACCATCGAGGACACCGACCCGTGGAACCTGAAGGAGACCAACCAGTTCACCCACGAGTGGCGCTGGAACGAGCGCCGTATCGAGACCGCGCTCACCGACGGCGGCGAGGAGGAAGCGGCTCGAACCGACGGCGGCGAAGCTGTGGACGTCGAGGACGACACGACGACCGACGCGGAAGAATAGGGCGTTTTTTTGGTCTTCGACCGGCGGTCCTCAGCTGATGACCAGCGCGAACGTCAGCACGACCATCGACACCGAGATCCCGACGAGGATAGCTAGCAGGTACTCCTTTTCGGCCATAGCACCGTTCGGGGACGCGCGGACAAAAGGCTAATCCTCCAGCGCCCGATAGACGACGTATGTCCGAGAACCCGACGGCCGGGCGCATCGCCGGCTACGACGGTCGGAGCGTGGTGCTGTTCGTCTACGTCGTCGTCGTCGCCATCGCGGGCTGTTGGGGCTATCTCCTCGGGGCCCTCGGGATCCAGGACCTCCAGTCGGTCTCGTTGTTCTTCCTCTTCGAGATCCAGCCGACGCCGGTCGGGCTCGCGGTCTACGGTATGCTCACCCTGGGTGTCGGGCTCGGGGTCGTGCTGTTGGCCGTCGGCTACGTCTCCCGACACTACACGGCGTAATCGGTAAGCCCGAGCACGTCTATTCGCCCCCATGTACACCGCCGTCATGGGGGCGGGCGACCACGACCGCGCGCTCACGACCGCCCGCGCCATCCTCGACCTGCCCGCCGCACCCGACGACCTCCACGTGGTCGTGGTCCACGCCACCGACACGCCGGGGACGGTCGACGACGCGGTCGAACGGGTCACCGACCTCCTCAGTGAGAACGGGGTCGAAACCACGGTCGAGGCGGTCGAGTCCGCCCCGCCGACCGCCCTCGTCACGGCGGCGGCCGAGTACGACGCCGACCTGCTGTGCGTCGGCGGTCGTCGTCACTCGCCCGCCGGGAAGATCCAGCTCCGGGACGGCGCACAGTCGGTGATCTTGAACACCGACCGGCCGGTGCTGGTCGCGGGCGAACCGAACGAGTGAACCTCCCGATATCGTTCTGACAACCCTCACCACCAGCACCCCGACCGTCTTTCCGTCTCCCGACGAACTATAATGGTCGATAAAAATAAATAATCGAGCCACGTCACGTCACCCATGTATCAGGGGATATTGGTGCCGACGGACGGGAGCGAACTCATGGACGAGGTCATCGAGCGGGCGGTCGACCTCGCCGGAAAGTACGACGCGAGCGTTCACGCGCTCTACGTCGCCAACATGGGGACGATCGGGACCCTCGACGTCGACGACCGCGAACGGATCCAGCGCCGTCTCGAAGCCCGCGGCGAGCGCGCCGTCGAGGCGGTCAGCGACGCGGCCGAGCGGGCGGGGCTCGAAACGACCACGGCCACCCGACGGGGAACGCCTCATCAGCGGATCACCGAGTACGTCGAGGACCACGACGACGTGGACCTCGTCGTGATGGGGACCCACGGCCGGACGGGACTCAGCCACGTCCTGTTGGGCAGCGTCGCGGAGAACGTGTTGCGACACACCACGGTGCCGGTGTTGCTCGTTCGCGTGACCGAGTGAACCGCGGCCGAACCGTTTTCCGGCGTCGGTGTTCGAGCGAGCGTCAGCGACCCAGGTCGAGGACGTCGAAGTCGGACGTGTCCGCTCCCTCCTCCTCGTCGGTCTCGTCCTCGGTGATGAACGTCGAGCCGAGCCAGGCCGCGAGCGCGAACATGGCGTAGTAGGCCCGGTCGCCCTGGGGGCCCTCGATGAACAGCTGTAGCGCGATGCCGATCCCGAGGGCGGGGATCGCGATCAGGGCGGTCCGGACGATCCGTGGCAGGCCGGTCTCGCGCGGGAGCGGCGAGGCGAAGCTGAACGCGACCCCGAGGACCACGCCGAGACAGACGACCACGAGGATCGCGACGAGGTCGACCGGCGTCGGGAACGGGTAGCCGAAGAGGTAGTAGCCCGCGAGATAGAATACGGACAGTCCCGCCCAGAGACCGATGGCTCGGCGGAACGCGAGCAGCGCGAGTTCGGTGTTGGCGGGCCGGTTCATTCGAAAACGAAACGAGTCACGACGTTAGTTCGTTTCGTCCCGGTTCGGGGGGTCCGTTCGTGCGTCGCGGGCGGCCGTCGCGAGGTCGGCACCGCCGTCGGTCCGGACCTCGCCACCGTCCGCCTGGACCTCGCCGCCGTCGGTGGCCGTCTCGCTGCCGGTCCGCGAGCCCTGAGGCAGCCGGATGTCCTCGACGAGGTTCTGGATCTCCTCGGGTGGCGGCGGCGTGACCCGCGAGACCGCGAACGCCACCACGAAGTTGAGGATGGTCCCGACCAGCCCGATACCCTGGGCTTCGAGCCCGAGGAAGGTCGGGAGGATCGGATCCGCCGTCCCGAAGATCGAATCGGAGGTCATCAACACGACCATGACGAGCGTGAAGACCAACCCGACGAGGATGCCGGTGATGGCCCCTTCGCGGTTCATCCGTGGGTCGAAGATCCCGAGCAGGATCACCGGGAACAGGCTGGCGGCCGCGAGCCCGAAGGCGATCGCGACCACTTCTCCGACGAAGCCCGGCGGGTTGATGCCGAGGTACGCCGCGACCGCCGCGGCGACGATGACGACGACCCGCGCGATGAGGAGGCGCTGGCGCTCGGAGGCCTCGGGGTTGAAGATCTTGTAGTAGATGTCGTGCGAGACGGCGCTCGACATCGCGATCAGGAGGCCGTCGGCCGTCGAGAGCGCCGCAGCCAGCCCGCCCGCGGCCACGAGGCCGATGACGATCGGCGCGAGGCCCGCGACCTCGGGTGTCGAGAGCACGATGATGTCGGCGTCGACGACGACCTCGCTACCCGCCGCACCGAGGCCACCCGCCATCTGGATGACGCCGTCGTTGTTGAGGTCCTGTATCGTGAGCAAGCCGGTCTCGGACCACCGACTGACCCAGGGAATGGCTTGGGCCTCAGCGACGGACGCGCCGTTCAGCGTGCTGATGAGGTTGAACTTCGCGAAGACCGCGAGCACGGGCGCACACAGGTAGAGGATCGAGATGAACAGCAGCGCGAACCCCGCCGACCGGCGCGCGTCCGAGGCGCTCGGGACGGTGTAAAAGCGCATGATGACGTGCGGGAGCCCCGCGGTCCCGAGCATCAGCGTCATCGCAATGGCGAATACCTGAATCTGTGAGTACTCTTGGAAGGGTAAGAAGTACTCCCCGGCACCGATGTCGGCCTGGAGTTGGCCGAGGCGTTCGGCGATGTCGCTCGTCACGAGCGCCCCCTGTGGGAACGGGTTGCCCGTGAGGTTGAGCGAGATCGCGACCGTGACGAGGACGAACGCGAAGATCAGGATGAAGTACTGAGCCGCCTGGGTCCAGGTGATCGCCTTCATCCCGCCGAGCACGCCGATCAGCGCGACGAGTCCGAGCGCGACGATGATACCGAGGTTGATGTCGACACCCAGGAATCGACTGAGCACGATGCCGACGCCGCGCATCTGCCCGGCGATGTAGGTCAGCGAGACGAACAGCGTCGCGAGCGCGGCGACGCCACGCGCGGTGTTCGAGTAGTAGCGGTCCCCGATGAAGTCGGGGATGGTGTACTCACCGTACTTGCGCAGGTATGGCGCGATGAGCAGGGCGAGCACCACGTAGCCCCCGGTCCAGCCCATCAGGTAGACGGTGCCGTCGTACCCGAGGAAGGAGACGAGGCCCGCGAGCGAGATGAACGACGCGGCGGACATCCAGTCGGCGGCGACCGCCGTACCGTTCGCCCACGCCGGGATCGTTCGACCCGCGACGTAGAAGTCGTCGGTGTCGCCGACGTGCATCACGACGGCGATGCCGAAGTAGAGAACGATCGAGAGGGTGATCAGGATCAGGCTCCACGTGTCGATCCCGAGCCCGAGCTGGGCCGGGACCAGTGCGGTCGATGGTCCGACCATTCAGTCTTGCACCCCGAACTCGCGGTCGAGTTTGTTCATCCGCCAGACGTAGATCCAGATCAGCGCCACGAAGACGATGACCGACCCCTGCTGGGCGAACCAGAACGGCAGCGGAACCGCCCCGATGTTGACCGTCGAGAGCGGTTCCGCGAGGATGATCGCCACGAGGAACGAGACGACGAACCAGACGACGAACAGCCCGGCGATCAGCTTGACGTTCCGCCGCCAGTACTCCTTGGCGTTGGCCTCGCTGATACCCGTCCCGCTCCGGGTTTCGCCGTCCGACTTCGTTCCCGTCTCGGATTCACCCATGCCCACCGACCTCCGACGGCGACGGGTGGACGGTTCGGAACGGTGAACGACGCGACGCCACGTCACACGGACAGGTTGTTACATCTGCCATGATTGTGCCAGTGACGGGAGTGTTAATAAAGATTGTGTAGGTTTCTGGTATGCTACGGATGAGTTACGCCGCTAATCGAGGCCGCTTATCCCCGCACGGTCGACGGGCGCACGGGGTGAGGCGCGTGGTCGTGGCGGTCAGTCGGCGGTGTCGGCGGTGGTGGTCGAGCTACTCCCCATCGGCGCGTCGCCGAGCGGGGCGACCGTGTGGCCGAACGACCAGTTCGCCACCTCGGCGAAGCTGACGTACATCGCGAGCGCGCCCGAGAGGATGCCGACGTAGCCGCCGAGTATCAGGAGGAGGTCGATGCCCAGGAGGTCGCCGAACCCGAGGAGCGCGAACGTGACCCACAGCGTGAGGAACACGCTCCAGAGCCCCCAGTTGAGCGCGAACGTGCTGATCCACATGTAGAACGTGAACACGCCCCAGAGGAGCAGCGCCGCCCCGAGGGTCTGGGTGTGGATCGAGAGCCAGCCGTTGCCGTCGAAGAGCAGGAGCAGGCCGAACCACCACCAGAACGCCCCGTAGCTGAAGAAGGCGGTCTGGCCGAAGGTGTTCCCAGTACGGAATTCGAGGACGCCCGCGACGAGCTGTCCGGTTCCGCCGAACACGAGCGCCAGCGGTAACACGACCGCCTCGCCGGCGCTCGGCAGGAGGCCGGCGTTGACGAGGCTCAGCAGGACGGTGGTGAGCCCGAAACTCACGAGACCGAGCGGTGCGGGATCGCCGATGTCGGTGTCGAGTGGCATGTTGGGGGTCTCCTCAGTTCGCGTGGATCTGGTCGCGAATGCGTTCGGCGACGCTCGGGTCCCGGAGCGTCGTGGTGTTGCCGAGCTCCTCGCCGTTCGAGATGTTCTCCAGCAGCCGGCGCATGATCTTGCCCGAGCGGGTCTTCGGGAGGTCGTCGACGAAGATCACCTCGTTGGGTCTGGCGAACTTCCCGATCCCCTCCTCGATCGACTCGACGATCTCCTGGCGGACCTCCTCGGACTCCTCGACACCCTCCCTGAGGGTGACGTAGACGTCGGGCACCTCGCCCTTCTCGGCGTCCTCACGCGAGGCCACCGCGGACTCGGCGACCGAGTCGACCTCTGAGACCGCGGACTCGAGCTCCATGGTGCCGAGCCGGTGGCCGGCGACGTTCATCACGTCGTCGAGCCGCCCGAGGATACGGTAGTAGCCGTCGGTGGCCTGGACTGCACCGTCGCCCGCCTCGTAGACCCAGTCCTCGGAGTCGTTCGAGTCGGTGTCCGAGAAGCGCTCCCAGTACTCGGCGATGAACCGCTCGTCGTCGCCGTAGACGGTTTGAAGCATGCCGGGCCACGGTCGCTCGATCACGAGGTTGCCGGCCTGCCCGGTTTCGGCGTCGACCGGCTCGCCGTCGTCGTCGTAGATCGCGGGCTGGATGCCGGGTGCGGGCTTCCCCGCGCTCCCGGGTTTCATGTCCTGGATCGCCGGCAGGTTGGTGATCAGGTGGCCGCCGGTCTCGGTCTGCCACCAGGTGTCGACGATCACCGCGTCCTCGTCGCCGATGTGTTTGTAGTACCAGAGCCACGCCTCGGGCTGGATCGGCTCGCCCACGGTGGTCATGTGCCGGAAGTCGAAGTCGTAGCCCTCGATGTGCTCGGTGCCCCACTTCATGAACTGGCGCACTGCAGTGGGGGAGGTGTGGAAGATGTCGACGTCGTAGGCCTCCGCGATCTCCCAGGTCCGGCTCTTGTCCGGGTAGTCCGGCGCGCCCTCGTACATGACAGTAGTAGTCCCGAGCGCGAGCGGGCCGTAGACGATGTAGGTGTGGCCGGTGATCCAGCCGATGTCGGCCGAACACCAGTAGGTGTCCTCGGGTTTGATGTCCTCGACGTAGTTACAGGTCCCCGCCGCGTAGGCGAGGTAGCCACCCGTCCGGTGCTGACAGCCCTTGGGCTGGCCCGTCGTGCCCGAGGTGTACATCAGGAACAGCGGGTCCTCGGCGTCCCGGGATACCGGCTCGACCTCCTCGCCCTCGTGCTCGGCGAGGAGGTCCGAGACGAGGGTGTAGTCGTCGCTGACGTCGACCTCGGGTTCGTCGTGGCGCGTCCAGACGAGTACTTCGGGGTCGTGGTCGACGTTCCCCATCGCCTCGTCGGCCTTCTCGATGTGGTTCAGGAAGTCACCCCGCCGGTAGTAGCCGTCGATGGTGACGACGTGGTCGGAGTCGGCGCTGTTGACCCGGTCGGAGAGCGCGGTGGCCGAGAAGCCCGCGAACACCACCGAGTGCGGTGCGCCGATCCGGGCACACGCCAGCATCGTGACCGGGAGCGCCGGGACCATCGGCATGTGGATCGTGACGACCTCGTCCTCCTCGACGCCCGACGCCCGGAGCGCGGCCGCCATCTCGTTGACCTCCTCGTGGAGTTCGCGATAGGAGATGTGTCGGGTCTCACCCTCCTCGCCCTCCCAGAGGATGGCGGTCTCGTCGCCGCGGTCGTCGAGGTGGCGGTCGATACAGTTGGCGGAGGCGTTGAGCTCGCCCCCGACGAACCACTCGTAGAACGGCGGGTTCGAGTCGTCGAGGACGGTGTCCCACTCCTCGTCCCAATCGAGCATCTCGGCGTACTCCTCGAACCCCTCCGGGAACTCGTCGAAGCGGTCGTAGACCGCCGGGTCCGAGACGTTCGCCTGCTCGACGAACTCCTCCGGTGGCTCGAAGTACTCCTGTTCGGTCAGTCGGGATTCGAGTTCGATGTCTTGGTCACTCATACCCGACCCCACGTTCTACACCATTCTTCATAAGCCAACTAGCTAATTATCGTAACGACCGCCCGTGACGCGGTGCGAACCGCGTGCCGTCACCGGGTTTCGCGGAGTGGACGGTCCGGCCGAAACCGACCGAGGCCGGTCGTCGCCGGTCACGTGTCGTCGAGGAAGGCCCGGAGGAGCTTCTGTTGGGCGACCCGGAGGTGGTGGTGGAGGGTCGGCGGCGAGACGTCGAGCGAGTCGGCCAGTTCCTCGGCGGTGGAGTCGCGCGGCCACTCGAAGTAGCCGCCGAAGAACGCCGCCCGGAGCACCGCGGCCTGGCGGTCGGTGAGGTCGTCGGCGAGCGGTCCCCGGAAGCCCCCGCCGGTCGCGACCTCGTGGTCGGCCTTCCGCTTCGCCGCGAGGTGGACGCCGGGGAACGCGTCGGCCACGGCCTCGACGACGCCACGAACGTCGGTGTCGGGGGCGAGTTCGCCGACGATCGTCCCGCCACCGGCGTCGACCTCGTACGACCGGGCGTAGCCGCCCGCCGTCACGAAGGTCCGGAGGGGGGAGCGATGGAGCGTGACTTCGAGCACCACCCCGTCCTCGTCGTCGCCGACGAACCGGACGTCCCCGACCGCGTCGGTGGCCGTCGCCCGTTCGAGGACGGCGTCCGGGGTTGCGTTCCGGACCGCGACGTAACACAACAACCCCTCGTCCGTGGGGACGACCCCCACCAGCTCGAAGGTACAGTCGAGCCCGGCCGCGATCCGCGGGAGAACGGCCGCTTCGGTGTCGACGTCGAAACGGAGTTCGGTCACGCTGTCGGCGAGCAGGAGCCGCCTGCGTTCGACCGCCGCCAGCGCGTGGCCGACCTGTGTGCCGAGCACTTGGAGGAGATCGCGTTCGAGCGGGACGACCGCCCCGCTCGCGACCCCGAGTCCCAGCACGCTCCGGGTGGGTTCCTGGCTCACGAGCGGGACGACGACGAGCGTGGACGACTCGCCCGCCTCGGTCCGGACCGTTCGGTCGTCGAGCGCCTCCTCCACGAGCTCCGTCCGGTCGAGGAGGGTCCGTTCGACGGTGTCGGCCGCCACGCCCGCGTGCGCGTGGACCGCGGTGTCGTCCCCGGTCACCGTCGCGGTCCACGCGAACCGGTAGCCGTCGGTGTCGGCCAGCCGGGCGCAGACGGTCTCGTGGATCGCCGACGGCTCGGTAGCGGCGGCGAGCGCCTCGCCCACGTCGGCCGCGACCGTCACCGCCCGCTGGAGCCGTGCCGGTGGGCGCTCGGCCCGGCTCCCGTCGTCGGCGAACGCCGCGGCGACCGCCTCGTGGTCGGGGGCCGCGAGGTGGGGTTCGAGCGCCGACAGCCGTTCGTAGGCGGTCACCGCGAGCACGACCCGGGGGTCGGTCCCGTCGGATAGGAGCCGACGCGCGTGGGCGGCCCGGAGGTCGCGCGTCGACACCCCGCGAAACCGGTCGTCGCCGGTCGCCTCGGCCGCCCGCTCGCCGGTCTCCCGAACCAGCATCTGCACCCGGCGCGGCGAGACGTCGATCAGGGGGCCGTCGTCGACGGTGCTGGCGTACTTCCGGAGAGCGTGGCCCACCGCCTCCGGAACGAACGCCTCGCGCCCGTCGACGGCGAGAAACTCGACCGAGTCGACCTCGTGGAGGTCGTCGATCCCGACCGCGACGATTTCGCTCGGCCGGAGTCCCACCTCACCACAGAGTCGAACGACGAGGTCGGCCCGGTGGGTCCGGGTCGCCCGGCGGAGCCCCTCGTACCCCCGCTCGCAGAGAAACGCGGCCATCTCCCCCATCTCGTTTCGTTCGTATCCGCTCTTCCGAAATAGCTCTTCCGTCCGTACAGACCGAACCGACCGAACCTCCCGAACGACGACCGAAACCACCGCCCTGGACCGGTGACAGCGTTTCGGAATTCTCTATTCTTCCGAAACACCGTCGCCGGATTCGAGCTCGCCGACGACCTCGGGGTTGCGGAGCGCGCTGATGTCGCCGTAGGGTTCGCCGTTGGCGACGTCCTTCAGGAGCCGGCGCATGATCTTGCCCGAGCGGGTCTTCGGGAGTTCGGGCGTGAACACCACCCGTTCGGGTCGAACCATCGGCCCGATGGCGGTCTCGACCGCCGCGAGCACCGCCTCGCGAAGCGCGTCGTCGGCCGTCCGGGTGGCTTCGGGGCTGACGTAGGCGTGGACCGCCGTTCCCCGCGTCGGATGCTCCACACCGACGACGGCGGCCTCGGCGACGCCGTCGACCCCGACCACCGCGCCCTCGATCTCCGCCGCGCCGACCCGCCGACCCGGGACGGTGATCGCGTCGTCCGCCCGCCCGAGCACCCGGATGTAGCCGTCGGCGTCGACGACCGCCTTGTCACCCGAGCGGTACTGCCAGTCGTCGCTGACGGCGGCGCTCCCCCAGTCGGTCCCGGTCGCGAGCTCGCGCGGCATCGCCGGCCACGGCGACCGGATTGCGAGCGTCCCCACCTCGCCGGTCGGACACTCGGTGCCGTCCGGCGCGAGAACGGCGGCGTCGATGCCCGGTAAGGGCGGTCCCGCCGCGCCGGGTTTCATCCCGTCCACGCCCGGCAGGGTCGAGACGAGGATCGCGCCCGTCTCGGTCTGCCACCAGGTATCGACCACCGGACACGAGCCGCCGCCGACGTGGTCGTGGTACCAGTGCCACGCCTCGGGGTCGATCGGCTTGCCGACGGTCCCCAGTAGGCGGAGGCTCGAGAGGTCGTGACGTGCGGGATACTCCGGGCCCCACTTCATGAACGACCGGATCGTCGTGGGGGCGGTGTAGAACACGTCGACGGCGTTGCGCTCGATCAGCGAGAAGATCCGGTCCTTCTCGGGGTGGTCGGCGGTCCCCTCGTAGAGCATCGTGGTCGTGCCGAGCGCGAGCGGCCCGTAGACGATGTAGGAGTGGCCCGTCACCCAGCCGATGTCGGCCGAACACCAGTAGGTGTCGCCGGGGGTGATGTCGAGCACGTTCCGGGCGGTCCAGGCGACCTGAGCGAGGTAGCCCCCGGTCGTGTGGGCGACGGACTTCGGTCGGCCCGTGGTACCGGAGGTGTGGATCAGAAAGAGGACGTCGCCGGCGTCGCGGGCGACCGGGGCGATCTCCCTACCAACGTGGTCGTCGACCAGCGCATGGTAGTCGTGCTGGTCGGCCCCGAGCCGCGCGCCGCCGAGCCGTTCGACCACGACGGTCGCCGCCAGTGCGTGGTCGATGGCGAGCCGGGCGTTGTCCGCCCGGCGTTTCTGGTTGATCGCGTCGCCGCGGCGGTAGTAGCCGTCACAGGTGATCAGGTACCGGGAGTCGGCACGGTCCATCCGGTCAGCGAGCGCGTCGGCCGAGAAGCCCGCGAACACCACCGAGTGCGGCGCGCCGAGGCGGGCACACGCCAGCATCGCCACGACGAGTTCGGGGATGACCGGCATGTAGAGGGTGACGACCTCGCCCTCCTCTACACCCAGGTCCCGGAGCGCGGCCGCGAACGCGTTGACCTCGTGGTAGAGGTCGAGGTAGGTGAGGCTCCGGCGCTCGCCGAGCTGGCCCTCCCACCGGAGCGCGAGGTGGTTCTTGCGTTCGGCGAGGTGGCGGTCGAGACACTCGTGACAGGCGTTGAGCGTTCCGCCGGCGAACCACTCGAACGGCGGTCGGTCGCCGGCGAGCACCGACTCGTAGGGTTCGACCCAGTCGAGCAGGTCGCCGGCGGCGGCCCAGGAACCGGGCCAGTCGTCGGCGAACCGGTCGCGGGGGTCGGTCCGGCAGTTCGCACGGTCGCGGAACGCCGGGCTCGGCTCGACCACGTCGTCGCCCTCCATCGCCTCGAAGCTCCGTCGGTTGCGGAGAAAAGGGTTCGCCTCACCGAACGGGGGATCCGCCGTTACGCGAGGGTCACCGTCTCGCGGTAGGAGCCGTGGCGCGTCTCGAACACCTGCATGACCTCGCCCATCGTGGTCCCGACCTTTACCGCCTCGACGATGGCCGGCATGGTGTTCTCACCAGCCTCGACGACGGTTTCGAGTTCCGACAGCGCCTCGCGCACCGCCCGGTCGTCGCGGTCGGCCTTCACCGATTCGAGCCGTTCGCGTTGGTGTTCCTCCGCCGTCTCGTCGACGTGGAGGAGGTCGGGGCTGGTGTCGGCCTCGTTGGCGTACTTGTTCACGCCGACCACCGTCTCCTCGTCGCGCTCGACGCGCTGTTGGTACTCGAAGGCGGCGTCCTGGATCTCGCGGTGGAAGTAGCCGTCCTCGATCCCGGAGAGCACGCCGTCGCGGACCGACCCCTCGCCCATCTCGCGGATCTCCTCGATGTATTCCATCGCCTCCTCTTCGGTCTCGTCGGTGAGCGCCTCGACCGCGAAGCTCCCCCCCAGCGGGTCGACGATGTCGGCCGCGCCCGACTCCTCGGCGATGACCTGCTGGGTTCGGAGCGCGACCCGCACCGCGTCCTCGGAGGGCAGCGCGTGCGCCTCGTCGTAGGAGTTGGTGTGGAGGCTCTGGGTCCCCCCGAGCACGCCGGCGAGTGCCTGGATCGTGACCCGCGCGACGTTGTTGAGCGGCTGCTGGGCGGTGAGGGATTGGCCCGCGGTCTGGGTGTGGAACTTGAGCTGTTTCGATTTCGGACTCTCCGCGTCGTACCACTCGTCCATCACCCGGGCGTAGATCCGGCGGGCGGCCCGGAACTTCGCGACCTCCTCGAAGATCGAGTTGTGGGAGTTGAAGAAAAAGGAGAGCTGTGGCGCGAACTCGTCGACCGCCAGACCGCGCTCGATGGCGTCCTCGACGTAGGCGAAGCCGTCGGCCAGCGTGAACGCGAGTTCCTGTATCGCGGTCGAGCCGGCTTCACGGATGTGATAGCCCGACACCGAGATGGGTTTGATCTTCGGGGTCTCCTCGACCGCGAATTCTACTGTATCCGTCACCAGGTCGAGCGACGCTTCCGGGGGAATTACCCACTCCTTCTGCGCGATGAACTCCTTCAGCATGTCGTTCTGCATCGTCCCCCGGAGCTTCTCGCGTGGGACGCCCCGCTGGTCGGCGAGCGCGACGTACATCGCGAATATCACTGGGGCGCTCGGGTTGATCGTGAACGAGGTCGAGACGGCTTCGAGGTCGATGCCGTCGAAGAGGACCTCCATATCGCGGAGGGTGTCGACCGCGACGCCTTCCTTCCCTACCTCGCCCATCGCCATCGTATCGTCCGAGTCGATCCCCATCAGGGTCGGCATGTCGAACGCGGTCGAGAGCCCCGTCTGGCCCTCCTCGACGAGATACTTGAACCGCTGGTTGGTCTCCTCGGCGGTGCCAAAGCCCGCGAACTGGCGCATCGTCCACGTCCGGCCGCGGTACATCGTGGGATAGACCCCGCGGGTGTAGGGTTCCTCGCCGGGGAAGCCGAGGTCCGCCTCGTAGTCGAGGTCGGCGACGTCGGCGGGGGTGTACACCCTATCGACCTCGTGGTTCGAGACCGTGGCGAAGCGGTCCTTGCGTTCGCCGTGGCGCGAGCGCACCGGGTCGAGGGTGTCGTCGGCCCAGCGCTCCTTTCCCTCCCGGATGGCGTCGAGGTCGTCGGCGTCGTACATCGGGCAACTTTTGCGACGGTCGTCAATGAAGGTTCCGACGCCCCGATCGTGGGTTCAGTCGGGGTCCTGGAGCCGCTCGATCGTCTCGACCAGCGGGTGGTGGGCGTAGTCCACGACCGTGATGTCGTCGATGGTGGCGAGCCCCTCCTTGCGGGCGGTCTCGGCCATCCCGAGCTCTATCGGCTCGTCGATCGCGATGACGTAGGCGTCCATCGCCTCGATCCCGGCGCGTGCGGCGGCCTTCACCCGGTGGTGGCCGTCGGCGAGCAGGAGCTTCTCGTCCTTGGTGTCGATCACCACGAGCGGCTCGGCGAGGCCACGTTCGAGTTCGTAGCGCCGGCCTTCGAGTTCGTCGGCGTAGACCTTCGACTGGGTGGGCGTGAGGTCGGCGAGCGCCACCGACCGGCGCTCCTCGCGGGTCTCGACGTCGTGGATGTTCTCGAGCGTGCGCGAGAGCTTGGCGACTTTCCCCGGCGTGGCGCGTTCGATCTGGCTCCGGACGATGTCGGTGTTCGAGATGATCCCGACGAGTTTGCCGGCGTCGTCGACCACCGGGAGCTGTTGGATCCCCGACCGGAGGATGACGCGCGAGGCGTCCGAGATCGCCATCTCGGGGTGGGCGACGACGAGGTCCTCGGACATGACGGTGAAGACCAACGCGTCGTCGGTGTCGGCGAGCAGGAGGTCGCGGGCGGTGACGAACCCCTCGCAGTGGCGACCCTCACAGACGGGGAACCCGCTGTGGGCGTCGTTCTCGGCGACGAGTTCGGCGACCGACGCCACCGTGTCGTCGGGCGAGACCGTCACGACGTCCGGGGTCATGTACTCCGAAACCCGGGGCTTCTCGTTCTCGGTGGCCATTGGGAACGGGTCGGCAGCCCGGAACAAAAACCCCTCGTTCAGCCGTCCAGCTCCGATTCGTCGGTTCCGGGGTCGGCATCGGCCGATTCCGTGGACGGCGTCCCGTCACCGCTCTCGCCCTCGCCACCGTCGGTCTCGACCGGCGCGGGTCGGCCCTCGTCCCGGGTTTCGAGCGCGCCGTAGAACCGGTCGGCCATGACGTCGTGGACGATGTTCGAGAGTTCGGACTCGTCGGAGTCCCCGAGGAGCCCCAGCGGGATCTGTGCGCCCGCCATGTCGGCGTGGCCGCCGGCGCTCCCGATCTGCTCGAAGGCGTCCCGGAGGGCTTCGCCGAGGTCGAGGTTCGTCCCCCGGGTCCGACCCGAGCAGTAGACGGTGCCGTCGATGATCCCGTAGACCAGCGTGGTTCTGACGCCCTCGATGTCGAGGAGCTGGTCGGCCGACTGGGCCAGCGCGTCGCGCTCGTGGAGGTCGTCGATGTAGCTCACGAGCACCGAACCCTGGACCTCCCGGTTCCGGATCGCCCGCGCCATCGTCTCGATGGTCTCGGCGCTCATGCTCGGGGTCTCGACCTGTTCGAGCACCGAATCCTTCACGAACGGCAGGAGGTACGCGGCGGCCTCGAAGTCGACCGTCGAAACCTCGCGCCGGAAGTCCTTGGTGTCGACTCGGATACCGTAGAGCAGCGCGGTCGCGACGGTCTCGTCGGCCCGGATACCGAGCTGGCGGAGGTACTCCACGAGGAGGGTCGAGGTCGCGCCGACGTCGCTCCGGAGGTCGACGAACCGGGCCTCGACCGGTGCGCGCGGCGGGTGGTGGTCGATCAGGACGTCCACGGGGGTTTCCTCGGGGAGCTGGTCGTTGACGCCCGGTCGGGAGTGGTCGACGAGCGCGATCCCGTCGTACTCCTCGGTCTCGTCGCCCTCCAGCTGGCGCATCTCGAGGTCGAGGAGGTTGACCATCGCGCGGTTCTGCTGGTGGGTGATCGTGCCGTAGTAGCAGATGTCCGTCTCACAGCCCGCGGCGGTGGCGATCTTCTTCAGCGCGAACGCGCTCGCGATCGCGTCGGGGTCGGGGTTGTCGTGGGTCACGACCGCGAGCCGACCCGCGATCGACCGGAGGACGCGCCAGAGCCGCCGCGGGCGCATGCTCTCCTCGCCGATACGCTCGATCAGGTCGTCGGCGGCGGTGCCGGCGGACTCGACGACCCGGTCGGCGTTCGCCTCGATGTCGAGCCGACACTCGATCGAGGGTTCCTTGCCGGTGTAGGCCAGCACGAACGCCTCGGGGTAGGCCTCCCGGGCGGTTTCGGTCGCGGCCCGGTTGATGTCGGGGTCGTCGCTCGCGACCACGAGCACGTCGATCGGCCGGTCGACCTCGTCCAACGTCGCGGGGTCGGTCGGGTCGGCGCGGTGGGTGTCGATGCGGTCGCTCCGGAGGGTCTCGATCCGGTGTTCGTTGTCACAGACCACGAGGACGTCGCCCGGCCGGTCGGCGAGCGCGCTCACGATGGTCCGCCCGACCGACCCACAGCCCAACACCAACCGCGAAACCATGGAGTCGGGTTGGCTCCACGGGAATTAAAACCCCGCGCGTCGGCTCCCGCCCGAACCGGGCGACGCCGAACGAGCCGAAGCGCCACCGTATCGGCGACTCCCGGCCGAACTCGTCGGTTTCACATCCGATATCGTTTCAAAGCCTTTGTAACGCCTGCCCACACACGTGCGCCTATGACGGAGACTGTCGTCGTTCTCGGTGCGGGCTACGCCGGGGCGGGCGCAATCAAGAAACTGGAGGAGACGCTCGGCGACGAAGCCGACATCACGTGGGTCTCGGACCACGACCACCACCTCGTGCTCCACGAGTCCCATCGGTGTATCCGCGACCCGAGCGTTCAGGACAAGGTCACGATCCCGGTCGACGAGATCAAATCGCCGGGCACGCGGTTCATCCAGGGCGAGGTCTCGGGGCTCGACTGCGACGACCGGGCGGTCGAACTCGCGGACGGCTCGACGGTCTCCTACGACTACCTCCTCGTGACCCTCGGTTCCCAGACCGCCTACTACGGGATCGACGGGCTCGAGGAGCACTCGCTCACCCTCAAGAGCCTCGACGACGCGCTCACGATCCACGACCAGGTCAAGGAAGCCGCGCGCGAGGCCACGGCCGACGACCCCGCCCACGTCGCCATCGGCGGGGCCGGGCTCTCGGGTATCCAGAGCGCCGGTGAGATCGCCGAGTTCCGCGACATGCACCACGCGCCGATCGATATCACGCTGGTCGAGGCGCTCGACAACGTCTTCCCGGGGATGGACCCCGAACTCCAGGGCGCGCTCAGAAAGCGGCTCGAAGAGCGCGACATCGAGATCTCGACGAACGACCCGATCACCGAGGCCGAAGCGGGCGCGATCCACTTCGACTCGGGCGACACGCTCGAACACGACGTGTTCGTCTGGACCGGCGGCATCACGGGCCAGGACGCGATCGACGACTCGGGCCTCGACAACGAACACAACCGGGTCAACGCCGAGGCTACCTTCGAGACCAACGACGACCGCGTGTTCGCGCTCGGCGACTCGGCGATCGTCGACCAGCCCGACGGGCCCGCACCGCCGACCGCACAGGCCGCCTGGCAGGCCGCCGAGGTCGCGGGCGAGAACGTCGCGCGCGCGCTCCACGGCCAGCCCCTCGACAGCTGGACCCACGAGGACAAGGGCACCCTCGTTTCGATCGGCGAGAAGGCGGTGGCCCACGACGTGGTCGGCATCCCGCTCAACACCTTCAGCGGCCCCGCCGCGGTTTTCATCAAGAAGGCCATCGCCGCGCGCTGGATCAACGACGTTACGGGGCCGGGGCGGGCGGCGCGGGCCTGGTCCGATATGTAAACCCACCTTTTGCTGCGGTCGGCCGCGAAGCGGCCTCCCTGGCAAAATGTGGATCAAAAGCCTCCTCTTTCCCTTCGGTCAATCGTCGGCCCGCTCGCTCGTTTCACTCGCTCACGGTACGACTCCTTCACATCCCGCAACCGCACAGCACTGCCTCTGTCCCGCACCGCCGAAGCCCTCGGATGCGTCGCATCCTCGCCCTTCATCCGCCAGGAGAGCGCAGCTCTCCTGAGCCTCGGCTCGCTTCCGCTCGCCGAGACGCCAGGGACTATACCGCTACCGCCCCGCAACCGCCCGTCTCGGCTCACTGTCGTTCGCCGAGACACCGCACCGCTACAGCTACCGCCACCGCCACAGCTACCGCCACCGCCGCCGCAGCCGCACCACCACTACCACCGCGGCGCACCGGCCGCGACCGCCAACCCTCCGGTAGTGGATCGGTAAGCGGCTCCAGGGTACGGGGTACTATATGGGGGTCCGTCGTGAGTTTCGTATGGAATTCACACCGATCGAGGGCTACGGAGTCATCGGCAACCTCGAAACCTGTCCGCTGGTCTCCGAGGAGGGCTCGATCGACTGGTGTTGCTTTCCGCACATCGAGTCGTCGAGCGTCTTCGCCGCGTTGCTCGACGACGACGGTGGCGGGCACTTCAGCATCCAGCCCGCCGAGGAGTACACGTCAGAACAGTCCTACATCACCCGGACCAACGTGCTCCGGACCACCTTCGAGACCGACTCGGGGACGATGGTTGTCACCGACTTCATGCCCGTGGTCGACGGCATGGAGCTCGGCCACACCGTGAGCGCGATCTACCGGAAGGTCACCTGCGTCGAGGGGTCCGTCGAGTTCGAGTTGGAGTTCGACCCCCGGTTCGACTACGATCGGGTGGGGACCACCGTCGAGACGACGAGTGAGGGTGTCCTCGGGCGTGGCAACGGCGAGCAGTGCTACCTCTGGGGCGGAGCGCCGTTCGAGACCACCGAGGGGACGATCGAGTACGCCACCGCCACCGAGACCCTCGACACGGACGAGACCGACTGGTTCGTGCTCCAGTACAACGACCGGGAACCGATCGACGCCGCCGACTGCGCCGGGCTGTTGCGCGAGACGATCGACTTCTGGCAGGACTGGACCCACCAGTGCCCCGACGAGTCGGGCTGTGCGTTCGAGGGACCGTACCACGACTACGTGGTTCGCTCGGAGCTCGTGCTCCGATTGCTGATGAACCCGCAGACCCACGCCATCGCCGCCGCGCCGACCACCTCGCTCCCCGAGGAGATCGGCGGGATCCGTAACTGGGACTACCGCTACGCGTGGATCCGCGACGTCTCCTACACCATCCAGGCGCTCCACGAGCTCGGCCACGAGCGCGAGGCGCGCAACGGCTTCGACTGGTGTCTCACGATGTGTCACAAGGACGACCCCGGCGAGATCGGCCACCCGCTCTACGGCCTCCACTACGAACCCGAGATGGTCGAAGAGGAGCTCGACCACCTCTCGGGCTACCGGGGCTCACAGCCCGTTCGGGTCGGCAACGCCGCGGGCGACCAGGAACAGCTCGACACCTACGGCGAGCTCATGACCGCCATCTACACCGCTAGCGACTACGGGGCCGATATCTACGAGGGCGACTGGGAGGTCCTGAAGGAGATGATCGAGTACGTCTCGGGGGTCTGGGACCGGAAGGACAACGGGATCTGGGAGGTCAGAAGCGAGCCCAGCCACATCGTCCACTCGAAGGTGCTCTGCTGGGCCGCGCTCGACCGCGGGATCGAGATCGCCGAGGAACACGGCTTCGACGCCCCTCTCGAACGCTGGCGCGGCAACCGCGAGACGATCCGCGAGGTCGTGCTCGAAGAGGGCTACGACGACGACCTCGACTGTTTCACCCAGACCTTCGCGGGCGAGACCGTCGACGCCGCCGCGCTCCGGCTCGGGAGCGTCGGTTTCCTGCCGTTCGACGATGACCGCTTCCAGGCGACCATCGACGCCGTGATGGAGCACCTGATGACCGACGACGGGCTGGTCCATCGCTACGAGGGCGACGACGGGCTGCCCGGTGAGGAGGGCGCGTTCGTGCTCTGTTCGTTCTGGCTGGTCGAGTGTCTCGCGCGCTCGGACCGTGTCGAGGAGGCCCACGAGGTCTTCGAGGGCGTGATGGAGTACATCAGCCCGCTCGGGCTGTTCGCCGAGGAGGTCGACCCCGAGACCGGCGAGCACCTCGGCAACTTCCCCCAGGCGTTCAGCCACATCGGGCTGGTCAACGCCGTGCTCTACCTCAACGAGGCCACGGACGGCAAATAGATTGTAGCGACCGTGGATCGTGCTTAGTTTTGAGTGAACAATATTAAAATAGAGGGGATGCAATTGGTTAGTATACTAGAGAAGCTTTGAATCGGTTCCAGCACTACTCAGGCTCTGCTTGGGGCCCTACCTCTTCATGAAGCATTTCTACTCTGTCCGTCATGTTCTGGAGTTCGTTCATTGCTTCTTGATCTACAGACTCAACCTCGCCGTGAACCACAAGATTCCGATATCTCGTTATTTCTCTAAGCATACCTGTATCAATGTCTTCCAATGCGCCGGTGTTTGACAAGTATTCAATAATTTGTCCAGCAGAGACTCTTTCTTTTGTTCCACCGTAGTCGTAATAGATGTTTCTTAGCATTTCTTCAAGGCCGATAAAAACTTCAATAAATTCTCCGATATCTATGTCTTTGCCCGACATTGATTCTTCTTTGAGAATTTCCATAACTACTCTACGTGCTCTGTTTGGCCTTGATACGTGTGTTACAAACATCATGCTGAAGATTACAGCAAGTATCGCTTGATAAAATGTAAATGTTCCGGCGACTAGCACGATCCGCTGTACATTCCCGAGACCAGGAATAGCATTTACTCTGGTCAGTGCAATAATACTCAAACCTCCGACAATTGCGAGGCCAGATGGTATTGATGAATTTATTAGACGACTATGTGCTTTTGAATGTAGCCGGCTCAAAATTTCGTCTGCTTCTGGATCGTCCATATCGTCCAGAGTAGCCTCTGATCGAAAGAAGGCATATCCAGCAAAGGTAAATCCAAAAAGTGCTGCAATTGATTGCGAAATCGTGCTGAATAGCAAAAATTAGAGTTATTCGGAAGATCAAATGGATAACATATTGCCAATAGAACAGCCGTTACGTGTATCACGATTATTAAAAACATGACTCTTCGGTCTTCGTCTCGTATCATGCGCACGCCTCTTCTGAGAAATACACAATTTCGACACTCGCGGACATCATTAAAAATCACCGACTAGAAAACTAATGAATATTTGACAACAGGTAGTTCACTCTGCTCATCATTGTGGGGCCAGTACCATATGCGAGCGCTCACAGATAGTTCACTATTTCCCTCTGTCGGACGTTTCTTTTCGTGTGAACCTCTCGATCGTCGACCTCGCGCCGGTTCCCGAGGGTGGATCCGCGACCGAAGCCTTCGAGAACACCGTCGAGCGCGCCCAGCACGCCGAGCAGCTTGGCTACGACCGCTTCTGGGTGGCCGAACACCACGACTTCACCGACCGGCTCGCCAGCACCACGCCCGAGGTCCTGATCCCCCACATCGCGGCCAAGACCGACGACATCCGAGTCGGATCCGGTACCGTTCTCCTCAACCACTACAGCCCCTACAAGGTGGCTGAGACCTTCGGCGTGCTCGACTCGCTCGCGCCCGGCCGGATCGACTGTGGGCTCGGCCGGGCGAACGGCTCCCCGCTCTCCGACTTCGCGCTCCAGCCCGACCGAAGCCAGCAGCGCCGCGGGGCGAACGACCACAAGGAAAAGATCCACGAGGTCGCGGCCCACCTCCACGACGGCTTCGACGACGACAACCAGTTCGGCCAGCTCGACGTGCCGCAGGCGGCCGACACCGCCCCCGAGATGTGGGTGCTCGGGTCGAGTCCGTCGAGCGCCGCGGTCGCCGGGGAGCTCGGGCTCCAGTACTGCTTCGCGGCGTTCATCCGACCCGAACCCGCGGTCAGAGCCTTCGAGGTCTACCGCGAGCGCTTCGAGCCCTCGCCGTTCGGCGCGGGGCCCGACGAACCCCGGGGGATGCTCGCGACGAACGTCACCTGCGCCGAGACCGACGAGGAAGCCGCACGGCGACGCGCGACCACCGAGGCCTCCCGGCGACGGCTCCGGCAGGGCGACATCGACCGGCCGCCGATCCGGTCGGCCGACGAGGCGGTCGAGGAGCTCGGCGGGGTCCCCGAGCCGACCCCGACCGAGGTCGATCCGGGTGCGTGGCCGCGCGCGATCTCGGGGAGTCCCTCGACGGTGCGCGAGATCCTGGAGACGATGACCGACCAGATCGGGGTCGACGACGTCGTGATCCAGAACCAGATCGCCGACCCCGAGAACGTCCTCGAATCCCACGCACTCCTCGCCGACGCCTTCGACCTCTCGCCGCGATAGCCGCACGAACCGCCGCACGACCGCACCACCCGCGACCATTTATCCCCGAGCGGGCTACGACCCGTCATGTCCGATTCCACGACCGAACCGACACGCGTCTGGCTGGTCGAACGGACCTACTCCGACGACGAGCAGAACCTCGTGATCCTGACCTACGCCACCACCGACGGGACGCGCTACTCCAGAAAGGAGCGTGCGCTCACCTCCTTCACCGACGTTCGCGAGACCACCGCGGCGATCGACGCCGACCCCGGCAGTGTCGGGCCGGTCGAGGACCCGGAACGCAGGGAGCGCTACGCCGCCGAGGCGAGCCGGATGGCCGAGAAACACGACCCGGACGACGCGATCTGAACGCCGCCTACCAGTCGGCTTTGCAGTTGATCACGGGTCGGAGCCGGTCGACGACCTCGCCGGTCTCGTCGATCCGGGACTCGACGAGCGCGGGGTCCTTGTACGCCATCGGGCTCTCGTCGATGGTGTTCTTGTTCACCGAGGTCGAGAACACGCCGTCCATCGCGGCCTCGAACTCCTCCATCGTGAACTCCTTCTTCGCCCACCGGCGACTCCCGCTCCGGCCCGTTCCGTGGGGGGCGCTCCGGTTCCACTCGGGGTTGCCCTTTCCTCGAAGGACGACCGAGCCCTCGCCCATGTTGTACGGCACGATGAGCCGCTCGCCCTCGTGGGCGCGGGTCGCGCCCTTTCGGATCATGAGGTCCTCGAAGTCGATGAGGTTGTGCGGCGAGTGGATCGAGTCGGCGACCTCGACCCCGAGCGCGTCGGTCACGAGGTGGGCCATCCACCGACGGTTCTCCCAGGCGTAGGTCTGACAGAACGCCATGTCGACGAGGTAGCCGTGGGCGGCCTCGCCCTCCAGGTAGTCGAGGTCGGTGTTCCGGTCGGCCTCGAACGCCTCCTGACGGTCGTGGTGCACCTGCCTGAGTCGATTGACGTTGGCCTCGATCTCGCTCCCCTCGAAGCGTTCGCGGCAGAACGCCGCCACTCGGTCCATGTCGATCCGGCGGCCGGTCTCGTCCGTGACGTCCGCGGGCGTCCCGCCCGCGTCCCGGACCTCCTCGGGGAGGTCCTCGGCGGTGACCGGATCGATCGCGGTCGCGTTCCGCCGCTCGGTCGCCTCGGTCTGCCAGTAGTCGGCCACGGAGTTGCCGAGCGCGCGGCTCCCGCTGTGGAACACCAGCCACCAGTTCCCGGTCCGGTCGGATTCGGCGACCTCGATGAAGTGGTTACCGCCGCCGAGGGTGCCCACCTGGTCGATGGCCTTGTTGAGGTCGACGCCGGCCTTCTCACAGAGATCTTTGAAGTACTCGAGGTCGTAGCCGTCGAACGCGAAGTCGGTGTCGCGACCCGCCTGCAGCCGTTCGACCTTCGCCGTCGTCTCCGCCCACGGGAAGTCCTCACCCACGTGGTAGGTCTGGTCGTCGTGTGCGTGCCACCCCATCGGGATCGTCTCGCGGATCCGGTCGTCGATCGCCGCCTCGGTGAGGTCCGGTTTCGAATCGAGCTCGACCGCGAGCATGCCACATCCGATGTCGACCCCCACTACGTTCGGCACCACCCGGTCGGCGAGCGGCATCGTGAATCCGATCACACAACCCGCGCCGGGGTGGCAATCCGGTTGCACCACGATCTCGTTTTCGAATGCCGGATGATTCGTTATCTCCTCGATCTGATCGAAAGTCAGATCTTCGATGTTCTCACGCGCGAGCATGACCGTTGCCGTCGTGTACTCCCCTTCGATCGTTGTCCTGTTCGCTTCGCTTCCCTCGGTCATGATCCAGTCTCGTATGCTCGTCGTTTCAGTTCTTGGTATCGGTGGTGGGATTCCGTTTCCCACTTGTACGCGAATCCTGGCGGCGCACGGCCCATCCACTGTAGGAGGTCTTGTGAATCTTCCACGGAGAACGATACGTTCGAGTGAGACGCGTGGAAGACTGGACCGAACCCGAAACGTTCGAACAGTTGTTTCAGATATTCGGGACGCTCTCGCTCGTTTTTCGACTTGATGAAACACGAGGAGCGGTACTGATGCGTCGCCGTTGATGTGAGTCCACCGTCGGCTACATACCACATCTTCGCTCGCGTCGGTGTGAGTTGAAGGTCATCGGGAAAGCGCTTCGGAGCGCCACTGAATCGTTCGGCGAGTTCGCCGAGCCACGGTAGTGTGACGGTCGTGAGAACATGAAAATCGTGGTAGTTCTCGGCCTTCGCTCCCGGTCTGAAACCCGACGATCGTGCGCTTGAGGCGGACTCAGCGGCAGTATTTCGGAGTCGGACGCTTGCCGTCACGTCTCCGAGTTCGTCCGCGAGCCATTTGAGAAACCGCCGATTGATCATCCCAACACGAAAGACCGCTCGTTCGCCACGACGTTCCGTGTGGCCATCGCCGAGAAGTAAACCGATGAGGAGGTCCTTCCGGTAGTCATCAGTTCGTAGTTCGTCGTCGATGTGGCTACGTTCTCCGTCCGTGAGTATCAGCTGACCGGGAGTATCGACAGCGATCGCCTTGGCGTTGCTGAACGTTCCAAACTCCCTGTCGAACGCCTCTCGACTTGCGTTCGTGGGATCGCCAACGACTAGCTGGCGTGTCACTCGTCCGTGTTCGACCATACACGCCCTGAGCTGTTCCAGTAGCTCGGTACGCGTCCATTCGGTGTCCGGTTGAAATCTACCGGACTCACTGTCACGGTCGGGCACGCTCGATCTCCCTCACTGGCGAATCCGTGGCGTACCCACACGCGAGCCCGGTGAACGCCTCGTGGTCCACCATCTCCTGGATCTGGTCGCGCGTGAGGCCTTCGAGGTCGACCTCGTCGAGGAAGACCTCGGCGGTCGTGTGTTCGCCGGTGATCGTCGTGGTCATGATGAACTGGTTTGCCGGGCAGCCGATTAATGCCCTTCGTCCATCGCCCGTCCGACCGTTATCCCACCGCAGTCGTGTCGTTCCGTGCGGGTTCGATCGAGACCGACTCGTTCTCGTAGACCGCCATGGTCGCCACCACCGACCCGTTCGGCGCGCGCTTCTCGACAACGAGACTGACGTTTCCGCCGGCCGACGTTGCGTTCCGCGGCCCGCTCGTCGAGGCGTTCGGCCCGCCATCGTGCACCGACTGCGCCGCCGACCGATTCCCACGGAGGAACTCCTCGACCGCGGCGGTCGGGGCGGTCTCCTGCACGTTCGAGGACTCGGCGTTCACGAACGCCACGTACGAGATCCCGGACCCGCCCTCGGGGACGACCTTCACCATCCAGTAGAGCCGGTCGTCGACCGCCACCGGCAGCGGCTCGGCCGGCGAGAACCGGTTCCAGTCGGTGGTTCGGCTCGCCTGCCGAACGTAGTCGGCGGCCTTCCGGGGACCGAACAGTGACTCGCCTGAAGGGCTGCGATAGACCGAGGCCTCGCCGGTCCGGCCGTCGATCTCCCAGACCTCCCGGAGACCCTGTGCGTTCCCGAACGGCTCGACCGCGACCACGTACTTCGTGCCGTCCGCCGTGGGCACGAGATACGGCTGCTCGTTGCCGCCGCCGGGCATGGCGGCCACCTCGATCTCGTCGGTGTGCGAGCCGACCACGGGGAGGGTGTTGAGGATGCCGTTGCGGTACTTCGTGGCGGTCACTCGCTCACGCGTGAGGTCGAAGGGGACGAGCTTCTGCCCCCGAAGCACGGGATTCGAGCGGGCCTCCGCGGGCGAGAGGTCGGTCACGCTGCCGTCCGGCGCGACCAGCGCCACGCCACCCCACTCCGGCACGGTGTAGGGTAGCGGGACCGGGAGCGCCCGAACGTGGAAACTGGGTTTGGTGTACGGCACCGCGATGTACGACTCGTTCCGATGGGGAACCATGAACGGGTCGCCGTAGTCGACGAGGTACTGCCCCTGTTTGAGCACGCTCCACCGGTAGTTGTTGTACCACGCGGTGCCGATGCCCGCGTCGAGTTCGCCCCTGACGGTCTCGACCTTCGCGTTCTGGGCGCTCATGTTGACGAGCACCGTCCCGTCCTGTTTCAGTGCGAAGTGGTTCCGGACCCCGTCCGGCGAGAGCGCGTACGACCAGTACGGGGTGCCGTTCCGGAAGGTGACGTCCGGGTTCGAGACCCGATAGCGCGAGAGCTGGAGGGTGTTGGCGGCGTAGTTGTCCGAGACGTTCCGGGTGACGACCCGCGGGTGGTCGGCGTCGGCGGGCGAGAGCTCCTGGGTCGGCGTCGCGCCGGCCATCGTCCGGTCGGCGAGCGTCGTCTGTGCGTAGAGCCCGCCGACCGAGGTCAGCACGATCACCGCCACGACCACGAGGCCGAGCGCGATCCCGAGCGGCCGGTTCGCCTCGCGTGACTCGAACGAGACCCCGAAGTAGGCCACGGCGACGAGCCCGACCGGAACGAACACCCACGCGATCGGTGTCGTGTAGAGCCCGTAGACCAGCCACTGGAGCCAGGGTCTGGCCACGTACGCCACGCCCAGGAGGATCGCCAGCCCGACGACTCCGCCGACCGCCCGCCGCGTGTTCACGCCTGCTCCCTCATTTCACCGTTCGTGCCGACGGAACCACCTTCAACATGCCGGTTCTCCGATACGAGTCTCCAATACTTTCGCGGCCAGCCGTTCGCACCGGGTCGTCACGAGCCGCTGGACCGGCGGCGGCGCTCCACCCGGCGCTCGATCACGCTTCGTCGAAGCCGTCGTCGAACGGTCTCGCGAAGCGCGTCGGCCTCGCGTCGGTCGAAATCCACGGCGCGTGCGCCCTCGCGACCCAGGCTTCCCGTCCCCGCGGTGTCGACCACGACCGTGGCGAGGTTCCACCGGCGCTGGAAGAGCGTGTGGTCCTCGTTCACGGTCTGAACGCGATAGTAGGGGACCACCTCGGTGGTCCGTCGCCAGAAGCCGTTGCGGGTCAGCACGAACCCCTCGTCGGTCGCCACGCCGCGATGGAGCCAGGTGTAGTGGGCCGCGAACGGCACGGCGATCAGGAGCGCGAGCGGTGCGAACCACCACCGGAGCGGGTCGAACGCGAGCAGTCGGTTCGCGACGAACAGCCCGCCGGTCACTAGTAGGACCGCGATGGCGTACCGGCCGGCGTAGCGCCGTCGGGCGCGTTTCGGCGGCTGGGAGAAGGTGGGCGTGTCGAACTCGAACCCGTCTATCGAGCGCGCGAGCGCCAGCACCGCCCCGCGCTCGGCGAACGGCACGACCGACTCCGAGCCCCGAGTGGCCGCACTCTGGCTCCCGTAGCCCGCGGTCTCGACGTCGAGCGCCGCGTAGCCGAACCGGCGCAGGAGGACGTTCTCGCTCACGACGAGGTGCTGGATCTTCTCGAACGGTATCGACCCCGTGTACCGGCTCACCAGCCCGCGCTCGTAACGGAGTTCGTCGCCCGACCGCCAGAGCCGGAAACCGTAGAACCGCGCGAAGGTCACGGCCGCGCCCGCGAGGAACGACCCGGCGGCGGTCAGCACCACACCGAGCCTCGGGCTGCCGACCACGGCGCTCGCGACCCCGTTCGGGAGATACCGCGTCCCCTCGAAGACCAGCAGCGCCACCGGCAGGAGCGGTCTGAGGTCGAGCGAGAGCGCGCTCGCCGCCAGGAGGTCGCGGGTCGAGAGGACGAACAGTTCCTCTCGGTCCTCGTCCGTCGTTTCCGTCCGGTTCTCGTCGATCGAATCGGTCGTTTCGCTCGACCCGCTCCCGGTGTTCGCGCGCTTCAGCCGCTGGATCTCGTTCCGGAGGCGTTCGGCCTCCGTCGTGGTGACGTAGCGGATCTCGCCCTCGGCGTCGTCGCCCCCGCCGGCGGTCTCGAACGCCACCGCCGCGAGCCCCGCGAGCCGTGCGAACGGGTCCCGGGTGATGTCGACGTTCTGGACCCGCTGGATCGGGATGGATCGTTCGCGTCGCGAGAGCACCCCGGAGTCGATGTCGAGGCTGTCGTCGGTGAGCCGGTAGGCGAACCGCTGGACGTAGAGTATCTCCCACCCTAGTTGGACGACGAACAGCACGAGGACGATGGCGAGCCCGGTGACGATGCCGCCCCCCATCCC
>NZ_QZWE01000018.1:0-79476 GCF_003602035.1 Halococcus sp. IIIV-5B | reverse complement strand
CCTCGGGGGTGTGGGTGGGACACGACTCCGGCGGATTTCGACTCCCCTCGGGACCGGGGCTGAAACAGTGGGTCCCCTCGCGGACGTTCCAGCCGTAGTTGGTGCCCTTCTCGATCAGGTCGATCTCCTCGAACATGTTCTGCCCGACGTCGGAGGCGTAGAGATCCCCATTGGAAAACCCCATCCGCCAGGGGTTACGGAGGCCCCACGCGTAGTACTCGTCGAGCCCTGCTCCCTCCACCAGCGGGTTGTCGTCGGGGATCCCGTAGGCTTTCTCGCCCTCCTGACTGTCGACGTCGATCCGGTGGATGCCACCTAGCAGGTTCTCGGAGACGTTCTGACCGTTGCCGCCCTCGTTCGCCTCGTACCAATCGGAGACGTGGCCGAGGTCGGTGTCGTGGGCCCCGCCGCCGTCGCCCATGCCCATGTAGAGGTAGCCGTCCTCGGGCCCGAAGACGATCGCTCCCGAGTTGTGGGTGTCGTACGGCGAGGGGATCTCCATGATCGTCCGCTCGGAGTCGGGGTCGGCGCTGGTACCGTCGTCGTTCGCCGTGAACTCGGCGAGGACCTCGGTGTGGTCGAACTCCTCCGGGGTTCCCTCCCGGATCGGAGCGCTGTAACGCAGGTAGAACGTGTTGTTCTCCTCGTACTCGGGGTGGAAGGCCATCCCGAGCAGTCCCATCTCGCCGGTGATCTCGACGATCCGGTCGCTCACGTCGATGAACGGCTCGTCACGGAGGCCGTCGGAGTCCCGGAGGTAGACCTGGCCGAACCGGTCCACGATGTACATCGCCGACCCACCCGGCGGGGTCTCGAAGTCGAGCGGTGCGACGAGACCGCCGTCGGCGACGGTTTCGAGCCGCACCGACGCGCCCTTCGGGACGTAGGGTTCGGCGTTCGTGTTCTCCGGTGTCGCGGTCTCGTCGCCGAACAGTATCTCCCCGCGCATCGAGACGGGATGGACGTCGCAGATGTAGGCCGCCATCTCCTCGGTCGCGGTGAACTCGTAGCTCTGGGTCGCGCCCTGTTCCGAGATGATCTCGCTGCGCTCGATGGAGTTGTCGTCGTCGTCGAGGAAGGCGACGTTGTGGGGCTGGCCGTCGGTGTTCTCCCACTCGAACACGTAGGTCGTGCCGGCTTCGAGCCGGAGCGGGGGGTTGGTCTCGTCGGCGATCGAATTGGGCGAGCGCCCGATCCAGCCCCCGACCTCGCCACCGAAACTGAACGTCTCGGGCTCCGACTGTGCGCCGGCGAGGCCCCCGACACCGGCGAGCGCGCCGACCGCGGCCGCCGTCCGGAGAAATCGTCTGCGGGTCGTTCCGTTCGGTGCGAGTCGTTCCGTCGTGGTGGTATCGAAGTTCATTGTCAGCTCTCACGCTCCGGCGAGTGGTCCCGTCCGCGTCGCCGTCCGGCCCGGACGGGCGATCCGGCCTCGGTCATTCGTCCCCGCCCCGGGACACCAGTCGGGCGGCGATGCCGACGACGCCCGCCAGCCCCGCGAGCACGCCGAACCCGGGTCCGCTCCCCGGGACGAACCGGCCGACCCCACCGTCCTCGGTTCCGTTCGGCGCGTTCGTGGTCGTCGCGCTCTCGGTCGCGGTCGGCGTCGGTTCCTCGGTCGCGGTGGCCGTCTCGGTGTCGGTCGCGGTCGGGGTTGGCTCGGCGGTCGCCGTCGCGGTCGGCGGTCGACCCGGCGTCTCGGTGTCGGCGGCCGTCGTCTCTTCGGCCGCGGGCGGCCGGAGGCGCTGGACGGCCCCGGTCTCGCCCGTCGGCCCGAGTTCGTCGGTCGTCAGCGCGTAGAGTTCGCCGTCGTTGTCCCGACCGACACACAGCAAGAACCCGTTCAGATGACCGTTGTCGGTGTCGGCGAGCGTTATCTCCTCGGTCGACCACTGGCCCTCGTCGGTCGGGGTGGCGGCGAACAGCGACCCCGTCGGTTCGGCCTTCCCCTTCGAGTAGTCGCCGAAGACGTACCGGTCTTCGAGCTCCGGGATGGTCGCGTTCTCGTAGAAGTAGCCGCCGATCACGGAGATGCCGGCCCCGGGGCCGTCCTCGACGTTCGGGTGGGGGTACTCGACGACGGGGTCGATCAGCGGCTCGCCGCCGCGCACCGAGTCGGGGGTGCGGCTCGGACACGACGCCCGCGTGTCGCCCGGGTTGCCGGTCGCGGCGAAACAGTGGGTCCCTTCCTTGATGTTCCACCCGTAGTTGCCGCCCTTCTCGACGACGTCGACCTCCTCGTACCGCGCCTGTCCGACGTCGGCGGCCATCAGCCGGCCGCCGGAGAAGTCCATCCGCCAGGGGTTGCGAAAGCCCCACGCGAAGTGTTCGTCGAGGCCCGCGTCGTCGACCAGCGGGTTGCCGTCGGGGATGCCGTAGGCTTTCCCACCGTCCTGCGTGTCGACGTCGATCCGGAGGATGCTCCCCAGGAGGTTGTGGCCGACGTCCTGACCGTTCCCGCCCCGGTTCGGGGCGTACCAGTCGTCGACCTGCTTTTCCGACTTCAGCGCGCCGCCCCCGTTGCCGATGCTGATGTAGAGGTAGCCGTCGTCGGGGCCGAACGCGAGCGCGCCGCCGTTGTGGGTGTAGTACGGCGAGGGCATTTCGAGCAGCACGCGCTGGGTTTCGGGTAGCGCCGCCGTGCCGTCCGCGTTCGCCTCGTACTCCTCGACCACTTGAGTGTGGGTGTAGTTCGAGGGCGTGCCCTCGCGCCGCGGGGCGCTGTAGGCCACGTAGAACTTGCGGTTCTCGGCGAAGTTCGGGTGGAACGCGAGCCCGAGCAGGCCGCGTTCGTCGATCACCTTTTCGTTCGGGAGGTTCCCGAAGTCGACGAGCTGGTCGCTGAGGTCGAAGAAGGTCTCGCGCTCGCCGGAACCGATGTCGTAGACGTAGATCTGGCCCACTTGATCTACGATGAAGAAGCGGCCGCGCTCGCCCGGCGGTGCCGCGAGGTCCAGCGGCGCGGTGAGACCCTCGTCGGCGACCGTCTCGGTTCGTATCTGCGGTCCCTTCTCGAAGTACGACTCGTCCACCTCGACCCCGCTCGTCGTGGTCTCGGTCGCCGGCTCGAAACTGACGTCGCCGACCATCGTGGTCGGGTGGACCTCACAGAGGTAGGTCGCCATCTCCTCGGTCGCGGTGAACGCGAGGGTCTGGGTCTTCCCCTTCCCGGAGATGACCTCCGTCCGTTCGAGGACGGCCCCGTCGGCGTCGTGTATCTCGATGTTGTGTGGCGCGCCGTCGGTGTTCGTCCACGTGATCCGGTAGTCGGTACCGGCTTCGAGGTGGAGGGTCGGGTTGGTCGCGCCCTCGATCCGGCCGGGGGCTCGACCGACCCAGCCGGCGGTCGTGCCATCGAGCTCGATAGTCTCGGGCTGTGACTGGGCGGCGGCTCCCGTGAGCCCGCCGACGCCGGCGAGCGTGCCGGCCGCGGCCACAGTCAGAAACCGTCGACGCGAGGGCAGACCGGACGAACTGGAGGACGCTCCCGTATCTGGTCCCTGTGTCATGTTCTTTGATGAAGGCCGATCCCGGTGCCGGGAGTCGGTTTTAGCTATCTCGAAAACGGTGCGGGATTCACTTAGCGGTTGTGATACCAGCATCGCCGACGGTTCGTCGATAGGTGGATTGCTCGAACCTTGTGGGCCGCGGATCGGCCGGTTCAGTCGTGGCGGAAGGCGCGCTGGCCGGTGTGGGCCATCGCGAGACCGAGGTCGTCGGCCGCCGCGACCACCTCGTCGTCCCGCATGGAGCCGCCGGGCTGGACCACCGCGTCGACGCCGGCCGCGGCCGCCGCCTCGATGCCGTCGGGGAACGGGAAGAACGCGTCCGACGCCAGCACCGACCCTTCGGGACCCTTCCCCTCGGCGTGTTCGTCGGCCTTCATCGCCGCCAGCCGCACCGCGTCGACTCGCGAGACCTGGCCCATCCCCACCCCGACGGTCTCGGTGCCGTCGGCGAGCAGGATCGCGTTCGACTTGACGTGTTTGATGACCTGCCAGGCGAAACACATCGTCTCCAACTGCTCGTCGGTCGGTTCGCGTTCGGTGACGACCTCCAGGTCGTCGGGTGTGATGACCTGCGCGTCGCGCTCCTGGACGAGCCGACCGCCGGCGAGGGGTTTCTCGCGAAAGCGCGCCTGCGCACCGAACTCGCCGACGTCGAGCACCCGGAGACTCTCCTTCTCCCGGAGGGTCGAGAGCGCGTCGTCGGTGTAGCCCGGTGCGACCACGACCTCCTTGTAGGAGTCGATGACCTGCTCGGCGGTCGCGGCGTCGCACTCGCGGTTGAGCGCGACGATCCCGCCGAACGCGCTCATCGGATCGGTGGCGAGCGCGCGCTCGTAGGCCGTCGCGAGGTCGTCGGCGGTCGCACAGCCCGCGGGGTTGGTGTGTTTGATAACCGCGGCGGCCGGCTCGTCGAACTCCTCGATCAGCCCGAGCGCGCCGTCGGCGTCGTTGTAGTTGTTGTACGAGAGCGCCTTCGCGTCGGGGTTCAACTGGTCGGCGTCGACCACGCTCGTGGCCTCGCTCGTCGGGTCCGAATAGACCGCCGCGGCTTGGTGGGGATTCTCGCCGTACCTGAGCTGTGCCCCGCGCTCCTCGGTGGCCATCCGCCGGCTCGGGAAGTCGTCGGTCGCGTCGCGTTCGACCCGAACCCGCCGGTCGTCGCCCTCACCCTCGATCTCGATCGCGCCCTCGGCGAACCACCGGACGGCACGCGGATAGGCCGCGAACTCGGCTCGCTGGAGCACCCTGGTCTTCAGCGACTCGGCGTCGTCGTTGGCGTACACCGGTACTGCCTCCTGAGTCACGATCGGTCCCTTGTCGACCTCCTCGGTCGCGACGTGGACGGTGCAGCCCGTGACGCTAACGCCCGAATCGAGGACCTGTTCGTGGGCGTCGGCCCCCGGGAAGGCGGGCAGTAGCGACGGGTGAACGTTGAACGTGGGTGGCGCGTCGTCGAGATACACGCCGGTGAGCACGCGCATATAGCCGTCGAGGCAAACGAGGTCGACGTCGTAGCCGTCGAGCGCGTCGAGCAGGCGGCGCTCGTGGGCCTCGCGCGAGTCCTCGCCCTGTTCGACGACTTCGGTGGGAACCCCGCGCTCGGCCGCGCTATCGAGTACCGGCGCGTCGGGGTCGTCGGTGAGGACGACCGCGAGCTCCGCCCCGCCGGGTTCCCGTTCGGCGATCCGCAGCAGGTTCCGGCCCCGGTTCCCCGCCAGCCCCGCGATCCTGGTCATGTTCGTGGTGGGGACGCCAGCCACTTTGTGCGTTCCCATTCGGTACCCGCTCGCCGCGCCCGGGTCGCGCTACTCCCCGCGCTCGCCGAGCCACTCGCCGAACGACGCCAGCGCGCGTCCGCGGTGGGAGACCGCGTTCTTCTCCGCCGTGTCCATCTCCGCGAACGTGGTGCCGTCGTGTTCGAAGATCGGGTCGTAGCCGAACCCGCCGTCGCCGCGCGCCGGGACGATCCGCCCGCGCACCACGCCCTCGAAGAGCTTCACCGGCAGGCCCTCGTTCGACTCGTCACCCGCCGCGGCCGCGAGCGCGCGGTCGTCCCGGTCGACCGGGTCCGGACTCGCGTCGAACGACCCGCCGTCGCAGTAGGCCAGCACACACCGGAAGGCCGCCCGGGTGTTCTCGGCGGCCCCATCCGCATCCTCTTGGTCCGTCACGAGCCGCCGGACACGCTCGACGCCGAGGGTGTCCTCGACGTACGCGGAGTACGGTCCCGGAAACCCATCGAGGGAGTCGACGAACAGGCCGGCGTCGTCGACGATCACGGGTTCGTCCGCGTGGGTGTAG
Organism: Halococcus sp. IIIV-5B; assembly: GCF_003602035.1. Lineage (NCBI taxonomy): Archaea > Methanobacteriati > Methanobacteriota > Halobacteria > Halobacteriales > Halococcaceae > Halococcus > Halococcus sp. IIIV-5B. The sequence continues at coordinate 73,666 of NZ_QZWE01000018.1, read as the reverse complement.
GCCTCGCGCGCGCCGTGGGCCGCGATCGTCCCGAGGTCGGGGGCCTGCACCTCGGTGTAGTCGTAGTCGAGGGGGTCACAGTCGATGTACGCCCGCGCCTCGCGGACCTTCCCCTCGTTGGTCGTCACGTACCTGAGCATGCCGGGTATGGGGAACTCGCCGAAAAGTAGGCGTCGATCAGTCGACGATGACTTCGACCGGCTCCTCGTTCTCCTCGTACTCGCTCGTCTCCTCGCCCTTGCTCTCCTGGGCGACCAGGAAGGCGGCGACGCCGAGGACGATCCACGACCGCCAGTTGGCGAGGTTCAGGGTGTAGCCGACCCCGAACGGCTTCTTCACCAGCATCTCCTCGCCGGGCTGCCAGTACGCCGACAGCATCCGACCGAGGCTCGGGCGGTTGAAGTTGTACGGGACGCCGAAGATCTCGCCGGACGGTGGTCGTTCGTCTGCCATGTCCCCCCATTGGGCGGCCCCCGTTAAGTGATTTACTGGTCTCGCGCTACTGGTATCGCCCGCGACCCTCGATCTCCCGGAGACGGTCGAGTACCTCGCGGTCGCCACGTTCGGCGTAGCGCGCCTCGAAGGCCTCGCGGAGCCGGTCGGGCTCCGTGGCCGTTCCCGAGAGCGACTGTTCGAAGACGTGACAGTCCATCGCGTGGTCCTCGACCGCGTCGGTGTAGTAGCCGAGCCCGAAGTCGATGAGGTAGGTTCGGCCGTCGTCGGCCGTCTCCCCACTCACCCGGACGTTTCGGGTCGTCGGGTCGCCGTGGACGATCCCCGAGTCGTGGAGCCTCGCGAGGTGGTCGGCGACCGCACGGACCCGGTCCGTGCCCGCTCCCGCATCCACCTCCAGCCGGTCGCGGAGGTCGGCGTCGCCGACGCGTTCGAGAGCCAACCGCGTCTCGTGGGTGTCGACGTCGTCGACCACCGGCGTCGGCACCCCGAGCCGGCGCGCGGCGCTCGTGAGGCGCGCCTCCTCGACGACGCGCTCGCGCCGGAGCCGGTCGTCGAGCGTGGGATGGCGGTAGGATTTGGGGAGACGACGTTTCACCACCCGGTCGCCCTCGAACTCGACCACCGCCTCTGCGCCCTGGTGGTCGGTCTCGGGGTCGGACTGCCGTGGCGGGTCGGGGTCGCGCCACGTCACCGCGACCTGGTCGGGGCGGAACCCCGAATCGATCCGCGAGGACTCGACCGGGATGGTCTCCCCGGCCTCGGCCATCCTCGCGCCGAGCACCGCGATCATCCCGGCGTTGTCCTGCAGGAAGCGCGCCTCGGGCGCGAAGAACTCGGCCCCGCGGGCCGCACACATCTCCCCGAGCATCGCTTGGAGCCGTGCGTTCTGGCCCACACCGCCGCCGAGCACGAGTTCGGTCTTCCCGGTGAGCGCGAGCGCGCGTTCGGCCACCTCGGTGAGCATCGCGAACGTCGTCTCCTGGAGCGAGAAACAGACGTCCTCGACGGGGACCCCGTCGTCGACGGCCTCCTTCGCGGCGCTCATGATTCCGGAAAAGGAGAAGTCCATCCCGGTGACCACGTAGGGAAGATCGGTGTAGCTCCCCGCGCGCGCGGCGCGTTCGACCTTCGGCCCCCCGGGGTGCGACCAGTCGAGGTGGCGGGTGAACTTATCGAGCGCGTTGCCGATCCCGGTGTCCATCGTCTCCCCCAGGATCCGGTACCGCCCGCCGACGAACCCGAGGACGTGGGCGTTCGCGCCGCTGGTGTTGAGACAGATCGGCGAGTCGAAGTTCGACCGGTGGCGACCGATCTCGGCGTGGGCGAGCATGTGGTTCACCCCGACGAGCGGCACGTCGAGCGAGAGCGCGAGCGCGCGGGCGGCGGTGCCCGCGATCCGGAGACACGGGCCGAGCCCTGGTCCCTGGGAAAACGCCACCGCGTCGATGCCCCCCTCCCCCGTTTCGTCGAGCACCGTCTCGACCACGGCCGGGATCGCCGTGCGCATGTGTTCGGCGGCCTCGCGCGGATGGATCCCGCCGGTCTCGGGCTGGTAGGCGTCGCTCTCGATCGAAACGTCGTCCGTTTCGGGATCGAACAGCGCCGCGCTCGCCGCCCACGCGGTACCCTCGATACCGAGAACGCGCATCCGCCCGCTCACGTCCCCGTCACTCGGTCGTTCACGATGCCCGTGCCCGCCCGACACATCGCCTCAGTTCCACTCGGTGTAGCCACACCGACCGCAGTGCGAGCGGTCGCCGTGGTCGGCGAGGAACGCGTCGCCACACCGGGGACACTGCTCGCGGTCGGTGGTGCCGTCGTCGTTGTAGAGGTCCGAACGAGACATTCAGGCCTCCTCCGCTTCGACGTCGTCCCCGTCGCCCGCGATCTTGTTGCGTTCGAGCATGTAGGCCTGCTCGACTTCGAGGGCGTCGTCGGCGCTGTCGTAGACCTTGGCGTAGCCGAGGGTTCGGCGCATCCCGAACTTGGTGTCGAGTTCGTGGATTACGACCTCGCCCGCGTCCTTGTTGAGCCGCGCGGCGAGGCTGTCGCGAACCGAGAGCCGCGACGGCGTCTCTTGGTCGTGGATGAGTTCGAACCGCACGTCGGTGCGGTGGAGCATCGGGTTCTCCTCCTCCGCAGTGATCTCTATTTCCATTACCCCACCTTCTCCCTGAAACGGCAAAAAGGATTTCGTGTTGACTTCCGGCTTTCGAGGTGTTCAGCGAACTATTCGACGAACAGCCGGATGTCGTTCAGCACGTCGTTGTCCGGGTCGTCGGGGAGGTCGAGGGTCCCCATCTCACGCCACGACGCACGCCAGTCGTGGCCCCCGTCCGGATCGCTCCCGCCGTCCACCGGCGTCGCGGCGAACACCACGTCGTAGCCGGTCGTCTCCGCGCCCGACTCGGCACGGTAGATGTGGTGACGGACCCGCCGCACGCCCTCGATCGCGACCTCGACGTCGGTCGAGTCCGCGACCGCCTCGCGCGCGCTCGCCACCCAGTCGGCACCGGGATCGGTCCGGCCGTAGGGCAATACCGGGATCGGTGCGTCCTCGCGCTTTAAGAGCAGCAGCCGTCCGCGCCCGTCGGTGACGCCCACGATGGCCATCCCCGCGATGGGTTCGTACAGCTCGAAGTGGTCCTGATGCGCTTCCGCCGACTCCTCGACGAACTCGACGTCGTCGCGGTCGCGCAGCGTTTCGGGGTCGGTGAGTCCGTCCATCTTCCCGACCTACCACCGATGGTGGACGTGCTCGGCGATCCGGCTCTCGTAGACATCGCGCGCCGCCCCGTGGCGCTCGTGGCTCAGCGGCTCGAACCCGCTCGCCGCGACGTTCTCGGCGATGTGCTCGGGGCTGGTCGAGCCCGGGATCACCGTCGAGACCGCGTCGAAGTCGAGGATCCACCGGAGCGCGAACTGCGCGAGCGTGAGTTCCTCGGGCACGACTCGTTGGAGGTCCTCGACGGCCGCGACGCCCTCCTCCAGCGGCACGCCCGCGAACGTCTCGCCGACGTCGAACGCCTCGCCCTCGCGGTTGAAGTTGCGGTGGTCGTTCTCCTCGAACTCGGTGTCGGCGTCGATAGCACCCGTGAGGAGGCCGGAGGCGAGCGGGACGCGCACGATGACCCCCACGTCCGCGCGCTCGGCTTCGGCGAACAGCGCCTCCGCGGGCCGCTGGCGGAACGGGTTGAAGATCACTTGGACCGTCTCGACGCCGGGATACTCGATCGCCTTCAGCCCCTCCTCGATCCGCTCGACGCTCACGCCGTAGTGGTCGATCCGGTCCTCCTCGACGAGGACGTCGAGCGCGTCGAACGTCTCGGGCTGGTAGTAGGCCTCGGTCGGCGGGCAGTGGAGTTGGAGCAGGTCGAGGGTCTCGTGGCCGAGGTTCTCGCGGCTCCGGTCGACGAACCCACGGAGGTGTTCGAGGTCGTAGTCCTCGGCCTCGTGGGGGTCGAGCCGCCGACCGGCCTTCGTCGCCACGGTCGGTTCCTCGTCCCGGTCGTCGAGCACCTCCCGAATTAGGCGTTCGCTCCGGCCGTCGCCGTAGACGTCGGCGGTGTCGAGAAACGTGACCCCCTCGTCGAGCGCCGCCTCGATGGCCGCGTGGCCCTCTTCGTCCGCGACGTCGCCCCAGCTTCCCCCGATGTTCCAGGTTCCGTACCCGACTTCCGAGACGTCGTGACCGGTCGAACCCAGTGGTCGATGATCCATCACGAACCGTCCGGCCGTCCCCCGTGTAGGTGTGTCGGTCCCGGCGACCCGCTCGTTCCGCCGACTCACGTCGCCGAGCGCTGTCCCCGCACGAACACGACGTCGACGGCGACTGGTTCGCCCGTCTCGTTCGTCAACTGGTCGTCGATGTCCTGGGCGACCCCGGGTGGGATCCGTGCGTTGGGTCCGTGTTCGGCGACGACGGCCACCGTCGCCGGTTCGCCGAACAGCACGTCGGTGATGGTGTAGTCGACGCTCGCGGATTCGAACTGGAGCCCGTCGAACCGGCCGCTATCGAACATCGCTTCGACCTCGCTGTCGGTGGTGTACTCGACCGTCCCGGTCTCGAAGGAGGCCACCGTGACGAGCCCGAGCACGACCGAGAGCAGCGCGATCCCGCCCACGACGGCCGCGACGTGGGCCCGGACTCGACGACGGGTCCGGGCCGCGTACGTCCCGAACTCCGGGCGGTAGCCGGCGAGCCAGAACAGCACGAGCGCCGAGAGGTTGACCGCGAGTAGGTTCACCAGCACGAGCACGCCCGCAGCGATCGTGACGCCCGGATAGCCCCACGCGAGCCCGAGGCCCGCAGTGGCGGCCGGCGGGATGAGCGCCACCGCGATCGCGACGCCGACGAGCGCCGACCCGGCTCCCCGAATCAGGCTCACGGCACCTGCGATACCCGAGCCCAGCGCCAGAAACAGCGAGAGGAAGTTCGGCGAGGTGCGTTCGGCGACCTGCGGGATAGTACGAATATCGACCGGCGGCAGGAGGACGGTCTCTTTCAGCAGGAACCCGAAGACGGCACCCGTCGCGACCGCGGCCGCCAGTCCGGTCGTTTGGAGCGCCAGGCCGCGCGAGGCCATGTCGTCCTTCGCGAGCACTGTGCCGACGCTCGCGGAGATGGCGGGTCCCATGAGCGGGGCGATCACCATCGCGCCGATGATGGTCGCCGTCGAGTCGAGCAGGAGCCCCGCCGTCGCGATGAGCGTGCTCACCACCAGGAAGATGAAGAACGTCGAGGTCTCCGGCGCGAGTTCGGCGGCCCGCGCGACGAGTTCCTCACGCGAGATGCGGAGGTCGGTGTACCGCCCACGGAGGTCGTCTATCCGGCGTGAGACGACCGTCTCCGTGGATTGAACGATCGTGTAGGCGTCCTCTTCGAGCCCTTCCTCACGGAGGCGCGAGAGAACCGGCTCGACGCCGCCGGTCGGCACCGGAAAGGAGACCACGGCCTCGAAGTCGCCGCGCCCGGTCTCCGCCCACATCGCGTAGTCGACCCCCTCGTCGTCGAGCGATCCCACGATCGACTCGCGCGCTCCCTCGGGGATCAGTATCTGAACGAGCCTCATGCCACTCTACTGTTCGTTCGTGAAGATAACTGCGCCGTGCGTTCGACCCGTTCTCGGGGCCAAAAAACGCTATTCGAGGTCGAGCGCGCGCCGCGCTCGGTCGTGGTCGCCGTCCATCCGCGAGAGGAGGCCGCGCGCGTGTTCGCCGATCTCGGTGTCGATCTCGACGTGGACCATGCCCTCGCCCGGCTGGCCGTAGACCACGCTCGCCCCCTCGGGGGCGATGGCGAGCACCGGCAGCGCCGCGAGGTCCTCCTCGCCCTCGACCACGACGACGGCGGTCTCGCCTCGCTCGATCCCGTCTTGGAGGGCGTCCAGGAGTTCGTGGGCCAGCCCCGCCGCCGGGTTCTCGACGTCGGTCCGGCTCTCGTAGCCCGTGATATCCGGGAGTTCGTCGTCCGGGAGCGCCTCACGTTCGGTGACCCAGTCCACGACCGCGAGGTCGGGACGGACGCCCGCCCGCGTGAGGTGACGGGTCACGACGTCGCCGACCGCGACGACCGGTTCGCCGAGCTCCGCGACGAGTCGATCGGTATCGGTGAAGACCGGGCCGAACGGCTCCTTGAACGCGCCGCGAAGCTCGTCGGGGAGACGGAGAACGACGTCCGAACCGTCGGTGTCGCTCTCCTCGTCCGTCCCGTGGTCGGCCACGTCAGCGAACCTTCAGCGCGTAGCGGCCGGGTTCAGTGACCTGCATCTCGGCGGCGATCTCGCTGGTCTCGGGGTGGGCGATCACCACGTAGCCCGCCCAATCCTCGGTGAGGCTCGACGAGCCGCAGGCGGGACAGGTCTGCTGGTCGGGCGAGTCGAGCACCCGGTGGCACTCGCGGCAGACGCGTCTGGTCGCCACGCTCACTCACCCGCCGCGGCGGCCTCGCGCTCCTCGCGGAGCCAGCCGTGTTTGCCGAGTCCGACCTGTTTCGCGGTCAACCCGATCTTCGAGTCGCGTGGGTTGCGCTCGTCGATGCTCTTGGTGACGATCCGGGCCCGAACGGCATCACCGACCCCGAGGGTCTGGTTCGACTCGCGCGAGGCGAGCATCTGACCCTCCTCGTCGTAGGCGAGATATTCGTCCGAGATCTGCGAGACGTGGAGCAGGCCGTCGATGGGGCCGATCCCGACGAACGCGCCGAAGCTCACGATCTCGACGACCTCGCCGTCGATGACCTCCTGCATCTGTGGGTCGAAGGTGATCGCGTCGAACTCGGCCTCGTAGTAGACCGAGCCCTCGTGACCACGCCGACCGGGCAGCACACGGCCGTCGCCGATGTCGTGGACCTCGGTGACGCTGACCACGCTGCCGACGTCCTCGTCGAGGCGCCCCTCGAGCTTGTCTTGGAGGAGGTGTTTCACCATGGTCGACGAGACGTCGGCGAGCAGGTGTGGCGGTACTTCGATCGTGTCGGTGAGTCTGACTCGTTTGTACATTTATGACTCCGTGATCGCGAGGGTGTTGCCCCGGGCTCCGATGACCGGGACGCCGGTCTCCAGCAGGCGGTCGCGCAGCGGGCGGTCGTTGGTGCAGACGAGGTCGCACCGACGGTCGGTCGCGAGTTCGACGCAGGCGTCGTCGGCGTACTCCTCCCGATGATCGAGCGGCGAACACCGCTCGGCGAGGTCGCGCCCGACGCTCGCCGCGACGGCTTCCTCGCCGTGTGACCCCGCGAGCTCGTCGAGTTCGTCGAGCACGGCACGCGGAACGAGGAGTTCGGGGTTCGTCAGGAGGCGTTCGAGCTCGTCGAACACCCGGACGTCGCACTCGATCGGCATCATCAGCGCGTTGGTGTCCATCAGGACCCTCATCCCGTGAGCGTTCCGATACCGATGAGCCGCCACCGCGCGCCGACCCGGCGGTTGATGGCGATCTGGGTGCCCTCGGCCGCACAGACCGGCCGCTTCAGCGAGACCTCACACTCGTCCTCACGCGCGCTCGTCACCGCCCCCACCGTGGTCGCGGTGCCGACGGTGAGCATCAGGGGTTCACCCGTCGAGACGGGCTCGATCGCCTCGTCCTCGCCGACGATCCGGTCGAGCAGCGAGACGTCCATCGTGAAGTCCTCGCGGGTCGGCGGGAGCGAGCCCGGCGGCCCGGCGATCTGGCCCGCCAGTCCGTCGCCCTTCGTCAGGCTCGGGTCGAGGCCCGTCCCGACGCCGAGCAGCCCGCCCGGCGTCACGGTTTCGGCCGACTCGCCACCGGCCTGGAGCGACCGGATGTCGGTGGCGATCGGCTGCCACTCGGTCTCGCCACCGTGTTCGACTTCTCGCCCCGGGCGGAGTTCGAGTTCGTCGCCGACGTTCATCTCGCCCGCGACGAGGCTGCCACCGAGCACCCCGCCCAGCAGCTCGTCGGCGTGCGTTCCTGGCCTGTTGATGTCGAAACTCCGGGCGACGTGGAGGCGGGCGTCCGAATCAGGGTCGCGTTCCGGGGTGGGGATCTCCTCCTCGATCGCCTGGATCAGGATGTCGAGGTTCGCCTCCTGGCCCGCGCTCACGGGAACCACCGGCGCGCCCTCGGCCACGGTGCCGGAGACGAACTCCTGGATCTCCTCGTAGTTCCGGCGCGCGCGGTCGGCATCGACGAGGTCGACCTTGTTCTGGGCGATCACGATGTTCTCGATCCCGATCGAGTCAAGCGCCATCAGGTGTTCCTGGGTCTGGGCCTGTGGCACCGTCTCGGTGGCGCTCACGACCAGCACCGCACCGTCCATCAGCGACGCGCCCGACAGCATCGTCGCCATCAGTGTCTCGTGGCCTGGGGCGTCGACGAACGAGACGGTACGAATGGGTTCGCTCTCGACCCCGTTCTCGTCGGTCTCGGCCACCGTGTAGCACTCGGGGGCGTCGCGGTCCGGGAAGCGCCGAAAGGTCGCGTCGGCGTAGCCGAGTCTGATGGAGATGCCGCGCTTCATCTCCTCGGAGTGCTGGTCGGTCCACGAGCCCGACAGCGCCTCGACGAGGGTCGTCTTGCCGTGGTCGACGTGGCCGACCAGCCCGATGTTCACCTCCGGTTGTTGGTGGTTCCGTGTCATCTCGAAAGGAATAGGATGGGTACGCCCGAACCGTTGATAAATCTGCTGTTCCGCGTGCGGCGGTCGGAACCGGCATCCTGTGGGCTGAACGCGCCGATCATCGACGGGGCAACGACTATGCGCCACCCCTGACACGCCCAGGCATGGCGGAGCCGTCGGACCGCGACCGATTCCTCGGGACCCGCGACCGCCTCGCGAGCCTCGGTCTCACCCTCGGCGTCCTCCTTCTCCTCGCCGACGAACTGGTCGCCTCCGCGTCCACCACGACCGCGACGGGCTGTGCGCCGAACGGTACCGAGGACGACGCCTCGGCAGCGCGGTGGTAGTGCGGTCGCGGTCGGAGCGGTTGCGATCGGAGCGGTTGGCGCGCGCTCGCGGTCGTGCGCGAACGGATGTGAGCGCGCGAGCGCGGACACTGTGCGAGGGATGAGTGGAGTGAGTGAAACGAACGGAGCGAATCGGCTGGGGAGGCGTGTGGCTGATGCGGGGCGGTTAGCGGTTCTCAGTTGCGTCGGGAATAGTAATCGCGCTCGTTTCGCTGGCTGGACAAACGTCCTACAAAGACACGTTCTCGCTAGATTGACAACTATCCTACAAAAACGTGGTTCAGGCAACGGTTTTGTCAGTAGCTTCCGTATGAGGGATCATGAGCGAACGAACGATCCTGGCGTGCGAGGACTGCCTTCCGCCGGCGGAGGCGTTCTCGGTGGTCGCCAACGAGTCCCGGCTGGCGATCCTCGACGCGCTCTGGCGCGCGCCGGAGACCCCGGTGAGTTTCTCGGAGCTCCGGCGAGCGGTGGGGATGGACGACAGCGCGCAGTTCAACTACCACCTCGGAAAGCTCACGGGCCAGTTCGTCCGGAAGGTCGAGGGTGGCTACGAGTTCCGCCACGCCGGCGAGAAGGTCGTCCGGGCGATCCTCGAAGGCTCGTTCACCGAGGACCCCCGCATCGAGTCGTTCGCGGTGGACGGGACCTGCGTCGCCTGCGGGGGCGACCTCCGGGCGCGCTACGCCGACGAGCGCCTCACGGTCGCGTGTTCCGCCTGCGGAACGCGCCACGGCCACGCGCCGTTCCCGCCGGGCGGGCTGAACGACCGCACCCGCGCGGAGGTCCTGGCGGCGTTCGACCAGCGGGTGCGCCATCTTCACTGTTTGGCGGCCGATGGGGTGTGTCCCGAGTGCGGCGGTCGGATAGAGACCGCGTTCGAGCGCGACGGCGACCGACTCACCGGCGTCGTCCACGAGTGCCGCCAGTGTCACCACACCATCCCGTCGACCGTGGGACTCCGGCTGCTCGACCACTCGGCGGTCGTCGCGTTCCACCACGACCACGGGGTCGAACTCTGTGCGACGCCGTTCTGGCACCACGCGTGGTGTGTCGACCACGATGCGGTGACGGTCCGCTCGGCCGACCCGTGGGAACTCGCCGTTTCGATTCGACTCGACGCCGAGGCGCTTCGGGTGACGCTCGACGGCGACCTCGGGGTCGTCGAAACCGAGCGTGGCTACGGCGCGCTCGACGGTGGCGAGCGGCCCGCCGGGGCCTCGGGCTCGCCGGCGGGGATGTCCGGCGAGGGTTGAAACGCCGCGACCCACTGGATCGGGCATGACCTTCGACCCCGACCCGGTGACGACGCTGACCTTCGACTCCTACGGCACGCTCGTCGACGTCGAGGCGGTCGAGCGCGCGCTCGCCGACCACGTCGCCGAGCCCGAACCCGTCTCGACCCTCTGGCGCTCGCGCTCGCTCGCCTACACCTTCGTCGCGAACCACGTCGACGCCTACAAACCGTTCTACGACATCAACCGCGACGCGCTCGAATACGCGCTCGCCACCCACGATGTCGACCTCGACGAGGACGAACGCGAGGCGATCCTCGAACAGTACCACGACCTCGACGTCTTCGACGACGTCCGCGACGGCATCGAACGCCTCAACGACGCGGGCTACGACTGCTACGTGCTCTCGAACGGCAACCCCGCGATGCTCGACTCGCTCGTGGAGTCGGCGGACATCGGCGAGGTCCTCGAGGACACCATCAGCGCCGACGAGATATCCACGTTCAAACCCGACTCGGCGGTCTATCGCCACGCGGCCGCCCGAACCGGTACGCCGGCCGAGGAGATCGCCCACGTCGCCGCGGGCTGGTTCGACGTTTTGGGCTCGATGCACGCCGGCAACCAGGCCGTGTGGGTCGATAGGAAGGGCTCGCCGTGGGACGGTCTCGCCGGCGACCCGAACCTCACGATCGAGACGCTCGACGAACTCGCCGCGGCGCTCGGGGTCTGAGTTCGACGCGTCGCTTTTGCCGTTCGGGGTCGTGGATCCGGTGTGCGCGAGTTCGCGTTCGAGCTGGTGGTCTGTGCCCACCTCGAAGCCGACTTCGACGGGGTCGTGAGCCGCCAGCTCGGGGCCAGCCTCGCGGGGACGCGCGTGATGGACGTCGTGTGTGTCGAGCCCGGTCCCGACTTCGACGCCCGAACCCGGCTCACCGCGGGGACGGTCCCCGACGCGGCCATCGAGAGTCGCGTGGGGGTCGGCGAGGCGCGCTACTGGAAGGACTGTTTCGACTGTCACCCCGAACGCGCCCGCGAGGCCACCGACCGGGCGGTCGAGGTCGGCTTCTTCGAATCCGAGCGCCGTCACGGTCGGGAGTACGTCCGGCAGGCGGCGCGCTATCCCGAGCACTGGTTCGGGGAGCTGGTGGGCATCGAGAACAAACCCGACCTCGACAGGCCAGGCGATCTCGAACGCCAGCTCCGGACCGACGTGAGCCTCGGCGCGTTCGACGCGGTCGTGCTCGCGACGGCCTCGCACGTCACCGGGGCCCACCTACACCGCATCCCGAACGAGGTCGGCGTCTGGCGGTTCGACCCGGACTCCGGGATCGACGAGATGATTCGCGAGCCGACCCCGCTCGCGCCCGACGAACCGGGGGTCGAGCCGATCGGTCGGGAGCCGACCCGGACCGCCATCCGAACCGCGAGCCCCGCCGAGAAGGCACGGCTCCGACGACGGATCGCCGAACGCGCCTACGGCAAGGGCTGGCGGACCTACGACGCGCCGGCGTGTGCGAACGCCGCCGCGGGCGAGTACGCGGGCGCGCGGGACCTCCCGTTCTGCGAGTGGAAGGGTCGGTTCGTCCACCCGGCCGCCGAGTGCAGCGCCGACTGTCCCGGTCACGCGGCCGCCGACCCGCTCGACCTCGACCTCGACGCCGAACGGGCTCGTCGAACGCCGTGGGTTCGCGACCCGGCGGGCTACCGACGTCGGCAGGTGGGTCTCGACCGGTTTTGACATATAAATAGGTCTGTGGGTGGGTATCATGGCCACTACCGCGGCCACGTGGCGCGATCCGAGCGACCGTTTCCGTCACTTTTATGTAGAACTCCAATCAATCGGTAGGTGACTATGGCTCAGCAAATGGGCAACCAGCCCCTCATCGTACTCTCGGACGACTCGCAGCGGACCTCGGGAAAGGACGCGCAGTCGATGAACATCACGGCGGGTCAGGCCGTCGCTGAGGCGGTACGCACCACGCTCGGCCCGAAAGGGATGGACAAGATGCTCGTCTCCGACGCGGGCGACGTCGTCGTCACGAACGACGGTGTCACCATCCTCTCGGAGATGGACATCGAGCACCCCGCCGCGAACATGATCGTCGAGGTCGCCGAGACCCAGGAGGACGAGGTCGGCGACGGGACGACGACCGCCGTCGTCGAGACCGGTGAACTCCTCGAGAAGGCCGAGGACCTCCTCGACCAGGATATCCACGCCACCACACTGGCCCAGGGCTACCGAGAGGCGGCCGAAGAGGCCAAGAACATCCTCGAGGAGACCGCGATCGAGGTCGACGAGAGCGACACCGAGACCCTCGAACACATCGCCGCGACCGCGATGACGGGCAAGGGTGCCGAGAGCGCCCGCGACCTGCTCTCGGAGCTCGTCGTCGAGGCCGTCACCGCGGTGGTCGACGAGGACGGCATCGACACCGACAACGTCTCGATCGAGAAGACCGTCGGCGGCAGCGTCGACGAGTCCGAGCTCGTCGAGGGCGTCATCGTGGACAAGGAGCGCGTCCACGACAACATGCCCTACTTCGTCGAGGACGCCAACGTCGCGCTGCTCGACTCCGCGATGGAGGTCAAGGAGACGGAGATCGACGCCGAAGTCAACGTCACCGACCCCGACCAGCTCCAGCAGTTCATGGACCAGGAGGAGGAGCAGCTGAAGGAGATGGTCGACCAGCTCGTCGACGTCGGTGCTGACGTCGTCTTCTGCCAGCAGGGCATCGACGACATGGCCCAGCACTACCTCGCCCAGGAGGGCATCCTGGCCGTGCGCCGCGCCAAGTCCAGCGACATCACCCGGCTCGCACGCTCGACGGGCGCACGCGTCGTCTCGAACCTCGACGACATCACCGCCGAGGACCTCGGCTACGCCGGCAACGTCGCCGAACGCGACATCGCGGGCGACCAGCGGATCTTCGTCGAGGACGTCGAGGACGCGAAGGCCGTGACCCTCATCCTCCGCGGCGGCACCGAGCACGTCGTCGACGAGGTCGAACGCGCCATCGAGGACTCCCTGGGTGTCGTGCGCGTCACGCTCGAGGACGGCAAGGTCCTCCCCGGCGGCGGCGCGCCCGAGACCGAGCTCTCGCTCGGCCTGCGCGACTACGCCGACTCCGTTGGGGGCCGCGAGCAGCTCGCCGTCGAGGCCTTCGCGGACGCCATCGACATCATCCCCCGGACGCTCGCCGAGAACGCCGGCCTCGACCCGATCGACTCCCTCGTGGACCTCCGCAGCCAGCACGACGCCGGCAACACCACGACCGGTCTCGACGCCTACACCGGTGAGGTCGTCGACATGGAGGCCGACGGCGTCGTCGAGCCCCTCCGCGTCAAGACCCAGGCCATCGAGAGCGCGACCGAGGCCGCCGTGATGATCCTCCGCATCGACGACGTCATCGCTGCGGGCGACCTCAAGGGCGGCCAGACCGGCGACGACGACGACGACGGCGGCCCGCCCGCGGGCGGCATGGGCGGTATGGGTGGCATGGGCGGTATGGGCGGCATGGGCGGTATGGGTGGCATGGGCGGCATGATGTAGACGTTCGGGAACAACTACACGCACCCACACCGACCGCACCGCTGACCGTATCGCGCCACGACCGACCGAATTTTTCCAGCCTCGATTCGCCAGCGACAGCCTCGCCTCGGTTCTCGAACTCGCCGCCGTGTTCTCGGTCGTCCGAAGCGGTCGCTCGGCGCGGACGAAACCGAAAAAGGGTGTTTCGACGGTTCGGTCGGGACGCGAGCGAAGGTCGGCTTACTCTTCGAGGTCGAGTTCGAACTGCTCGTGTTCGCTCACGGCGTTCAGGACCACGCTGGTGTTCGACTCCTTGACGTCGGGTTCGGTGATGAGGCTCTTGATCTGGTCGTTCATGTCGTCGGTGTCCTTGAACTTCCCGACGGCGACGACGTCGTGGTCGCCGGTGACCTCGTAGACCGAGATCATCTGGTGGTGGTCGCGGAGGCGGTCGGTGACCTCGGGGAGCGAACTCCCCTCGACCTTGAGCTGGATCACGGCGGTGACGTCGTAGCCGAGCGCGTCGTAGTCGATCTCGGGCGAGTAGTCCCGGATCACACCCTCGGATTCGAGGTCCGCGAGGTGGTTCGAAACCGTGGTGACCGAGACATCGAGCTGGTTGGCGAGGCTCCGGAGGCTCGCGCGGCCGTCGCCCAGCAGTGCGTTGATGAGTTCGGTGTCGAGGTTCTCGTACGTCATATCTACCCGTGATAGGTGTGGATAGTAAAACTTTACGAATATCCAATTCTGAGCCGGCTCTCAATATTTGCGAAGAACAGCAATCCTTTTACTCCGGCCGGTATCCCACCGAGTAGGCACGAAGTATGACAAACGAAACCTCTGTCCCCGACGGTGGCCTCTCGACGGAAGCCCAACACGTTCTCGACCAGATCGACGAACAGAACGTCGACTTCCTCCGGCTCCAGTTCACCGATATCCTCGGCACGGTGAAGAACGTCTCCATCCCCGCTTCGCAGGCCGAGAAGGCCTTCGAGGAGGGGATCTACTTCGACGGCTCCTCGATCGAGGGCTTCGTCCGGATCCAGGAATCGGACATGCGTCTCAAACCCGACCCCTCGACCTTCGCCGTCCTCCCGTGGCGGCGCACCGAGGAGAGCGCGGCCGCGCGCCTCATCTGTGACGTGATGGACACCTCCACCGGCGAACCCTTCGAGGGCGACCCGCGCGGCGTCCTCAAGCGCGCGGTCGACCGCGCCGAGGGGATGGGCTACGACGTGAACTTCGCCCCCGAACCCGAGTTCTTCCTCTTCGAGGAGGACGAGGATGGGCGGGCGACGACGAAGACCAACGACGCGGGTGGCTACTTCGACCTCGCGCCGAAGGACCTCGCCCAGGACGTCCGCCGGGACATCATCTTCGGGCTCGAGAGCATGGGCTTCGAGATCGAGGCCTCCCACCACGAGGTCGCCCGCGGCCAGCACGAGATCAACTTCACCTACGACGACGCGGTCTCGACGGCCGACAACGTCGCGACGTTCAGGTCGGTCGTCCGCGCCATCGCGGCCGAACACGAACTTCACGCGACGTTCATGCCCAAACCCATCGCGGGGATCAACGGCTCGGGGATGCACACCCACATGTCGCTGTTCGAGGACGGCGAGAACGCCTTCCACGACGAGGACGACGAGTTCAACCTGAGCGGCACGGCGAAGGAGTTCCTCGCGGGCGTCCTCGAACACGCCCCCGCCATCACGGCGGTCTCGAACCCGACGGTCAACAGCTACAAGCGGCTCGTGCCGGGCTACGAGGCTCCCGTCTACGTCGCGTGGTCCGACCGCAACCGCTCCGCGCTCATCCGCAAGCCGGCCGCACGCACCCCGGCCGCCAGCCGCATCGAGGCCCGCTTCCCCGACCCCTCGTGCAACCCGTATCTCGCCTTCGCGGCGCTCATCCACGCCGGTCTCGACGGGATCGACGAGGGCTACGAGGCCCCCGACCCGGTTCGCGAGAACATCTACGACTTCGACGAGGCGAAACGCGAGGAGTACGGTATCGAGACCCTGCCGACCACGCTCGAATCCGCCGTCGAGCAGCTCGAAGCCGACGACGTCGTCCTCGACGCGCTCGGCGACCACATCTCCGAGTCCTTCCTCGAAGCCAAGAAGGCCGAGGTCACCGACTACCACGTCTCGGTGAGCGAGTGGGAGAAGGAGCGCTACCTCGAAACGTTCTGAATCGGGTTGCCGGTGCTGAGCCGCTTCCCGTTCGATTTTCACCCTTTTTTTGACTGCGATGATAGCAGCCGCATCAGTCGATCTACCTCCGTGATTTTAGGATAGTAGCTCCAAACACGACCGCACAGACATGGAGAGTTTTCAGACACAACTCGGGCGCTGTGTCGTGACGGATGACGAGCTACGGCTCGAACACGGGGTTCGCAGGCTCCTCAGACGGTGGTATGATCGAGGACCTCTCTATCGAATACTGATGGGATCGGTCGGGCTCGTAACACTACTAAACGTCGTGTTTGTCTTTCCCCGTATTCCAGCAGTAGGCATCGGTGTCGTTCTCCTGATCGGTGGTCTTTTCGCGCTCTCTCATGTAATCATCCGCCTAGCTGCGTACACAGCAGGACAAACCAGAGCGAGCGTGATACCACTCGGGTCGATCACGAGGGTTGGCTACTACGAAGGTGGGACGTTCGCACCTCCCGGCCTCGTCGTCTACTACGACGTAGATGGTGAGGAGACGGGACGGTCGTTCACTCTCCCTTCGACCCGAAACGGTGCTGAAGCGGAGTTCGAGAAGGCGAAATCGATCTTCTCGGATCGCGGGATCCGTCTCACCGAGACCGAGGTTTCACCATCTGAGGGGTAGCTACCTCTCGAAACGGAATCCCATAGTCCCCATTCGTGCGTTGCTCCTGATCCTTTTTCATGTGCTTTCCGATCCAGTGGAAGCAAACTCTCCTCCGATACGCTCGGCGAGCACCGGGAGCGAGAGCAGTCCGCCGAAGACGGCGGCGGCCGCGACCCCGGTCACGACGAGCGGCGGTTCGAGCACGTAGACCACCCCGAAGAGGCCGCCGAGCACGGCGATCCCGGCCGCCAGCCCGAGGATCGCAACGGATGGAAGCCGGCTCGGAACCCGGGATCCAAGCAATTCCCACGCGCCGAGCGCGCCGAGCGCGCCCCCGAGGATCAACACGTCGTCGAACGTCACCGGGCCGGCGAGCACGCAGACGACGGCGGGGACCGCGGCGATCCGGAAGGCGGCTCGGGTGCGGCCACCCGCCAGCCCGACCACGACCCCGAGATAGGCCAGCCCGATCGTGACCCCGACGACGACGTCGACGGCGTAGTGAACCCCGAGGACGAGCCGTGCGAGACAGATCACCGCCACGACGCACCCGGCGACCGCCGCGCGGGCCCGCCGGCTGCCGACGGTGAGCGCGCTCGCGAGCCCACCCCAGAAGACCGTCGAGAGGAGGGCGTGACCGCTCGGGAAGCCGTAGCCGGTCGCGGTCGCCGCCTCGACGTACGCGCCCCGGAGGAGGCCCGGCACGTAGCGAACCCCCGGAACCGAGGCCGGGGCTGGCGGTCGGGGGAAACCGAAGATCGCTTTCAGCGCGGTCGTGAGGGCGATCCCGCCGAGCACGAGCCCGAGCACGAACGCGACCCGTCTTCGCGGTGCGCCGAGGACCGGGAGGCGCTCGCCAGCCGCGTAGAGCAGTACCAGCACGAGGAAGACGAACCAGACGTCGCCGAGCTGGGTGAGGAGCGCGAAGACCGGCGCGAGAACGTCGGGCAGCCGCTGGAGGGCCTCGGTGAGACCGACGCCGCGCATCTACGAACGGAAGTCCCGAACCCGGTCGGCGACCCGTCCGGGCGCGCCGAGCGCCGCGACGCCGAAGCCGACCAACACCATCAGGGCGTAGAGCCCGAGCGTCGAGAGCCAGACCACGAGCATGGCGAGGATCGCCCACCCACCCTCGAGGTAGAAGAAGGCCCCGATGGTCATCGCCGTTCCATAAAGAAGGACGAGATACGGTCCCCAGCCGCGGGCGTGGCCGCGGCGTTGGCGGCGACGGACGTAGCCCTTGAGCTCGCTTTCGAGGTCGTTGCGCTTGACGATCCGGTCTTCGACCTCCTCGGCGAACGCCACCACGTCGCTCCGGAGGGTTTCGACGTCGTCGACGGTCGCGGTCCGGTCGCGGCTCGCCGACGCGTCGGCCCCCTCTCGAACGGGGTCGCCGACGTCGGTCGCGTCCGTCGCCTCGGTCTCGTTCTCGGTTCGGGTTTCGTCGTCAGTTTCGGGTTCTCGGCTCATTGTCGACCACCTGTCTTCAACCGCGCCGCGAGTCCACCGTCGTTCGACGCCTCGAAACCGGCCGCTCGCCCCGCGAGGACCGCGTTCAACACCACACCGAGCAACACCACCATTCCCGCGAAGTAGAGTACCGTCACGAGCAACAACACCGCTCCCAGCACGCCGTAGGCCTCGTAGCTCCCCGCGTTGGCCGCGTAGATCCGGAAGACGACCTGGAGCACCGTGAGGCCGACGGCGGCGAACGCCGCCCCCGGTATCGCCTCGCGGACGGTCACGTCGTCGCCCGGGAGGAAGTAGTACAACGGCAACAGCACGATCCCGAGCGCGAGCAGCGTCGCGAGCGTTCCGACGACCGCGACCGCGGAGACCCCGGCGACCGTGATCTCGACCGGCCAGAACGAGACCGCCGCACCGATACCGACCGCCACCACCGCACCGAGGATCACCGCGACCAGCGTGACGATCCCGTTTTTCACCTGGCCGACGATCCCGGCGGATTCACGACCGTAGGCCCGCGAGAACGCGGTGTCGAGCCCACGGAACAGCTTGAGGGCGCTCCAGAGCAACACGAGCACGCTGGCGATCGTCGCCCCGCCGGCCCCGCTCTGTCCGCCGACCGCGCTCTGGACGAGGCTCTGGGCGCTCGACGGGAGCGAGGTGGTCGCCGAGGTCACGATCCGGTTCGCGGTCGCCGGGTTCACGGCGACCGAGATCGTGACCAGCAAGAGCAACAAGAGGGGTATCAGCGAGACGAACGCGTAGTACGCGGTGCTCGCGGCGATGAACGTGATCTCCTTGTCCTGTACCTCCCCGACGAACGTCCGACCGAAGGAGGTCACGCGTGCGCTGGTACTCACGAACCCGGTTTCGGCCGACGGCCATATAAATCAGCGGGAACCCGCTCGTCCCGGCCGCGGCCCGGCCTTACGGCTCGATGGGGAGCCACCCGTCGTCGGGGTCGACCCGGTCGGCGAGCACGGCGTTGAGCGCCGCGCCCACCAGCAGGACGAACCCGCCGACGTAGAGCCAGACCATGATCAACAGGAAGGCGCTCGCCGCGCCGTAGAGTCGCGTCAATCCCGATACCTGGGTGTAGTAGCCGAACAGCCACTGGAGCACGGTCCACGCCGCGGCCGCGAACGTGGTGCCGGGGAGGGTCTCCGTGAACCCGACGTCGACGTCCGGGAGGACGTAGTAGAGCGGCCCGAACACCATGGCGAGCACGACGAACACCACCAGCGGGCCGACGGTCTGCCAGAGCCGTGTCTCGACGAACGCCGACAGCCCGACGCCGCCGAGCACCAGCGCCACCGCGGTGGCGACGATGATGACGAACACGAGCACGATGTCGAGCAGCGTCGAGAGCATCGAGGGCTCGCCGTGGGTGCCGTAGATCCCCGCGAAGGCGGTGTTGAGCGACCTGAAGGTCAACAGCGAGCCCCAGAGGAGGACCGCGACGCCGATGACGGTCGCCCGGTCGCGGTCGGCCGCGCTGAAAACGATCTCGCGAAGCAGGTCGGCGCTCTCGGGGGTCAGGGTGGTCGTCGCCCGACCTACCGCCCGCATCGCGAGTTCGTTACCCCCGAGCGCCGTCACCGCAACCACGAGCAACAGGAGCAAGGGGACCATCGAGATGAACGCGAAGTACGCGAGGCTCGCCGCCGTGAGCACCATCCGCTCGCGCCGCCCGAGCGCGACGATGGCGGCGACGACCTCGACGACCCTGTCGGCGTTCGGCACGGCTGGTCTGGGGCGCGAAAACGTAAGTACACCGTCGTTCGTGGCCGACGTTTCCGATGGTCCGTCGACCCCGCCGGCGTCGAAACCGGTCGTCAGAGGGACGTATCCGGGATCCACTCGGCGTCGGGGTCGACCCGCCCGGCGAGCACGGCGTTGAGCGCCGCACCGACCAGCAGCGCGAGCCCGCCGACGTAGAGCCAGGTCAGCACGAGCAACACGCCGCCGGCGACGCCGTAGAGGTGGACGCTGCTCGACGTCGTCGCGTAGAGGCGCACCACGACCGCCGAAGCCGTCCAGACCGTCGCCGCGAGCAGCGTTCCGGGGAGGACCTCGGCGAGCGAGACTCCCTCGACCTCCGGGAGGACGTAGTAGAGCGGCGCGAAGACGACCACGAGCGCGACCAGCAAGAAGAGGGGCGTCACGAGCCTGAACAGCAGCCGGTTCGCGACCGTGTTCGCGAGCACGACCCCGACGACCGCGAACGCGACGACCGCGAGCGCCACCGCCACGAACACCACCGCCGCGTCGACGACCTTCCCGGCGAACGAGACCGCCTCGCGCTCGTCGTAGACCGCGGCGAACGCACCGTCGACCGCCCCGAACGTCCGGAGCGCGCTCCAGACCAGGATGACCGCCCCGAGCGCCCCCGCCCGGAGCCGACCGTTGGAGTTGGCGAGGAACTGGTTCGGGATCGAGACCCCGCTCGGGAGCACGGTCCCCGAGGCGGCCTGCATCACCGACGCGAGGCTCCCGTTGCCGAGCGTCGAGAGCGCGATCACCGAGAACAGGAGCAACGGGAGGAGCGCCGAGAAGAGGTAGTACGCGAGGCTCGCCGCCATCAGCGTGACCTGCCGCTGGTGGGCCACCGCGATGACGGTCCTCGCGACCGACGTCAGGCGTTCGGTTCTCGGTCCACTGGCCTCGACCTGCACACCCCGGCTTCAGAGCCCGACGGTATGAACGGTCCGCTCTCGCGGTCCGTCCGCCCGCCGCTCACGCACCGTCGGTCGCGGCCTCGATCTCCTCGACCGTCGCGTCGGTCTTGAACGTCGTGCCGCCGTACTGCGCGCGCGAGGCCCGGTAGCCCGCCTCGCGGAGCGACCCGAGGAACTCGTCCATCGCGTTCGCCGACCGGCCCCACCGCCGACAGAGCCGGTGCTGGTCGTAGTGGGTGGGGATATCGAGCTCGTCGTCGAGCGTCGCGAGCAGGTCGAACGCCCGCGAGGCGGTCCCCAGCTCGCCGGTGACCTGTTTGCGAACCCGATCGACGAACTCGGCGTCGTGGGTCGGTCCGAGCCAGATCGGGCCGGCGGTGGCGACCGACTCCCCGCACGTCGGACAGGCGTCGGGTGGATGGGCGATCAGTCCCCTCTCCGACTCACGGTCGAGACACGCGAAGCAGTGGTGGATATAACCGAGTTTTTCGACGGCGGCGTTCGCGTCGGTCGCACGGCGCGAAATCGAGAGGTAGGTCCGGACGTAGTGGTTCGTGACGTGGCTCAGTACGGGCGTCGCGGCGACGTCGTAGCGGGCGGCGGTGCGGACCAACGCGCCGAGGAGCACGCGAAGTCCCATCTCGGCGTGATACTCGGTGTTCTGTGGGAGGGCGCTGTACGACCGGACCCCGCTCTCGCGGTGGGCCCCACAGAGCGGCGCGGTGTCGGTCGCCGTCACACAGACGAGGTCCGCGGCGCTCCGGAAGGCCGCGTCGGCGAACGGGATCGGCGTTCCGAAGGGATCGAGGTCCACGACGTCGAAGCGCTCCTCGTGCATGAGCGCGTTCGCGTTCCGCTCCTCGACCCGGCCGTCGAGGTCGTTACGCGCGAGGTTCTCCCGACAGAGCGCCGCGGCGTCGGTGTCGTGGTCGCAGAGCGTGGCGTCGTAGCCCGCGTTCGCCGCCCGGACCCCGCGAGCCCCGGTGGCTGCGTTGGCGTCGAGGTACGACAGCCGGTCGCGGTCGGCCTCGCTTTCGTGGGCTCGGAGCACGGCGACCGTGAGGTCGCGGTTGAACTCCTGGACGGGGTTGAAGAACACCGCGTCGCCGACGCCCGACTCGGGCTGTTCGGGGACCACGAGCTCGACCTCGCCCTCCGTGACGTGCATGGTCGGGGTTCGGACGCCGAATGCGAAAAGCGGCGCGTCCTGAAGCGACGACCGTCGAGCGGGGACGAGCCTCCCTGGTTCGATACCCCAACGAACACAACGCACTTAATGACACCCGCCGGACGAGCCACACATGAGTGAGTTCGTATGCGGATAGTGATCGTCGGGGCCGGCGACGTCGGGACCCACATCGCCGAGGACCTCGCGGACGTCCACGACATCGCGATGGTCGACCGGGACGAGGAGGACATCGAGCGTCTCGTGACCGACTTCGGCGTCACCGGTGTGACGGGCGACGGCCGGTCGCTCGATACGCTCGAGGAGGCGGGCATCCGCGACGCCGAGGTCGTGATCGCGAGCACCGACGACGACGCGGTCAACGTCATGGTCTGTGGCGCGGCGCGAAACGTCACCGACGCGCGCACGATCGCCCGGGTGAAATCGCCCGACCTCTACGAGACCTGGCAGCACTTCGAGGGCGCGCTCGGGGTCGACATGATGCTCTCCGTCGACCGACTCACCGCCGAGTCGCTCGTCCGGACGGTTTCGCTGCCGGGGGCGCTCGCGACGAACATGTTCGTCGAGGGCCAGGTCGAGATGGCGGAGTTCGAGGTGGACGAGAACGCGCCGATCGCCGGCAAGACCGTCGAGGAGGGCGACGAGTACCCCTCGCTGACGTTCGCGGGCGTGCTCCGCGGCGACGAGGTCGTGATCCCGAGCGGCGATACGACGATCGAGGCGGGCGACCGCGTGGTGGCGATCGGGAGCCCATCGAGCATGCGGCGGTTCGCGCACGCGCTCACCGATAGCGACTCGCTCGATACCGACGACGATATCGTGATCGTCGGCGGTGGCGAGGTCGGCATCCAGGTCGCCGAAGCGTTCGAGCGCAGCGAGTACGGACCGCGACTGATCGACCACGACTCGGAGCGTGTCGCGGCGCTCGAGGAGCGCCTCGACCGGACCACCGTGGTCGAGGGCGACGTGCGGTCGTTCTCGTTCCTCGCCGACTCCGACGTCGGCGACGCCGACCTCCTGGTCGGCACGCTCGACGACGAGACCAACTACGTGCTGGCGCTGCTCGCGCGCGACATGGGTGTCGAGTACACCGCAGCGGTGGTCGACGAGGCCGACTACGGCGACCTGTTCGAGGCCGCCGGCGTCGACGTGGTGGTCCAGCCCCACACCGTCGTGGCGCGCCAGACCACCCGCGTGACGCGGGGCTACACCGACGAGGCCGCGGTGCTCGAACAGGACAGCGCCGAGGTCCTCGAGATCACCGTCGAGTCCGGGAGCGCGCTCGCCGGCGACTCGCTCAGCGACGTCGCGCTCGACCTCCCCGACGGGTTCGTGATCGGCGCGGTGGTGCGCAACGGCACGCTCCGGACGCCCCGTGGCGGCACCGTGATCCAGACCGGCGACCACGTCGTGGCCTTCGTCGACACCGACGACCTCGACGAGGTCGCGGCGGCGCTCTGAGCGCTGGATGCGACCGGCCCACCCAACTGAACGCGCGGTCGGCATCGCCCACTACGTCAGCGACGCCGACGGCGTCGGCGGGACGATCCGTGCCGAACCGGCGGACTTCCGGGTGCGCGAACTCGAAACGACGGGCTTCGAACCGCTCGACGCCGACCCCGGTCCCTATCCGCACGTCGTGGTCCGTGCCACGCTCGAAAACTGGGACACCAACGACTTCGCACGGGCGCTCTCGAATAGACTGGAGATCAGCCGCGAGCGGGTCGACTGGGCGGGGACGAAGGACAAACGCGCGGTGACCACTCAGCTGTTCTCGGTGCGCAACGGCGATCCTCGGGCGCTCGACGAGGTCGACTTCGACGGGGTGGAACTCGAGATGGTCGGCCGGGCGGGCCGCGGGCTCCAGTTCGGCGACCTCGCGGGCAACGCCTTCGAGGTCGTCGTTCGCGACGCCGACACCGACCCCGTCGCGGCGATCGCCGACGACCTCCGGGCGTTCGGCGGGGGGGACGACGGGACGGTCGGCCTTCCCAACTACTTCGGCCAGCAGCGGTTCGGGAGCCTCCGGCCGGTGACCCACGAGGTGGGGCTCGCGGTCGCCCGCGACGACTGGAAGGGGGCGGTGGTGGCGTATCTTGGGAGGCCGGACGACGCCGAACCCCCCGGCACCCGCGAGGCGCGCGGGTTCGTGGACGACGAAGTGGCGGCGGCGGGCGACGAGGACTGGGCCGGCGCGCTCGACCGGTTCCCGCGGCGGCTGGGCTTCGAGCGGGCGATGCTCCACCGGCTGGCCGAGGACGGAGCCGACGGTCCCACGGACTACCGGGCGGCGCTCGAAACCGCCCCCACCAACCTCCAGCGGCTGTTCGTCAACGCCGCGCAGTCATTCGTCTTCAACCGGATCCTCTCGGCGCGGCTCGACGCTGGATTGCCGTTCGACGCGGCGGTGGCGGGCGACGTGGTGTGTTTCACGGACGAAGGCGGGCGGGACGACCTCGCGGTGCCCGACCCCGACCGAGAGCAGCGCGTCACGTCGGACCGTGTCGGTACCGTGAACCGCCACACGGCGCGTGGACGGGCGTTCGTCACCGCGCCGCTGGTGGGGACCGAGACCGACCTCGCCGAGGGCGAACCCGGCGAGATCGAGCGCCGGGTGCTCGACGAGGTCGGGATCGAACCCGGGGACTTCGACCGTCCGGGGGAGTTTCACTCGACGGGCACCCGGCGGGCGATACTGGTCCGCACCGACTTGGCGATCGAGCGCGACCCGCTCACGTTCGGCTTTCGGCTGCCGAAGGGGTCCTACGCGACCGTGGTGCTCCGCGAGTTCTGCAAGACGGACCCACGAAACCTGGGCTGAAACGACCGGGTTATCCGTTTTCGTGATCCAGTTCGAGCATGGAGTGTCGTCGGTGTGGGGGCTCGCTCGACCGCGCCGGCGACTTCTGTCTGGCGTGTGACACCGCCAACGCCGACTGCGTGGTCTGTGAGGTCGGTCGCGAGCGCGCGACCGTCACCAGTCTGCTCGACGGCGAGCGCGTCGGGACGTGGACGGTGACCACGGTCGAGGAATCGGGCGAGAACGAGAAGCGCGAGCGCCGGAACTTCGCGGGTCGGCTCGCCGACGAGATACATCGAAAACGACCCGAGGAGGTGTACGCGACCGGCGACCGCGACGTCTTGCGGGCCCTGCGTGCACAGCTCCACTACGACCTCCGGCGGGTGGCCGACCCCGACGGGGACCCGGTGCGGGCGGTGGTCGAGCGGAGCGGCGAGGTCCCGCTCGAAGTGGTCGAGACCCCGCCGCGCGAGAAGGTGGGCGGGAGCCACTCGACGCTGGTCGGCGGCCGGGCGGGCAAGCGGATCGTGCGCCTCGCCGCGGACCATCCCCACGTCAAGAAAGTCATTCCAGGACCGATCGACGCCGGCGGTCGTGGGTCGCGCACGGGCGTCCGAGCGAAGGCGACCCGGGCGGATGGGACGGGAAACGTCCGATTACTGGTTCGGGACGGTTCGAGCGTCCAGGAGGTGCGGGTGGTGACGACCGCCGCCGACCGCGCCCAGGGCGAGCGGGTTCGTGGGGACCTGAACGCCGGCCTCGACGAGGCGGGCTTTCGGGCGGCGTGAGACCGGCCACCGCGACGAACACGAAGGGTTTTAGCCGCGCGCCGGTCTACCGGGATCCACTATGGTCAACAAGAAAGCCGGAAGTGCGGGTCGGTTCGGCGCGCGGTACGGCCGTGTCTCGCGGCGACGCGTCGCCGAGATCGAGGCCGACATGGAGGACGCGACGGTCGACGGCGACGACGTGACCCGCGTCGGGACGGGCATCTGGAAGAACGAGGAGACCGGCGAGACGTTCGCCGGCGGGGCCTACCGCCCCGAGACGCCCGGTGGCCGCACCGTCAAGCGCTCGATCCGGGCGGCGCTCGCCGAGGAGAACGACGAGTGAGCTACAAGTGTTCGCGGTGCAAGCGCGACGTCGAACTCGACGACTACGGCGGCGTTCGATGTCCCTACTGCGGACACCGCGTCCTGTTGAAGGAGCGCGCCCGCGACGTCAAGGAAGTCGACGTCGAGTAGCGTGCGCCACGAGACGGTTCTGACGCTCGATTACGACGCCGCGAGCGACGCGGCTCTCGTCGAACGGAGCCTCGCGCCCGAGGTCGGCGACATCGAGGGCGACCGGACGACGGCGACGCTCGCGCGCGACGGCGACGAGATCCGGATCACCATCGACGCGGCGGACCTCGTCGCGCTCCGGGCGGGCCAGAACACCTGGCTCTCGTTGGTCGGTGTCGCCGAGCGGTGTGCGGCGGCCGGAGCGGATGCGTCGGGATCTCGCTAACGCCGCTGTTTCTCCTGGACACCGCCGTTCCTCCCGAGTACCGTTGTCCCTCTGCACACGGGTCGATGGTCACTCTCGTCTTCGGATCCGACTCTCGTCCCTGGTCTGATACCAGGCGACGCCGGCGACGACGCAGCCGGCGACGAGGCTCACCCCCGCGACTCCGTTGGTCAGGAGCGACGAGCGAAGCAAACCGTTGGCGACGGAAAACTGGATCCCAGCTGCGAGGAAGATCAGCCCGAAGCCGGCGACTCGCTTGCCGCTGGCCGTCCGCACACGCTCCCCGGTGAAACCGAGGACGATACTCGTGATACTGAGCGTGAACAGAATGACGACTGCTACGACGAGGGATAGGTCCGGGCTCACGACGCTCTCGGTGTTCAACGGATGCCCGACGGTATATACGTCCGTGATTCGGTCCGGACACGATCCGGCTCTCGCGACGCGGCGTGGTCCCGAAAGCAGGGGTTTTTCCCTCCGGACGGCCACGGAGGCAGTATGCAGGGTAACCTTCCGCCGGAAGCACAGGAGAAGATCGAGCAGCTCCAGGACCTTCAGGACAGCGCCCAGCAGGTCGCAGCCCAGAAACAGCAGGCCGAGAGCACGCTCACCTCCTCACAGACCGCGCTCGACGAACTCGACGACCTCGACGGCGACGCCACGATGTACCGCGAGGTCGGCGAACTCCTCATCGAGACGGAGTACGACGAAGCCAAAGACGACCTCGAGGACAAGGTCTCCAGCCTCGAAGTCCGCGTCGAGACGCTCCAGAAGCAGGAGGACCGCGTCCGCGAGCAGTTCGAGGACCTCCAGAGCGAGCTCCAGGAGATGCTGAGCGGCGGTGGCGGTCCGGGTGCGGGCGGTCCCGGCGGCCCGGGCGGGATGGGGCCCGGCCCGAGCGCCGGCGGATAGATGCCGACCGACGAGGAAGTGGTCGAAACGGCCAGCGACGCCGCCGAGGGACTGGTTCTCTCGCGCTACAAACAATCGGCGATCCGCGACCTCGACGTCACGGTGCGCTTCGAGGACGGCGTTCTCGACGTCGACGTCTACCTCGACGCGCCCGCGGACCCGGATCCGGAACTGGTCGCGGAGGAGGCGGTGCTCGCGGCGGAGTCGGCGGTGGACGATCTGTTCGAGGACGAGTGAGAGCGACTTCGCCGACGGAAAAATTCGCTACTTGAGGCGTTCCTGGAGGAAAGAGGGATGAGC
Organism: Halococcus sp. IIIV-5B; assembly: GCF_003602035.1. Taxonomy (NCBI): domain Archaea; kingdom Methanobacteriati; phylum Methanobacteriota; class Halobacteria; order Halobacteriales; family Halococcaceae; genus Halococcus; species Halococcus sp. IIIV-5B. Next base: position 46,347 of record NZ_QZWE01000018.1, on the reverse strand, counting down.
GGCGGTGACGCCCTCGACCGAGAGGATCTTGTCCGAGATCACCCGTCCCACGGCGTCGCCGTCGGGGGCGCGGATCTCGGCCATCAGCATGTGGTCGCCGCTGGAGGAGTAGAGCGTTTCGACCTCGTCGAGCGCCTCGATGGCGCGGACCGCCTCGACGTACCGCCCGCTCTCGACCTCGATGCCGACCAGCGCGATCGAACGTCCCGAGAGCTTCTTCGGGTCGATGTCGGCGGAGTAGCCCGTGATCACCCCGTCGGTTTCGAGTTTGTCGATGTACTTTCGAACCGTGGGTTTCGAGACCCCCGCTCGGTCCGCGATAGCCGCATAGGAGGCCTGGGCATCCTCTTCGAGAACGGAGAGGATGCGGTCCTCGGTCGAATCGACGCTCATGAGTAGTAATTGGCGTCGGTGAAAAAATATCTTCCGAATCGGAAACCCGTCTTTTGGCCGAAACACACCCCTCGGCTTCCGGATCCTCGCAGTCGTGTCGCCGGACGACCGTTCGCTACCGACTTCCCTGAGACTCCCGACGGTCGCGGTTCGTCGGGTCGTGTTCGGAGTGGTTCACTCGGCCGCCGTGGCCTCGAAGCGGTCCAGGTCCATCTCGTAGAGTCGGGAGCCACACTCCGTGCACGAGAAGGTGAGCACCTGAAAGGAGCGACAGCAGGAGGAGACGTGGCCCTCGCTGGTGTCGATCGGTCCCTCACAGGCCGGACATCGGTCGAGGAAGAGGCGGAGCGCGGCCAGGACGTCCGCCCGTCGGGCGGGTTCGAGCCGCTCCCATCCCGGCAGCCGTTCGTCGAGCGCGTCCGCGGCGGTCACGTCGGCGAGCGCCGCGGTGTGGGACGGCCACTGTGCGATCAGGGTGGTCGCGGTGGTGGCGACGAAGGCGTCGTCGTCCGGCACGACACGGGTCTCGGAGTGCTCTGGGATGCCGAGCGCGTTCGCGAGGTGGGTCTCCTCGATGGCCGTCGATCGCCGTGGCCCGATGCGCTCGTGCCACGCGGCTCGGAACCCTTCGGTGAGGCGGAGGTCGGAGCCGTCCGCGGTGGGTTCGAGCGCGTCGGCGGCGACGAGAAGCCCCTCGACGTCGACCCCGTCGCTATCGTCCCCGGGGGCGGATGCCGGGGTCGGTGCTTTGTCGAACCACCGAAGCACGCCGTCGGGGAGATACCGCTTCGTGAGCTCCGGCGTGCCCGGAACCAGGTAGCCGCGGAAGTGGATCGCGGCGATCGAGGCCACGAGGACGCCCACCGGAACGACCACCCCACCGGCGACGAGCAGCAACCCGGTCGAGAGCAGGAGGGCGATCCCGACGTTGACGGTGGTGCAGGGGAAGCACCGGTTCTCGCCGACGTACGCCGGCTGGTACAGGCGGTCGAGCACGCTCATGAATACCGATCCGCGGCGTTCGGGATAACCCCTCGGGAACACGCCCTCACCGCTCCGCAGGAGTCGCGCACCCTCTCACCGACGCGACCGCCGGCTCTCGACACGGTGCCTCCGCTCGAATCGTGATACGGTAACGGGACGAACCGGTGCAGCCGGGTCGGAGCGAAGAATTCCGGGAGTTCGGCGCGCGGTGTTACTTGTGGGCGTCGAGCAGGTCGTAGCTGCGCTCCCACTCGTAGTCGTCGTCGAAGTAGCGTTCGGCGAGCGGCTCCTCGGGCATCTCGCCCGTCGAGCGCTTCTCCTGGCCGTAGGAGTGGCGGTCCTCGTCGACGTAGAACCGGCCGGTGAGGACTTCGCCCTCGTGGAGTTTGTCCTCGGTCTCGTGCATCATCTCGGCCGCCTCGCGGCGGTCGGTGACGTCGAAGTCGTAGTCCTCCGACTGCTGGACGTCGGTGTAGGGCACGTACTGCTTCGCGTCCTTGTTCCAGGTCGGACACTGGGTCAGGAAGTCGATGTGGGCGAAGCCGTCGTGTTCGATGGCCTCGGTGATGATCTCGGTGGCCTGGCGGGGGTTGACCGCCGCGGTCCGGGCGATGTAGGAGGCCCCGGCCGAGAGCGACATCGAGAGCGGTCGCACGGGGTCCTTCGCCGAGCCGTGGGGCTGGGTCTTCGACTTGTGACCCTTCGGGCTCGTCGGCGAGGTCTGACCCTTCGTGAGCCCGAAGATCTCGTTGTTGAACACGATGTAGGTCATGTCGTGGTTCTCGCGGGCGGTGTGCATGAAGTGGTTCCCGCCGATGCCGTAGCCGTCGCCGTCGCCGCCCGCCGCGACGACTTCGAGGTCGGGGTTCGCGAGCTTCGCCGCTCGCGCGACCGGGAGCGAGCGACCGTGGATCGAGTGCATCCCGTAGGAGTCGAAGTAGCTCGAGAGCTTGCCCGAGCAACCGATCCCCGTGACGAGCAGCGTCTCGTCCGGCGACCGGCCGACCTCGGGCATCGCGCCCTTGAGGGCCTTGAGGACACCGAAGTCACCACAGCCCGGACACCACGTCGGCTGGGGCTCGATACCCGGTGTGAACGCGTCGCGGTCGATCTCCTCGTCCTGTTCCCCGCTGCCGATGGCGCTGAATGCACTCATGTTAGTCACCTGCTGCGGGCTCGATGCGCACCTGTGCGTTGGGTGGCTCGTCCCCGCCGTTGATCTGGATCTCGAACCCTTCGACGACCTCGGCGGGTTCGAACGGATTGCCGTTGTACTTCAGGAGGCTCGACATCTTCTCGCCGAACCGCCCGAGTTCCTTCTGCGTGAGGCCGCGGAACTGCGCCGTGATGTTCATCTCGACGACGAGTGCCTCGTCCACCGATTCGAGGAACTCCGTGACCTCTTTCTTGGGGTACGGCATCATGTCGCTGACGCCGAGCGATTTCACCGACTCACCCTGGTCGTTGAGGCGGTCGACGGCTTCTTCCACCGTGCCCTGCTGGCTCCCCCAGACGAGAATGCCGTGCTCGGCGTCCTCGGGTCCGTAGGGGGTCTGCTGGGACGTGTCCTTCCCGTCGAGGTCGTCGCGGATGGCTTCGAGTTTCCGGGTGCGGCGGTCGACCTGCGCCACGCGGTTGTCGGGGTCCTCCTCGATGTGGCCCTGCGGGGTGTGTTCGTTGCCCGAGGCGAGGAACCGGCCACCCGACTGGCCCGGGATCGTTCGCGGGCTGACGCCGTTCTCGGGGTCGTGCTGGAAGCGGTTGTACTTCCCCGACTCGTGGTGGGCCGCCTCGCTGATCTCCTCCTCGGTGAGGACGCTCCCCAGGTCGGGGTTCGGTTCGCGGTCGAAGACGCTCGCGGGCATGCTCACGAGTTCGCCCGAGAGCTTCTGGTCGATGGCGATGATCGTCGGGATCTGGTACTCGTAGGCGATCCGGAAGGCCTCGCGCGATTGCTCGTAACACTCCTCGACCGTGCCGGGCGCGAAGACGACGCGGTTCGAGTCGCCCTGACTCGTATAGAGGATGTGTTCGAGGTCGCCCTGTTCGGGTTTGGTCGGCATCCCAGTCGAGGGACCCGCCCGCATGGCCTCGACGAGCACGAGCGGCGTTTCGGTCATCTCCGCCAGCCCGAGCGGTTCGCTCATCAGGGCGAAGCCACCGCCCGAGGAGCCGCTCATCGCCTTCACGCCCGCGTGGGACGCGCCGATGGCGAGCGCCGCGGCGGCGATCTCGTCCTCGACCTGTTCGGCGATCCCGCCGAACTCGGGGAGGTGCTGGGTCATCGTGGTGAAGACGTCGGTCCACGGGGTCATCGGGTAGCCCGCGATGAACCGACAGCCCTCGTCGAGTGCGCCGTAGGCGACACCGTGGCTGCCGTTGACGAGGACCTGCTCCTCGTCGTGCTCGCCCGTCGGCACCTCGATGTCGTGCGAGAAGTCCTTCGAGTCGACCTCCTCGTAGGCCTCTTCGAGGACGGTGATGTTGGTCTCGAGGATGTCGCCGCTCATCCGGTCGTTCATCAGCTCCTCGAACGGGTCGGTCTCCATCCCGATGAGGGCGGCGGTGGCGGCCACGCCCGCGGTGTTACGCATGATCTCGCGGCCGTGTTCGCGTGCCAGCCCCCGGAGGTCGAGCGGGTAGACGTGCCAGTCGTTCGCCTCGACGCGCTCGTCGAAGTCCTCGATCTCGCTGGCGTCGAGCAGCCCCTCGTCGTAGACGATCACACCGCCCTCGCGGAGCTCGTCGAGGTTCTCCGCGAGCGGTTTGGCCTCCTCGTTCCCGTAGTAGGCCTCGCCGCTGGCCTGCGGGTTGCGGGCGAAGCTGTCGCCCAGCGCGAGCAGGAAGTCGTAGCCATCACCCCGGGACTTCACCGGGTGGTCGGCGGCGCGTACCTCGACGTAGGTGTGCCCACCTCGAATCCGGGAGGGATAGTGTCTGTGTGTGAATACATGCAGTCCGGCACGCATCAGCGCCTTCGTAAAGTTCTGGCTGGTCGAGTCGATCCCGTCGCCGGAACCGCCCGCGATCCGCCAGATGAGTTCTGATCCAGTCATGGCTGTCCTCGATTCTACCGTGGAAATAGGGTTGTCTCGGGAGTGTAATATGGGTTCCGATAAATCAGTATTGGTCTATCATGTAAGTCTGATATATATTGGCACTCTCACGGGGTGTCCGTCGCTCGGGTCCCTGATTCGTGTCGTTTCGAGTCGGAGGCGCTGTCGGACGGTTCGAGGCTTCAGACCCGCGTGACCTGCACCAGGTCGGTGACGACCTGCCAGACCTGTCGAACCACGATCTGGAGGTCGAACCAGAACGACTGTTCGTTGATGTATTTGATGTCGTATCGGAACTTCGCCTGGGGGTCGGTGCTCGAGACCCGGTTGATCTGGGCCAGTCCCGTGAGGCCGGGCTTGACGAACCAGCGCTTGCGCCAGGTCCGGATCTCGGCTTCGAGTTTCGGCTCCTCGTCGACCCAGACCGCCCGGGGTCCGACCACGCTCATGTCGCCGACGAGGATCGAGACCAGCTGTGGGATCTCGTCGAAGTGGGTGCGTCGGAGCAGCCGGCCGACGCGGGTGATCCGCGTGTTCTCGCGGTCGTCTATCGGGGTCGCGTCCTCGCTGTCCGGCACCATGCTCCGGAACTTGAGCACCTGGAACGTCTCGCCGAACTCCGCGGTCCGTTCCTGGGCGTAGAACAGCGGGCCGCCGTCGTCGAGTTTGATCCCGACCGCGATGACGAGGATGATGGGGAGAAGTGCGACGAGCCCGACGAACGCGAAGCAGACGTCGAAGGCGCGTTTGACCGCGCGGTCCTGTGGGTCCCAGGGTTCGAGGTTGGTGTCGATGAGCGTCTCCCCGCTCGCCTCGCTCGTGAGGACGCTGTCGGCGTGCTTTCGGTGCACTTTCGCGACCACGCCGTGGGTGTAACACGTCGCGAGCGCCCCGAAGAACTCGGTTCGATCGGAGCGTTCGAACGCCAGCACGGCGGTGTCGATGTCGTGCTCGACCAGCACGTCGTCGAGGTCCGAGAGTCCCCCCAGACACTCGATCCCGTCGAGACGCGTTCCGATCCGGGTGCCGCCGTCGGCGAGTTCGATCGTCGCCCGGTCGGGTCCGGTCTCGTAGCGCATCGCGGGCGCGATGTAGCCGACGACGGGGAGGTCGGCGGTTCGGAGCACCTCGTCCATCGCGTCGGGGTCGTCGCCGATGAGCAACACGCGGTCGGTCGTCGTCTCCGGTCGGCGGCGGATGGCGACGAACCACGCCGGCAGACCGATACACAACAGCAGGGTCGAAAGGAGGAGGGTCGTTCGCGGCAATCGGTAGGTGTAGTTGAAGTAGCCGATCGCCGCGAGCGCGAGCGCGGCGGTCAGCACCCGTCTGAGGGTTATGGAGATCGTATCCAGGATCCGGCGTGGCTGTGGTTTGAACAGCGGGACCATGGCGATGAGAACGATCGGGAGCGTCGTCGCAACGGCTAAGAGCAGACCCGGTCCGACGAGCACCGTCGGGTCGAGCCGGTCGAACGGCGGGATCGCCGTTATCGCGGCCTGGGCGAGCGGGTGGTCCGCGACGACGACCGAGAGGACGACGAGGACGCACGTACCGACGCTACTCGCGATGCGATATCGCCATCCGGTGTTGTATCCCATGCTGATCCTGACGAATCGAATGAACGAGGGACGGGCGTGGAGATAAGTTTTGTGAACTCCGCCATCGGAGGGAGAGAGGCTCGAAACGGCCGTTTATCCGGGTTTCGAGCGATCCGGAGAACCCCTCGCCTCCCGACGAACCATGCGCCAGCCGGGAGTCGAACCCGGACCAGCGGTCACAGCTCGTACTCATCGGCCCATCGAATATCGGGGTGATCGACCGATGATTCGAATCGGAGAACGACGTTCGCAGCGGGTGCGTCGTCGAAATCGATCCAGTACAACGTCTCCTTTTCAGGACAGAAAATGAGATATGCATCGACCTCGTTCGCCCCGTAGTAGCTATCGTTCGTCCCGGCTGCGTTCGGATTCGAACGTTTCAACGAGCACCGGAGCATTCGCTCGTCGTCGCGGAGCGTCGCGTGTTTGACCTGTATCCTCAGCAGCTCGTCATCGGTATCGAGAACGAGGTCGTATGGACAGTGGCCGGATGTGGGAACCGAGACCCGATAACCCAGCTCCACCAGCTCTGCAATCGCTCGCGTTTCGGCGATGTCCCCTTTCTGCCCGGTGTTCATCGTCGTACCACTCACTACCGTCGACTCACTGCGCGATCGCACTTAGTCCTCCGGAGACGACAGCGGTCTCCGAAGTGGAACGGTACTGCGCCGGCCGGGAGTCGAACCCGGGCTAATGGCTTGGAAGGCCATTGTCCTACCGCTAGACCACCGGCGCTTACCACGTCCGCACCGTTTCTCGACGGATGGTATCCGCCTTACACTGGCGCTCCCAACGCCCTTTCCCACCGCGGTCACTAAGTCGGTTTCCCTTCGGCGCGCCCCGCGACCACCCCGTAGCAGTTCCCGCGCTCCTCGAACGTCCGCTCGACGTCGAGCCGGCTTCGCTCCAGGTCGGCCGCGAACTCCGCGGGGTCGTAGATGTGGTAGTAGCGGGCCACCGTCTCGCCGCCGGGCAGCGTCCAGTCGACGGTGGTGTCGAACCCCTCCTCACGGTCGAATCGGTCGTGGGTCGTACTCCACGCGCTGACGAGCGCGCGCCCGCCCGGCGTGAGGACCCGCGCGAGCTCGTCGAGGCTCGCGAGGCGCGCGTCCCGGCTCGGGAGGTGGTGGACCGCGGCGATGTAGACCGCGAGCCCGACGCTCCGTGGGGCGAGCGGGAGGGCCGTCGCGTCGCCCTGACACAGGTCGACCGCGAACCCGCGCTCCCGGCGGCGTTCACGTGCGGCGTCGAGCACGCTCCGGCTCAGGTCGACCCCGACGACCCGCTCGGCGCGCTCGGTCATCACCTCGGCGTGGCGCGCGTTGCCACAGCCGAGGTCGAGCCCGCGGTCGACACGGTCCGTAGCCTCGACGAACCGCTCGACCGCGGGCCACGGATGCTCGCGCGTGCGCGAGAAGTGCCCACCGATGCGGTCGTAGGTCTCGCGCACGTCGCGCCGGCTCGGCTCGTCTCCCATCTCGCCGCCTGCTTCGGGGTCCCCGGGGTTAACCCATCGGAAACGAGCGGACACGGTCGGTGTGTTCACCCCGCGGTCGTCGAACTCACTACCACGCGCTACTGATAGATATATAGATAGACAAATTGATAAATATCTGATGCCAGCTCGAAAACGAAACGACCGTTCCACGAGGTCGACGATATCGAAAGTCGGACAGAGCGGCCCAAAAGCCACTTTTTGCGTCCGCTCGATTCTGTATCGAACGATCCATATGGACTCGAACGGACCGAGGTATAGCGGTATAGAGACGAATATACTGGTACAAGCTACAATATATATAGAATTCGAAAATACTATATTGTTATCACGGTCATCATCTGGCGATGACGCGAGAATTCACACGGCGGGATGCCATCGCCACGATCGGAGCCGGGGGAGCCGTCGCACTCGCGGGGTGTTCCGGGAGTTCGAACGGGAGCAACGGTAGTAACAGCAGCGGCGGGGGCAATCAGAGCGGGGGTAACTCGTCCGGCGGGAGCAACTCGTCCGGCGGGAGCAGCCAACAGGCGAGCCAGCCCCTGACCGCCGACGGGTCCTCGACGGTCTACCCGATCACCAGCAACGGCGCGTCGGTCTGGAACTCGAACCCACCGGCGGGCGACGAGGACTACTGGATGCCGAGCGACTACGGCATCGAGACCGACCTGCCGATGGCGAGCTACTTCGCGAGCGCGTACGGTCTCGATGGGGGCGACAACCAGGGCCAGCCGCCGTACCTCGTCAACGTCGGTCTGAGCCACTCGGGCACCGGCATCGAGAAGCTGATGAACGGCCAGGTCGACATCGGCGACGCGAGCGCGACGGCCAAGGAGGAGCTCCCGGACGCCGACAAGTCGACCCTCGACAAGTTCGTCGACCACGTCGTTGGCGTCGACGGCCAGCCGATCATGGTCAGCCAGGCGGTCTACGACGCCGGTGTCGATACGCTCACCGGCCAGGAACTCAAGGGGATCTACAAGGGCGACATCCAGGAGTGGAGCGAGGTGGAAGCCTACAGCGGTCCCGAGAAGGAGATCCAGGCGATCTGCCGCTCGGAGGGGTCGGGGACCGACACCTCGTTCCGCTCGAACCTCTACGGCAGCGCCGATGCACCGATCGACGGTTGTGACGCCCGGATCGGCCAGAACCAGCAGGTTCGGACCACGGTCCTCAACTCCGACAACGCGATCGCCTACGCCGCGCTCGCGTTCGTCGGCGGCCAGGCCCCCGCGATCTCGCTCGAACTCGACGGGACGACCTACACGCCCGGCGAGAACCTCGGCGAGAGGGGCTACCCGCTCGCCCGCGACCTGCACTGCTACACCTGGCAGGACACCTCGCAGAAGGAAGCCGCCTTCCTTCGGATGCTCCTCAGCCCGTACGGTCAGGAGAACTTCGTCGAGCCGAACGATTACTTCCCGCTGCCGGACTCCCGGATCCAGGAGGAACTGGGCAAGCTTCCGGAGCCGACCGGCGACTTCAACCTCGGCAGCGCACCCAACTCCAGCAGCTCGAACGGTTCGAGCAGTTCGAGCAGTTCGACCAGCTCGACGGGTACGACCGGCATGCCCGGGACGACCAGCGGTTAAGCGGCTCATACCGACTCAATGTTTTTCATGAACGGAGCACAATGTCGACGATAGACGAACTCAGACAGTCCCTCGGCGCGTCCGACACGGAGGAGTCGACCGACTTGAGCGCGCTCGTTGCCGGCGGTATCGGACTGGTCTGCCTGCTCGGGGCGTTCGGGAGCTTCCTCCTCAACACGGGCCTCACGGCGGTGTTCCTGCTCGGATTGGTGCTGGTGGTCGCCTACGGGTGGTACGCCCACCAGGCCGAGACCGCGAAGAGCCTCACGTTCGTCGCGACCGCGTCGACGATCGTCACGATGGGACTGATCGTCGTGTTCATCTTCCGGGAGGCGCTGCCGATGATCCAACAGGAGGGGTTGAGCCTCGTGATAGACACCTCCCCGCCGCTGTGGGACACCAGCGACGCGGTGTACTCACTCACCCCGCTGATGTGGGGGACCTTCGTCACGACGGTCATCGCGATGGCGGTCGCCGGTCCGCTCGGCGTGGCCGGCGCGCTCTTCATCTCGGAGATCGCGCCGGGCTGGCTTCGGGAGGTCGTCAAGCCCGGCATCGAGATCCTCGCCGGGATCCCGTCGATCGTCTACGGCTTCCTCGGGCTCACGGTCATCAACACCTACTTCGCCGACAGCGATATCCTCGGGCTCGCGGGGCTCGGGAGCCTCTTCGCCGTCGGCTTGATGATCGGGCTGATGGCGCTGCCCACCGTGGTCTCGGTCGCCGAGGACGCGCTCGCGAGCGTCCCCGAATCGATGAAGAGCGGTTCGCTCGCGCTCGGCTCGACCGACTGGCAGACGATGACCGACATCACGATCCCGGCGGCCTTCTCGGGCGTTTCGGCCGCGGTGCTGCTCGGTGTCGGGCGGGCGATCGGCGAGACGATGGCCGCGACGGTGATGCTCGGCAACATCGTCGAGTTCCCCGACCCGATCTACGACGTCTTCGGGAACTCGATCACGCTCACGAGCGCCATCGCGAGCCAGTACGGTGACGCCGGCGAGGTGCAGCTCACGGCGCTGTTTGCAGCCGGCGTCGTGCTGTTCGTGACCGTGCTCGCGATCTCGGTCGGCTCGCAGGTCATCGAGGCACGCATGGAACACAAACTCGGAGGCCAACAATGAGCGACGCCTACGACCGACAGCTCGTCAGCGAGGACACGACCACGTTCGAGCGGTTCTGCGGTGGTATCGTCGGCGTCAGCTTCCTGCTGTTCGTCTTCGGGCTGACCACCCTCTTTCAGGTCGCGAGCCTCGACACGCGGATCCTCGGGCTCGAACTGGTCCAGTTCTTCGGCCTCGGGCTGACGGTCGTCGGTGTCACCGTGCTCGCGGTCGGCGCTGCGTCCCGGACCGACACCGTCGACACCATGCCGGGCGATACGTCGGGCATCGGCGTCGCGGTCGGTTTCGGGTTGATCGGGGTCGTCATCGGCGGTCTCACCGCCTCCCAGACCTTCGGGCTGGGGCTCGTCGGCTGGCTGCTCGCCGCCCTCGTCCTCGGCGGAGCGATGGCCGCGGTCGCGCTGTTCACCCGCGAGGACGTCGGCTCGACGGTGCTCCCCGGCGGCGTCGCCATCGCGGTCGGGCTCGTCCTCCTGTTCGAAGTCATCGGCCCGGAGTGGTCGTGGGCCCCCGGTGACTTCTCGGCGACGTTCAACGCCCTGGTCGTCGTCGCCGTTCTGGTCTCGTTTTCGAGCCTGCTCCTCACCTGGACCGGCGCGAAGGCGTACGCCGGCTTCGGGAGTCGTGGCCGGCAGAACGGGGCCTACCTCCTGATCGGGCTGAACGCGATCACGATGATCGCCATTCTCCTGCTGCTCGTGGTCTTCGTCTTCTCGAAAGGCTGGCCGGCGCTCACCCGGGGACTGCAGATCGGCCCCGGACTCAACCTCGACATCCCGTTCCTCATGAACGTCTCGCAGGGGATCTACGTCGACGTTCCCGGCGTGCTCCCGGCGATCATGGGGACCGTCTGGATCATCATCGGCGCATCGCTGTTCGCCATCCCGCTCGGGGTCGGCGCGGCGATCTTCCTCACCGAGTACGCCGAACAGGGCAACTTCACGCGGGTCGTCGAGATCACGACCAACGGGCTCTGGAGCACTCCGAGCGTCGTCTTCGGGCTCTTCGGCTACGCCTTCTTGGTGCCCCGCTTCGGCAACAACCAGTCCCTCCTCATCGCGATGCTGGTGCTCGGCTTCATGCTGTTGCCCCTGGTGGTCATCACGAGCCGCGAGGCGCTGAAGAGCGTCCCCAGCGACTACCGTGACGCGAGCGCGGCGCTCGGGGTGAGCCAGTGGCAGACGATCCGAAGCGTCGTGCTCCCGGCCGCGCTGCCGGGCGTCATCACCGGCGTGATCCTCGGCATCGGCCGGATCGCGGGCGAGACCGCCCCGCTCATCCTCGTGCTCGGGGGGACACCGTTCCCGAGCACGGTCCCGCGGGTGATCGAGGGCTTCGAGTTCACGATGGCACCGCCGTTCATCTCGAACGACGTGTTGCTCCAATCGACGAGCGCGTTGCCCTACCAGATCTACGCGAGCATCACCGCCGGCGTCGGGACCCAGGACGCACAGGCCTTCGGCTGGGGGACGGCGCTCGTCCTCCTGCTGGTCGTGCTCTCCTTTTACCTGGTCGGGATCATCGCACGAAAATACTTCAGCAGGAAACTACGGAGCGACTGACAATGAGCAAGACAACCGAAGAACACGACGAGACGGCGGAACAGGCCGAACAGCAACCCGATTCGACGCCGACATCGGGGTCGGGAACCCCACGCGGGTCGGCCACCGGGGGCCAGGGATCGACGTCCCGCACGACGGTCTCGGGCGAGACCGCGGAGGAGACCAAGGAGGCGTGGGTCACCTACGAGTTCGACGGCGAGGCGAAGGTCACGACGACGGACCTCAACGTCCACTACGGCGACGACCACGCCATCAAGAACATCTCGATGGAGATCCCCGAAAAGAGCGTGACGGCCTTCATCGGACCGTCGGGCTGTGGGAAGTCCACGTTCCTGCGGTGTCTCAACAGGATGAACGACCGGATCCGGAGCGCGAGCGTCGACGGCTCCGTGACGCTCGACGGCAAGGAGATCTATCAGGACGGGGCCAATCTCGTCGAGCTCCGAAAGCGGGTGGGAATGGTCTTCCAGCAGCCGAACCCGTTCCCGAAGTCGATCCGCGACAACATCGCCTACGGGCCGCGAAAACACGGCGACATCAAGACCGGGCTGCTCGCCCGACTGCTCGACAACGACTCGAAGGAGAAGGAGGACGAACTGGTCGAGCGCTCACTTCGGCAAGCGGCGATCTGGGACGAGGTGAAGGACCGACTCGACGACAACGCACTCGGGCTCTCGGGCGGGCAACAACAACGCCTCTGTATCGCTCGCTGTCTCGCGACCGACCCCGAAGTGATCCTGATGGACGAGCCGGCATCGGCGCTCGACCCGATCGCGACCTCGAAGATCGAGGACCTGATCGACGACCTCGCGGAGGAGTACACCGTGGTGATCGTGACCCACAACATGCAGCAGGCGGCTCGGATCTCGGACCAGACGGCGGTCTTCCTCACCGGCGGGGAGCTCGTCGAGTACGGCGACACCGATGCGATCTTCGAGAACCCCGAGAGCCAGCGCGTCGAGGACTACATCTCCGGAAAGTTCGGGTGATGGCGCGCGAACGCTATCGGGACCAGCTCGATACGCTCCGTGGCGACGTGCTGTCGATGGCGGCACTGGTCACGGACCGGCTCGAAACGGCGCTCGACGCGCTCGAATCCGGCGACCACGACCGCGCTCGCGAGCTCGTCGAGAGCGACGACGCGGTCAACGAACGATACCTGGATATCGAACGCGAGTGCATCGACCTCTTCGCGCTCCAACAGCCCGTCGCCACCGACCTCCGGTTCGTCGCGGCCTCGTTCAAGATCTGCACCGACCTCGAACGCGTCGCCGACCTCGCGGTGAACCTCGCCGAGTACACGCTCGCGGCCGACGACGCCGAGTTCCCCGGGGTGGACCTCCGGGAGACCGGCGGGGTCGCGGCCGAACTCCTCGACGACGCCGTCACGGCGTACGCCGAGGAGAACGCTTGGGCGTGTCACGAGATCGCCGACACCGACGACGAACTCGACGCGCTGTGTGAACGGGCCGGGCGGGCGGTGCTCCACGACCTCGTCGAGACCGAGGCCACGACGGCGAGGGCGACCGACCGGCTGGTCGAGACCGTCTTCAGCGTCGCGCTCGCGCTCCGCGACATCGAACGCATCGGCGACCACGCCGTCAACATCGCCGCACGAACGCTCTACATGCTCGAAAGCGACGAATCACTCATCTGAATCAGCAACCATGGAAACACGCAAAGTCCAACTCACGGGCGGTTCGACCTACACGATATCGCTCCCGAAGCGGTGGGCCGACGAACACGGGATCGAGGCGGGCCGGGAGCTCTCGCTCGAACCCAACGGCGACGCCTCGCTCGTCGTCCGGGCCACCGCCCCGCGGAACGACCGCCGGGCCACCGCCCGGATCGGGGTCGACGGCTACACCCACCCGAACCTCCAGCGGACCGTCGAGGCACTGTACACCGTCGGCTTCGACGAGTTCACCCTCAGCTCCTCGGGCGGGTTCTCGACCGCCGAACGCCGAGCGGTCACCGCCGCGACCGCGAAGCTCGTCGGGCTCGAAGTCCTCGAGGAGACCGACGCCCGGATCGTTCTGACGAACATGCTCGGCAACGACGGCGAATCGGTTCGCCAGTCGGTGCTCCAGCTCGAATACGTCACGGTCTGGATGCACCGCAACGCCGTGACCGCGGTCGCGAACGCCGACGTCGACCGCGCCGCACAGGTCATCGAACGCGACGACGAGGCCGACCGACTGTTCGGCCTGGTGAATCGCCAGTTCCACCGTGCGCTCCGGAGCATGCAGGCCGTCGAACAGCTTGGTTTCGACCGCCCGACGCTGTTCGCCTACTACACCACCGCCCGCCAGCTCGAACGTGTCGCCGACCACGCCGAACGAACCGCGAGCGTGGCCCGGCGGCTCGAAGACCCGACGACCGTCGATTCGCTCGACGACCTCGCGACGGCCGCCCACGAGTCCCGCGAGGTGGTGACCGACGCCGCGAGCGTGCTCTTGGGAGGTGGCTCGGTCGACCAAGCCTACGACGCCTTCACCGCCCGCGACCGCCTGCTCGACGACCTCGACCCGCTCGACCGGGCGCTCCACGACGGCTCGGCCCCCGACACCTACCTCCTCGGGCTCGTGCTCGACAGCGCTCGCCGGACCGCCGAGTACGGCGGGAACATCGCCGAGGCGATGGTCCAGCTCTCGGTCCAGAACGACTGAGTACACGACCTCGACGGCTACGTATCGCCGACGAGCGCCGCCACCGACTCCAGGTCGGCGAGGTCGGCGTGGTCCGTGAGTTCGGCGGCCTCCTCGCGATAGCTCGTGTAGACCGCCTCCGCCCACTCGCGAGCGGCGGGTGCGTCGGTGTCGACGTACGTCCGGAGGAGCCCCGTCTCGTCGCCGTAGACGCCCACCCCGACCCGGTCGTCACAGAGCGTCAGCCCGAACGGGAGGTCGTCGTGGACCCGAAGCGCGAGGTTCCCGCTCGCGAAGGCGTGCTCCGCCCGCTCAGGGTTGGTTCTGAGGAGCTCCTCGACCACCTCAGGTGGAAAGACGGCGTCCGTCCGCATCCCGTCGACGATGCGCTCGTAGATCTCGTCGAGATGGAGCGGGTTGATCGAGGCGGGGTCGAGCCCGCGGAGCGTCTCGGTCTCGTTCACCAGCGACATGAACCGGCTCACCGGGCGATAGGGGTTGCCGGGTTCGGCGGTCGTCACCGTCGCGTTGGCGAAGGCCGCGACGTCGAACTGGACGTCGTGGGCGGCGGCGGCCTCCAACACCGGCGCGACCGCCCACGCCGTCTCGATGGTCGTCTCGAACTCGGCGAGCGTCTCGGCGCTCACCTCACCAAGCGGGGTGAGCACGAACTCGCCCGCGGACCGCTCGACCAGGTCCTCATCGCGGAGCGCTCGGGTGAACCGGTGGACCGTGGACTTCGACACCCCGAGGTGTCGTTCCAGTTCCCGCCGGTCCATCCCGCCGGTCGACCGGAGGGCGTCGAGCACCGGCGCTCGCCTGACGAGGTCGATGAGCCGTTCGGTCTCCATCCTCGATCGTGTGTCTCCCTCACAACGTCTTAACTGTTGCTTCAACGTGCGTTCACCGTCGAGAGAAGACCGATCGTGGCCGACCAGTGCTCGCCGCTAGGTTCGACGGCCCGACGACGCCCGAATCCGGGGGCCGTTTCACGACCTGAGACCGTCCCGTCGACTGAAATCGTACCGCTCGGAGCCTATAACCAGGATCCACACTATTCTCCATCCGTCGGTGGTCGAGCGGCGGTCGTGCGTACGGCCGGAACGGCCGCCGCCGGAGCAGACCAATGGCAAGCAGCACCACAGAGTTCGACGGAGAGACCGAGACGACGACCACCACGGCGGTCGAGAACGAATCCGGGTTGGACAGTAACGTCGCCGGGGCGCTCTCGTACGTCTTCGGCTTCGTCTCGGGGCTGATATTCTACCTTATCGAGAAGGAAGACGAGTTCGTTCGCTGGCACGCCGCCCAGAGCATCGCACTGTCGGCCGTCGTCGCGGTGGTCTCCATCGCACTCAGCTTCGTCGGCACGGCCATCTCCGTGGCGACGTTCAGCGGGAGTTCCGGACTGTTCCTCGTCGGAAGCCTGGTTTCGCTCGTCCTCGGGCTGGTCTGGCTCGTGGTCACCGTCGGGGCCGTCGCCGTGTGGCTCTACCTCATCGTCAGGGCCTACCAGGGAAAGACGGTCCGCCTTCCCGTCGTGGCGACCCTCGCCGACCGGCTGGTGTGAGCGGGCGATGAAAGCGACCGCGCTCGACCCGTTCCTCCCGGTGACGCTCACCCCGGCCGGGACGATCGCGGACGAGCCATATCGAACACCCGCTTCCGTCGAGACCGACGGCGGGTCGAACGACGAGCCCGAGTTCGCCGTCTACACCGACGACCGGTACGGCTACCGGCTCGCGTGCCCGGCCGACTGGTCGGTCGAACCCGACCCCTCGGGCGTCGTCCTCGAGAGCCGCCGGAGCGGTGCCGGGGCGGCGGTGTTCGTCGAGACGAGCCCGTTCGACCCCGCGACGTGTGCCGCGACGTTCCTGGCCGAACTCGCCAACGACGACCATGTCCACTCGCTCGAACTCCGCGGTCACCGCGAACGGGAGCCGGGGGACGACCACCAGGGTGTCGTCGTCGACTGCACCTACGTCGGGGACTCCGGCGACCGATGGTGGCTCTCGTACCTCTTCGCTCGGGACGACCGCACCGGCTACACCCTCGGGGTGGACTGGAACGACACGACCGGGTTCGAGGCGACCGCCGAGCGGATCGTCGCCTCGTTCGCGCTCGAACCGCTCGACCGATCACGGAAACCAAATCAATGAGACGACACGCAGCTTCGACGATACTCGTCTGCCTCGTCGTCGTCCTCGCGGGCTGTACCGGCCTCGGTGGCCTCGGCGGCTCGGGGGGCGATGAAACATCGACAGCCTCGAACGCCGGGTCCGGTGGCGACGGTGGTTCCGAACCCGCCGCGAGCGGGGGCGGGAACGCCACGGCCGCCGACGCGGGTTCGTCGGGCGGCTCGGCGAGCGGTTCGTCCGACGATGCCGACACCGCTGCGGCCAGTGGTGGTAGCGATAGTAGTGATAGTAGTGATAGTAGCGATTCGAGCGCCGGCGGCGAGAGCGACTCGTCCGGCGGTGCGGAGAGCGGCTCGTCGAACGACGGCGCGCTGGACGCCGAGGAGGAGTGGTTCAACCTCTCGAAGCCCGGTCGGTACGTCTTCGAGATCGAATCGGCCGAGGAGGGCACCGGACGGATGGCCTTCGAGGTCACGAACGTCGAGGACGGCCAGTCGACGGTGACGACCAACTACGAGATCGGCGGGGATTCGGCCGAATCGACCGTCACGGGACCGGTCGGCGAGGTCGAGTCCCAGCTCGTGATGTCGCCGATCTACGGCTACCTCATCGCGATCCAGCTCGGCGGCATCGGGGCCGGTGCCGTCGGCGGGGGTCAGGACCTCACGGTCGGCGACCAGTTCTCCCAACAGTCCGCCGAGGGCTCGACGAAGATCGAAGTCACCGGCACCGACTCGTACGCCGGGATCGACTGCTACGTGGTCGAGACCCGGATCAACGGCACGCTCAACCAGGAGGTCTGCACCCAGCAGGCCTTCTCCAGCGCGCCCTACGTCGCCATCTACGACGAGAACGGGACGCTCAGCCAGCGGGTCGAACTCGTCGAGTACGAGCGGAACTGACCGCTCCTTCCCACCGGCTTCGGAACCCTCCCGCTGGTTTCGGAACGGGTGGTCGACCGTTCGAGTAAGGAGAATCTTGATCCTCCGTGACGACGAAAACGAGTCCGAGATGAGTGTCCACGAGGCGACCGTCACGAGCAAGGGGCAGATCCCGAAGGCGGTCCGCGACCGGTTGGACCTCGAACGGGGCGAGAAAGTCTCCTTCGAGGTCGCGGAGGACGGCACGGTTCGACTCTGAAGGAGGACGCGCCGCTTGACGAACTCCGGGGACTCCGCGACGAGATCGAGTTCACCGAGACCGACATCGAAGCCATGCAACGCGAATCGAAGCGGCGCTGGAGCAGCGTCGAGTGATATTCGTCGACTCGTGGGTCTGGATCGAGTTCTTCGCCGCGGACGACCGCTGGCGCGACGCCGAGGCGGTGCTCGAACGGATCTCCGAGTGGCGTGGTCGCACCGACGGTTCTGATGGAGGTCCGCTACCGTATCGGCAAGACGTTCGATGCGGGACGCGCCGAACGAGTGGTCGGAATCATCCAGCGATTCGAGGAGGTGGTGCCGATCACCGCCGACGCCGCGCTGACCGCCGCACGGCTCCGCGAGAAGTACTACCAGCGCGGCGAGCGCGTGCTCTCCTACGCCGACGCGATCCATCTCGCGCTCGCGATGATGACCGGCTGTGAAACCCTGTGTTCGGGCGATCCCGATTTCGAGGGAGCGGACGAGATCGAGACGGAGATCATCTGAAAGAACACCGAGCGCTCCCGCCTCCAGTTACTCCTCCAATCGGATGCGCTCCGAGAACGGGTCGTACGCCGAATCGCTCGAAAGGATCGCGTCGTCGCCGGCGGACACGAGGTGGAGCGCATCGAGCGGCGTGAGTCCGTGTTCTTCGACGTGACTCGCCGCCGCGAGGACGGTTTCGACGTCGCCACGGACCTCAACAAGTCGACTCGCGTTCACGACGACCCGTTCGACGTCTCTGTCTTCACGATAGGCGACCAGCATGAGTTCGAGTAGGGCGTACTGCGAGGTCCATAGCTCCTCGCGATGTTCCTCGTACAGTGTCACGGCCCGCTCTCCAAGCCAGTCGTCTTCTTTGATAAGTGCGAGCAGGAAATCCACCTCGACGTAGATCACGGGCCGGCCTCGTTGAGCGCCTCGTCCAGTGCCCCCTGCTTCAGTTCCTCGACCGAAGCGTCTACGTCGCGGAACTCCTCACGGAGCGCGGCCAGTGGGTCCTCGTCGACGGGGATCAGTACGAGCCGGTCACCGCGGTCGACGAGTTCGAACCGGTCGCCGAACTTCTCTCGGAGGTGTTTCGGGAGATAGACACGGCCGTCCTCTGCGTCCACGTCCATAGGTGAGGTAGTGGCTAAACCTATGTAAACGCTCCGCGGATAGGGTCGTTTTCCCACAATGCGGGTCGAATTGGAAACGTCTTGGACGGTCCCATTCGTCGTCACTCGTGAATCCGATAATGTATGGCGGCTACAGTCTCCCGTCACAGCACTGCCGTCGCCATCACGAAGCGACTGCTCGCGGGTTACGTCGAGAGAAGTGCGCTGGCCGAGATTTGAACTCGGGTTGTGACCATGGCAAGGTCACGTGATACCACTACACTACCAGCGCCCTGCACTCTCAGTATCCCGCTGGAAGGTAAAAGCGTTCCGAATCGAATCCGAACCACCGGACGGAGACCCGCTCTACGGGGCTCGTCGCGCCCTGTGAACGCGGCGCACGCGTCCAGCGAAGCGCTATCCTTTTACGAGCCAATACGGTAAAAGCGCCACAGTCTAGTGGCACGGCGCGAAAGCGCCGGCATGACACGCAGCGTACTCGTGCCGTCATCCCTCTGTCGGGAGGCGAGCGACAAACGCGAGGCGACCCACAAGGTCGGCCTCGTGGCTCGTGCGGCCACCGTCTTCCGGGTCGACCGCGTCACGGTCTTCCCGGACGACGGTGGGAACCGACGATGGGGTGGCGGATTCGTCGCCACGGTACTCGCGTACGCCGCGACGGCCCCCTACCTCCGAAAGGAGGCCTGGGGCACGCGCGAGGAATTGGAGTACGTCGGTGTCCTGCCGCCGCTTCGCCCCGTCCCACGGACCGGCTCCGGACCACAGAGTTCGGGGTCGTTAAGACAGGGAATCGTGACCGAGGTCGGCCCTGATGGGCGCGTTCGGGTCAATTGCGGACTGCAACACCCGGTCTCGCTCGTCGTGCCTCCCGCGATGGAGGTCGGCGAGGGGGAACGCGTGACCGTCAGGATATCTTCGCGAGAACCGGTCCGCGCACGGATCGTCGACGAACCCGCACCCGGGTTCACCGTCGACCGCGCGGACCTCCCGGCGGCGCTCGGCCGTGAGGATGCCGGGCTCCGGGTCGCCACGTCACGCCACGGTGAGGCGCTGACGACGGACGGACTCGGAGCACTGGCCGGAGGGCCCGGCGACCTGACAGTCGCCTTCGGGGCCCCCGAACGAGGGCTGCCGGAAATGCTCGACATCGACGTCGCGTCGGTGACGAGCGCCGAACCGGACGGCGGGTTCGACCGCTGGCTCAACACGGTTCCGAACCAGGGCAGTGAGGTGGTCCGCACGGAAGAAGCCGTGTTCGCGACCCTCGCCTGCCTGACCCTGCCGTAACAGAGGGAACACACAAGATGGTACAACCAAACAGACCACGAAAAGGCTCGATGGGCTACAGCCCGCGCAAGCGTGCGACCAGCGAGGTCGCGCGCTTCGGGTCGTGGCCCGACGACGACGGACAGCCCGGGCTGCAGGGCTTTGCCGGCTACAAGGCCGGCATGAGCCACGTCGTGATGATCGACGACGCGGCGAACTCGCCACGCGAGGGGATGGAACAGACGGTTCCTGTCACCGTCGTGGAGACGCCCCCGATGCGCGCGGTCGCCCTGCGTGCCTACGAACAGACCCCCTACGGACTCCGCCCGCTCACCGAGACGTGGACCGACGAGTTCCACGCGGACCTCGACAGAGCGCTCGACGTCCCCGACGGCGAATCCGACCCCGACGCGTTCGAGGAGGCCGTCTCCGAGGGTGACGTTTCGGAGATCCGCGCCATCACCCACACCGTTCCGGGTGGGATGGCGAACATCCCGAAGAAGAAACCCGACGTGATGGAGACCCGGATCGGCGGCGGCGACGTCGACGACCGCCTCGAGTTCGGTCTCGACCTCATCGCCGGCGGCGGCGAACACAACATGACCGAAGTGTTCCGCCCCGGCGAGTACATGGACGTCGCCGGCGTCACGAAGGGCAAGGGCACCCAGGGCCCCGTCAAGCGCTGGGGCGTCCAGAAACGCAAGGGCAAACACGCCCGGCAGGGGTGGCGGCGCCGCATCGGTAACCTCGGCCCGTGGAACCCTTCGCGCGTGCGCTCGACCGTCCCCCAGCAGGGACAGATGGGCTACCACCAGCGGACGGAGCTCAACAAGCGCCTCGTGAGCGTGGGCGACGGCGACGACGCCAGCGCCGAGGGCGGCTTCGTCGGCTACGGCGAGGTCGACGGCCCCTACGCGCTCGTGAAGGGATCGCTTCCCGGTCCGGACCAGCGACTCGTTCGCTTCCGACCGGCGATCCGACCCGGAGACCAGCCGCGCCTCGACCCCGAGGTCCGGTACGTCTCGACCGCCTCCAACCAAGGACAATGAGTGTAACCAAATTCGACACCGACGGCGAGGACGCGGGCGAGGTCGACCTCCCCGAGGTCTTCGAGACGCCGTACCGCCCCGACCTCATCGCGCGGTCGGTGCGCGCCGCCCAGGCCAACCGGTCGCAGGCCCACGGGGCCGACGACTACGCCGGGATGCGTACCCCCGCCGAATCGATGGGGAGTGGCCGCGGGATGGCCCACGTCCCCCAGTCGAACGGGCAGGCACGGCGTGTCCCCCAGGCCGTCAGCGGCCGTGCGGCACACCCGCCGAAGGAAGAACAGGACCGTTCGCAGAAGGTCAACACGAAGGAACGAAAGCTCGCGACCCGGAGCGCCATCGCGGCCACGGCCGACCCCGAACTGGTCGAAGAGCGCGGGCACGTCTTCGAGGGCGACCTCCCGCTCGTCGTGAGCGACGAGTTCGAGGACCTGGAGAAGACCCGCGAGGTCGCCGACCTCCTCGACTCGCTCGGGGTCGCCGGCGACATCGAGCGCGCCGAGGACCGGACGGTCCGCGCGGGCCGCGGGACGACCCGTGGCCGGAAGTACAAACGAGCCAAATCGATCCTGTTCGTCACGAGCGGCGAGCCCTCGCGCGCGGCGCGCAACCTCGCCGGGGCAGACGTCGCCACCGCACAGGAGGTCAACGCGGAGGACCTCGCGCCCGGCACGCAGGCGGGCCGGCTGACGATCTGGACCGAGAGCGCCATCGAGGAGGTAGCCAGCCGATGAGCGTAATGAAATACCCCTACGTCACCGAGAAGGCGATGAACGAGATGGACTACCGGAACAAGCTCCAGTTCGTGGTGGCGACCGACGCCACCAAGGCCGACGTCAAGTCGGACCTCGAGGAGCAGTTCGACGTCGCCATCACGAAGGTGACCACCCAGGTCACCCCGCGGGGGCAGAAGAAGGCGACCGTCACGCTCAGTGAGGACGACGACGCACAGGACGTCGCCTCGCGGCTGGGGGTGTTCTGAGATGGGACGACGGATCCAGGGTCAGCGACGTGGTCGCGGGACCCCGACGTTCCGCGCGCCTTCGCACCGCTACAAGGCCGAACTCTCCCACCCGACCGTCGAGGGCGACGACGTGGTCTCGGGCACCGTCGTGGACATCGAACACGACCCCGCCCGGAGCGCGCCGGTCGCCGCGGTCGAGTTCGACGACGGCGACCGCCGACTCGTGCTCGCACCGGAAGGCATCGGCGTCGGCGAGCAGCTCCAGGTCGGCGTCACCGCCGAGATCAAACCCGGCAACACGCTCCCGCTCGCCGAGATCCCCGAGGGGATCCCGGTCTGCAACGTCGAGAGCCACCCGGGCGACGGCGGGAAGTTCGCCCGGTCGTCGGGCGTGAACGCCCAGCTGATCACCCACGACCGCCACGCCGCGGTGGTCGAACTGCCGAGCGGCGAGATCAAACGCCTCAGCCCGCAGTGTCGTGCCACGATCGGCGTGGTCGCGGGCGGCGGCCGGACGGAGAAGCCGTTCGTGAAGGCGGGGAACAAACACCACAAGATGCGCTCGCGCGGGACGAAGTACCCCCGTGTGAGCGGTGTGGCGATGAACGCCGCCGACCACCCGTTCGGTGGCGGTGGCCGTCAGCACCCCGGCCAGCCGAAGAGCATCTCGCGGGACGCACCGCCCGGCCGGAAGGTCGGTGACATCGCCTCGCGGCGAACCGGGAGGAAGTAAACATGAGTTCGGACTACAGAACCGGCCGTGAGGGCGAGTTCACCTACCGCGGCCACACGATGGAGGAACTGAACGCGATGGAGATCGACGAGGTCGCCGAGCTGCTGCCGGCCCGCAAGCGCCGCAGCATCGAGCGCGGGCTCTCGATCGAGAAGGAGAAACTCCTCGAGAAGGCCCGCGAGGCCGACGAGGAGGACACCGCGAACGACCCGATCCGGACGCACCTGCGCGACATGCCGGTGCTCCCGGCGTTCGTCGGCAAGACCTTCGCGATCCACAACGGCCAGGAGTTCGAGCGAGTACGCATCGAACCCGAGATGCTCGGCCACTACCTGGGCGAGTTCCAGCTCACCCGGACGTCGGTCGAACACGGCCAGGCGGGCATCGGGGCGACGCGGTCCTCGAAGTTCGTACCGCTCAAATGATGGGGAACTAACACAATGGGAATCAGCTACAGCGTGGACGCGGACCCGGAGAAAACGGCGAAAGCCATGCTCCGAGAGCGCCACATGAGCCACAAGCACAGCAAGGAGATCGCCCGTGAGATCAAGGGGATGACGATCGCGGACGCCCGCGAGTACCTCGAAGCCGTCATCGACGGGACTCGATCCGTGCCGTTCCGGTCGCACAACACCGGTGTCGGTCACCGCAGCGACGTCGACGGCTGGGACGCGGGTCGCTACCCCGAGAAGGCCTCGGGCGCGTTCCTCGACCTGCTCGAAAACGTCGGCGCGAACGCCGAACACGGTGGCTTCGAGCCGGACGGCATGGTCATCAGCCACGTCGCCGCCCACAAGGTCGGCGAGTCCCAAGGTCGCAAACCCCGCGCGATGGGGCGGGCGACCGCCTGGAACACCCCCGAGGTCGACGTCGAGATGATCGTCGAAGACCAGGAGGTCGAGAACTGATGGCGACCGAACAGCAGTTCATCGAGGACGGGATGCAGCGCACCCAGATCGACGAGTTCTTCGCCGAAGAGCTGGGTCGAGCCGGCTACGGCGGGATGGAACTCGCCAAGACCCCGATGGGCACCCAGATCGTCCTCCGAGCCGAGAAACCCGGCATGGTGATCGGCAAGGGCGGCAAGAACATCCGGAAGGTCACGGCGGAACTCGAGGACCGTTTCAATCTCGACGACCCCCAGATCGACGTTCAGGAGGTCGACGAACCCGACCTCAACGCCCAGATCGTCGCCGACCGCCTCGCGAACGCCCTCGAACGTGGCTGGTACTTCCGGAAGGCCGGCCACACCACGATCGACCGGATCATGGACGCGGGCGCACGCGGTGCGGAGATCACCCTCAACGGGAAGGTGACGGGCGCGCGCTCGCGCGACGAGAAGTTCAACCGGGGCTACATCAAGCACAACGGCGAGCCCTCGAAGGACATCGTCGACCGCGGCAACGGCGTCGCGGTGATGAAGCTCGGGACGATCGGCGTCACGGTGCGTATCATCCCGCCGAACGCCGAGCTCCCCGACGACTTCCGCATCCGGGAGGACGTCGACGTCTCCGACCTCGTGCCCGAGGACATCGAGTCCGGCGACGAGGTCGACGCCCTGCTCGACGAGGGCGAGGGCGAACCCGTCGCGGGCCCCGAGGAGTCCGACTCCGAGGAGGAGTTCGAGCTCACCGACGAGGAGGCCCCCGAGACCGACGACCTCGCCGAGGAGGAGATCCTCGAAGAGGCCGTCGAGAACGAGGAGGGTGCGTCCGAGACGTCGCCGCCGGATTCGGCGGCCGAACCCGACGTCGACGAGGACCTCTCCGAGGAGACCGAGGCCGACGCCGAGGCGCTCCTCGACGAGATGGAGTCGGTCGAAGGCCTGACCGCCATCGACGGCGTCGGCGACGCGAAGGCCGACGCGCTTCGCGAGGCCGGCTTCGAGTCGGTCGAGGACGTCCAGGCCGCGAGCGAGGACGACCTCGCCGAGGCCGAGGGCATCGGCGCGGCGTTCGCCGAACGCATCAAGCAGGGTGCCGACGACCTCGTGGAGGCGGAGAACTGATGGCCATCCTCTACGCCGCGGAGATCCGCGACATGACGCCGGCCGAGCGCGAGGCCGAACTCGAGGAGCTCGAAACCGAGCTGCTCAACTCGCGTGCGGTGCAGGCGGCGGGTGGCGCGCCCGAGGACCCCGGCCGTATCGGGGAGCTCCGGCGGACCATCGCGCGGCTCAAGACCATCCGGAACGAGGAAGGCGACCTCGACGAGAACGAGGACGAGGAGGCTTCCTGATGGCGGTGACGCCGGAGACGGTCGCACGACACGAACTCTGCGGGCTCCCCGCGCGAGTGGCGGCGGCGGACGACCCGTCGCTCGTCGGGACCGCCGGTCGTGTCGTGAGCGAAACGCGATCCACCCTCCGAGTCGAGACCGACTCGACGCGGACGAAACAGGTGCCGAAGGCCGGTGCGACCTTCGAGTTCGACCTCACGGACGGGGCCGAGTCGACCGACTCGGCGTTCGTCACCGTCGAGGGCGAACGGCTGGTCGCCCCGCCGGCACGGCGGACCGAACGGAGCAGTGATTCGAAATGGCGTTAGGACTCAACGTAGACGAACCCGAGGCGACCTGCGACGACCCGAACTGTCCGTTCCACGGCACGCTGTCCGTGCGCGGCGGGACGGTCGACGGCGTGGTCGTCTCGACGGACATGGACAGATCGGCCGTCGTCGAACGCGAATACGACGTGGCGGTCCCGAAGTACGACCGGGCGATGAAACGGCGCTCGCGGACGCCCGCGCACGCGCCCGAGTGCCTCGAGATCGAGGTGGGCGAGCCGGTGCGGATCGCCGAGACCCGCCCGCTCTCGAAGACGAAATCCCACGTCGTGGTCGGTCGGATCGACACCGACCGCGACCTCGGCGCGACCAGCCTCTCGGGGCCCTCGGACGCCGAGAGCGAGGCCGCGATGAGCGACATCGAGGAGAGCGTCGCCGAGGCCGAGGACGGAGGTGAGGCCTGATGGAAGCCCTCTCGGCCGACGTCAGTCAGGGCCTCGAGAAGGGCTCGCTGGTGACGTGTGCCGACAACACCGGCGCACGCCAGCTCCGCGTGATCAGCGTCTCGGGCTACCACGGCACCAAGAACCGCCACCCGAAGGCCGGGATCGGCGACAAGATCACGGTGTCGGTGACGAAGGGGACGCCCGAGATGCGTCGCCAGGTGCTCGAAGCCGTCGTGATCCGCCAGCGAAAGCCGATCCGACGACCCGACGGCACTCGATTGAAGTTCGAGGACAACGCCGCGGTCATCGTCGACGAGAACGAGGACCCTCGGGGGACCGAACTCCGTGGGCCGATCGCGCGCGAGGTCGCCGAACGGTTCGGCTCGATCGCGAGCGCGGCAACGATGATCGTCTGAGACAACCATGAGCAAGCAACCACACAAACAACGCACACGAACGGAGCGCGCGCCGCTCCACGAGAAGCACCGACAGGTCCGTGCGACGCTCTCGGGCGACCTCCGTGACGAGTACGGCAAACGGAGCGCCCGCGTCAACGCGGGCGACACCGTGGAGGTCATGCGCGGGGACTTCGCCGGCGAGGAGGGCGAAGTCATGAGCGTCGACCTTCGGAACACGACCGTCGACGTCGAGGACGTCACCGTCGAGACCGCCGACGGCGAGGACGTTCCGCGTTCGCTCGACGCGAGCAACCTCCGGATCACCGACCTCGACCTCGACGACTCGCGTCGCGAGGACCGACTGGAGGCCGACGACGATGAGTAAGCACCAAAAGCGGCTCTCGGTGCCGAACTCCTGGCCGGTCGAGCGAAAGACCGCCACCTTCACCGTGAAGGCCACCGCCGGCCCGCACGGCGAGGACGGGGTGCCGCTCCTCATCCTGCTCCGGGATGTCCTCGGCTACGTCGACTCCCGGAAGGAGGCGCGCTACGCGCTGAACCAGGGCTCCGTGCTGGTCAACAACGAGACCCTCAGCGACGAACAGCGGCCGATCGGGATGTTCGACATCGTCGAGTTCGCCGAGCGCGACGAGCACTATCGGGTGTTCCCCGACGAGGGCGGCCGGCTGGCGCTCACCCCGATCGACGCCGCGGACGCCGACTCGAAGCTCGGCAAGATCGAGGGCAAGCGACAGGTGCCGGGCGGCAACACGCAGCTCTCGCTCCACGACGGTCGCACCCTCGAGATCGCCGAGGGCGACTACGCCGGCAACGACTCGATCGTCGTCGACACCGACAACGAGATCCTCGCGCACTTCCCCTACGAGGAGGGCGCGCTGGTCACGGCGGTTCGCGGCCAGCACGCTGGCGAGATCGGCGAGATCGACGAGATCCAGGTCACCCCCGGGAGCTCCCCGAACAACGTCCTGGTGAGCCAGGACGACGGCGAGGGCTTCGAGACGATCGCCGACTACGTGGTCGTCATCGACGAGAACTTCGTCGAGGAGGACGACGAGGAGACCGTCACCACGACCGGCGAGGACCAGCCGGAACCCGAATCCGACGCCGACGAGGCCACCGACGGAGGTGAGGACGAATGAGCGAGGCGGAGTTCCACGAGATGCGCGAACCCGTCGTCGAGAAGGTCGTCGTCCACATGGGCGTCGGCCAGGGCGGGCGCGAGCTCGCGAACGCCGAGGACATCCTCGAAGCCATCACGGGCCAGGAGGGCGTCCGGACGCGCGCGAACGCCACCGAGCCCGAGTTCGGCATCCGGCAGGGCGATCCGATCGGCGCGAAGGTCACCCTCCGTGGTGAGCCCGCCGAGACGTTCCTCGACACCGCGCTGGGGCTCGCGTCGGTCTCGCGTTCGCAGTTCGACCAGACCGGCAACTTCAGCTTCGGCATCGAGGAGCACACCGAGTTCCCGAGTCAGGAGTACGACCCGAACATCGGGATCTACGGTCTCGACGTGACCGTCAACCTCACACGACCGGGCTCGCGCGTCGCGAAACGAACCAAGGTCACGCGGAAGCTGCCGAGCCGTCACCGGCTCGACACCGAGGACGCGGTGGCGTTCCTCGAAGCCGAGTACGACATGGAGGTACAATGAGCGAAAGCGAAACCGACAGCGGGAACGACGTCGAAACGGGCGAGCACACGGGGAAACGAACGGGCCAGCTCGAGGCCTGCCAGCGGTGCGGCCGCAAGCAGGGCCTCGTCGGGAAGTACAACATCTGGCTCTGCCGGCAGTGTTTCCGCGAGATCGCCCGCGGCATGGGGTTCGAGAAATACCAATGACCGACAACGACCCACTCGCCGACGCCCTCAGCGGTCTCGACAACGCCGAGAGCGTCGGGAAGCTCGATCTGACCGTCCGACCCGCCTCGAACACCATCGGCTCGGTGCTCGAAGTCATCTACGACCGGGGCTACATCTCCGGCTTCGAGTTCGTCGACGACGGCAAGGCCGGGACGTTCGAGGTCGAACTCAACGGTGCCATCAACCAGTGCGGCGTCGTCAAGCCCCGGTACTCCACCGGGGCCGACGGCTACGAGAAGTGGGAGAAGCGGTTCCTCCCGGCACGGGACTACGGCACCCTGATCGTCACGACGAGCCACGGCGTGATGAGCCACTACGAGGCCCGCGAAGCGGGACTCGGCGGGCAGGTGCTCGCCTACGTCTACTAGACCAATGACAGAAGAACGATTCACGATACCGGAGGGGGCAAGCGCCGAGACGGAGCGCTTCGACCTCACCATCTCCGGCGAGAACGGTTCCGTCACGCGGCGACTCTGGTACCCGAACGTCACCGTCGACGTCGACGGCGACGAAGTGGTCATCGAGACCGCCGCCGAGGACGCGAAGACCAACGCCATCGTCGGCACGTTCACCAGCCACATCCGGAACGCCTTCCACGGTGTCAGCGAGGGCTGGACCTACGAGATGGAAGTGTTCTACTCGCACTTTCCGATGCAGGTGCGTGTCGAGGACGATGAGGTTGTGATCCAGAACTTCCTCGGCGAGCGCGCACCACGCCGGACGAAGATCCACGGCGACACGACTGTGGACGTCGACGACGAGCAGCTCACGCTCTCGGGTCCCAGCAAGGACGACGTCGGCCAGACCGCCGCGGACATCGAACAGCTCACCCGCGTCAGCGGCAAGGATGTCCGGGTGTTCCAGGATGGCGTCTACATCACTGAGAAACCCCAGCGGGAGGTGACCGCCGGTGGCAGCTGAGGAGCTCACCGAGGTCGACGGCGTCGGCGAGGAGAAAGCCGAAGCGCTCGTCGACGCGGGCTACGAGACGGTCGCGGACCTCGAGGACGCCGACCAGGACGACCTCGCCGCGGTCGAGGGCATCGGCGACGCGCTCGCCGCGCGGATCAAGGCCGACGTCGACGACCTCGACGTCGACGAGGACGCGGACGACGAGTCCGCCGACGCCGAGGACGAGGCGTCCGAGGAGACCCCCGACGACCTCGCCGACGTCAGCGGTGTCGGCGAGGAGAAGGCCGACGCCCTGCGCGCGGCGGGCTTCGAGACGGTCGCGGACCTCCGCGAGGCCGAGCAGTCGGACCTCACCGCGGTCGAGGGCGTGGGCAACGCGCTCGCGGCCCGGATCAAGGCCGACGTCGGCGGGCTCGAAGTCGAGGAGGAGACCGAGGCGGACGTCGAGGACGAAACCGACACCACGGAGGACGAAGCGGTCGAGACCGAACTCGAACCGCGCGGGCTCGTGGACAAGACGCCCGACCTCGACGACGAGACCGGGCGGCTGCTGACGCGGCGTCGCCGGAAGTCGAAGCCGCAGTTCAACCGCCAGGACCACCACAAGAAGAAACGAGTGGGGACCTCGTGGCGACGACCGCGCGGAACGCTCTCGAAACAGCGCCGCGGTATCAAGGGCAAGGGCGCGAAGGTCTCGGCGGGTTACCGAACCACCGAGGCCGTTCGCGGTCTCCACCCAAGCGGGTTCGAGGAGGTTCGCGTCGAGAACACCGACGACCTGGAGGGTGTCGACGGCGACACCCAGGCCGTGCGGATCGGGTCGTCGGTCGGCGGTCGGAAGCGCGAACGTATCGAGGAGCAGGCCGAGAGCGACGGGATCCGGGTGCTGAACCCGACCTACGTCGAAGTCGAGGTGGAAACAGATGAGTGACCTCAGCGCACAGCGCCGGCTCGCCGCCGACGTCCTCGACGTCGGGGAGAACCGCGTCTGGTTCGACCCCGAGAGCCAGGGCGAGATCGCGGAAGCGATCACCCGCGAGGACGTCCGCGAGCTGGTCGCCGACGGCACGATAGAATCGAAGGACGCGAAGACGAACTCCCGCGGGCGAGCGCGCGAGCGCAACGCACAGCGTGCCGCCGGCCACCGCAGCGGCCCCGGTACGCGACGCGGGACCGCCGGCGCACGGCAGAACGCGAAGGACGCGTGGGTCTCGCGGATCCGCGCCCAGCGCCGCCGGCTGAAGGAGCTTCGAGCGGACGGCACGCTCGACCGAACCCAGTACCGCGCGCTCTACGACAAGGCGGGCGGGGGCGAGTTCGACAGCGTGGCGCGGCTCGAAGCCTTCGCCGAGAACAGCTACGACATCGACATCGAGACGGAGGACGACTAATGGCCACAGGACCACGATACAACGTACCGATGCGCCGCCGGCGCGAGGTCCGGACGGACTACCATCAGCGGTTGCGCCTGTTGAAATCAGGCAAACCCCGACTGGTTGCGCGCAAGAGCAACCGCCACGTCAGGGCGCAGCTGGTGAGCCCCAGTCCCGACGGTGACGAAACGCACGCGGGCGCGAGCTCGGCGGACCTCGCCGAGTACGGCTGGGAGGCCCCCACGGGGAACCTCCCGAGCGCGTACCTCACGGGGTTGCTCGCCGGGCTGCGCGCGCGAGAGAACGACGTGAGCGAGGCGGTGCTCGACATCGGCCTCAACACCGCGACGCCCGGCAACAAGCTGTTCGCGATGCAGGAGGGCGCGATCGACGCCGGCCTCGACGTGCCGCACAACGAATCGGTGTTCGCCGACTGGGAGCGCACCAGCGGCGAGCACATCGCCGACTACGCCGAATCGCGTGACGAGCCGCTCTACTCGGGCGAGTTCGACGCGACCGACCTCCCCGAGCACTTCGAGGAGACACGACAGACCATCATGGACGAATTCGACCACGAACTCGGAGGCGACGATGAGTAGACGCGGCTGGGAGCCGCGCACACGGCTCGGCAAGCTGGTCGCCGAGGAGGAGATCACCACGATGGAGGACGCCCTCAACTCGGGGCTCCCCCTGAAGGAACCGGAGATCACGGACCAGCTGCTCTCGCTCGAGGACGAGGTCCTCGACATCAACATGGTCCAGCGGATGACCGACTCCGGTCGGCGGGTGAAGTTCCGGTGTGTGGTCGTGATCGGCGACCGGAACGGCTACGTGGGCTACGCCGAGGGCCGCGACGACCAGGTCGGCTCGGCGATCCAGAAGGCCATCGAGGTCGCGAAGCTCAACATCATCAGCGTCGACCGCGGCTCGGGCTCCTGGGAGGACCGCGCGGGCGGGGTGAACTCCCTGACCCGTCGCACCAAGGGCAAGGCCGGTTCGGTCACCGTCGAGGTCATCCCCGCTCCGCAGGGGCTCGGTCTCGCGGCCGCCGAAACGGTTCGGCACATCCTCGAACTCGCCGGCGTCCAGGACGCCTGGACGAAGTCGAACGGCAACACCCGGACGACGGTCAACCTCGCGAAGGCGACGTACAACGCGCTCCGGAACGGGTCGCAGTCACGGATGCCACAGCGTGCCCGCGAGAAGCGACGCGAGGTGGTCGAGTGATGCAAGCGCTCGTGCAGGTCCGCGGCGAGGTCAACATGGAACAGGGCGTTCGGGACACCCTCTCGATGCTCAACATCCACAGCACCAACCACTGTACGTTCGTCCCTGAGACGGACACCTACCGCGGCATGATCACGAAGGTCAACGACTACGTGGCCTACGGCGAACCCAGCCCGGGCGTGCTCGCGACGGTGCTCGAAACCCGTGGCGAACCCGCCGAGGGCGACGGGGACGTCGACGACGAGTGGGTCGGCGAGAACACCGACTACGACGACGTCTCGGCGCTCGCGGAGGCGCTGCTCGCCGAGGAGACCACGCTCCAGGACGCCGGGCTCTCGCCCTCGCTCCGGCTCCACCCGCCGCGCGGCGGGCACAACGGCGTGAAACACCCGGCCGTCGAGGGCGGCGAACTCGGCAAGCACAGTTCGGACGAGATCGACGCGCTGTTGAGCGCGATGCGGTGACCACACGACGATGACTTCCAAAAAACGACGCCAGCGCGGCTCGCGCACCCACAGCGGCGGCACCCACAAGAACCGACGTGGGGCCGGCCACCGTGGCGGGCGCGGTCGTGCGGGACGCGACAAGCACGAAAAGCACAACTACGGGCCGCTCGGCAAACATGGTTTCAGCCGGCCCGAGAAGACCACCGAGGACGTCCGGACGGTCGACGTCCGCGAGCTCGACGAGGACGCGGCGCTCTACGCCGCCGACGGTCTCGCCGAGGAGACGGGTGACGGGTTCGCGCTCGACGCCCGCGACATCGTCGAGGACGGCCACGACGCCGACGTGGTAAAGGTGCTCGGCGGCGGGCAGGTCCGCCAGTCGCTCGACGTGACCGCCGACGCGTTCTCCGAGAGCGCGCGCGACCTGCTCGCCGACGCGGGCGGGGAAGCGACCCTGAGCGAGCGCGGCGAGGAACGCAACGCGGAGGACGAGGCCGACGAGGACTCGGACGAAGAAGCTACAAACGCGGAGTCCGAGTAATCGCTAAATGGGTTGGAAGGAGACCGCCGAACCGGTTCTGACGCGGATGCCCTCGGTCACACAGCCCGAGGGTCACATCCCGTTCAGACGCAAGCTCGCGTGGACCGCGGGCGTGCTCGTACTGTATTTCTTCCTGACGAACGTCACGCTGTACGGGCTCCAGGGCACCGGGAGCAACCCGTTCGGCCAGTTCGGGTCGATCCTCGCGCTGAGTCAGGGGACGGTCCTCCAGCTCGGGATCGGGCCGATCGTGACCGCGAGCATCGTGCTCCAGCTCCTCGGCGGTGCCAACCTGCTCGGTCTCGACACCAACGACCCACGCGACCAGGTGCTCTATCAGGGGCTCCAGAAGTTCCTCGTGGTGGTGATGATCTGTATCACCGGCCTCCCGATCGTCTTCTCGGGCTTTCTGCCCCCGAGTGGCGACGTCGCCGCCTCGCTCGGTATCGGCACGTTCGGCGTTCAACTCCTGTTGTTCGCCCAGATCTTCGTCGGCGGCGTCCTGATCCTGTTCATGGACGAGGTCGTCTCGAAGTGGGGTGTCGGTTCGGGGATCGGGCTGTTCATCATCGCGGGCATCAGCGAGCAGCTGATGCTCGGGATCTTCGGCCAGGGACAGCTCCTCGCCGGCTGGTTCGGGATCCTCACCGGGTCGATCGAGGCCTCGCCGCTGACGGCCGACGGGCTCCAGACGATCCTCTTCGGTCAGGGACAGATCGTCGCGCTCCTCACCACGGTGTTGATCTTCGTGGTGGTCGTCTACGCCGAGAGCGTCCGGGTGGAGATCCCCCTCTCGCACGCCCGCGTCAAGGGCGCGCGGGGGCGCTTCCCGGTGAAGCTGATCTACGCGAGCGTCCTGCCGATGATCCTCGTGCGGGCGCTCCAGGCCAACATCCAGTTCATCGGGCGCATCCTCAACTCCCAGGTCGGTCTGCCACCGTGGCTCGGGGTCTACGGGAGCCAGGGTCAGCCCACGGGCGGGCTGTTCTACTATCTCGCGCCGATCTACCAGCCACAGGACTGGCAGTGGTGGGCCGGCAGCGTGAGTGCCGAGGTCTGGCAGGTGCTCATTCGCGTCGGCGTCGACCTCACGTTCATGGTGGTCGGCGGCGCGATCTTCGCGATCTTCTGGGTCGAAACCGCGGACATGGGCCCGGAATCCACCGCGAAGCAGATCCAGAACTCCGGGATGCAGATCCCCGGCTTCCGCCAGAACCCCGGCGTGATCGAGAAGGTGCTCGAACGCTACATCCCGCAGGTCACCGTGATCGGCGGGGCGCTCGTGGGCGTGCTCGCGGTCGGCGCGAACATGCTCGGCACCATCGGGCTCGTCTCGGGAACGGGGCTCCTGCTCACGGTGTCGATCACCTATAAGCTCTACGAGGAGATCGCCGAAGAGCAGTTGATGGAGATGCATCCCGTGATGCGGCAGATGTTCGGCTGAACACGACTGCTGCTCCAATTTTTCACGTATCCGCTCACGCTCGTCTACCTGATCAGTGAGTACGCCGAGTCCGGCGGTATTTCGCCCGTTCGTGCTTCGTTCGCCAGCGAATAAATCTCCGTG
The DNA here is from genome assembly GCF_003602035.1 of Halococcus sp. IIIV-5B. Lineage (NCBI taxonomy): Archaea > Methanobacteriati > Methanobacteriota > Halobacteria > Halobacteriales > Halococcaceae > Halococcus > Halococcus sp. IIIV-5B. Next base: position 12,184 of record NZ_QZWE01000018.1, on the reverse strand, counting down.
TCGGAACGAAGATCGGTGACGGGAAATTACAGACTTCAGAGCCGTACCTCAGCAAATCGAGTACCGAAACGATTGTCGTAGGATCTCGGACGTTGAGACTGGCGCTCTCAACGCGTAGAACAGCTCGTGACGTCTCTCCAAGTACTAGTTCTGTGGATTCTCAAATTCATCTCGCCCTGTAGGTAGACTCTTGATTGCCTACAGGGAGCGATTCCTATCATGCCGGAAATCGAGAAACCCTGATGTATTTATGAGATTGATCCGAGAAGAAATCGTATGCTATGAGCATGTCGAACGTGTCGGAGGATGAGAAAGGGAGCGTGCGGAATCCTGGAGTTGCTGAGGTTCTTAGAGAGGGAGTTTCGCTTGCAATTGACCTCCCAGTCCTGTATGGGCTCTACCTGATGATAGGTCTCGGATTCGTGATCTGGGGTTCGGTGGGTGGAGTTGTCTCACTCATCGTCACAGCACTTGGAACCCTGGTCGTTTACAGGGGGATGGGGAAGGACATCGACACAGAGAGATCACTAGTAGTCCTCGTTGTGTACGCGTATCTGGCAGGGTTGATCGCAGACTTTCTCGGTCTAGTTGGTATTTTTATGCTGGTGATCCCCGGCATCTACCTCACGCTCAGATTCCAGTTCACGACGGCGGCAGTCATGCTTGAAGAGCAAGGGCCATTCGGTGGTCTGCGCCGGAGTTTGGCGATCAGCGAGGGGAACCTCTGGACGATTTTCGGTGTTGGATCTGTGTTTTTCGTTGTCTCGCTGGTCTGTTGGGGCGGTTCGATTCTTGCGACTGGCGGTGTTCCGACCGGGCCAACTGGCGAGGTTTTGCAGAGGCTCTCACAGCAAATTGCCTATGGCAGTGTTATCCAATCTATCCTAGTTGGACCGGTGCAAGTCTGCTGTACGGTCTATATGTACGAGGCTTTTCAAACGGAGCAAGATCTATCGCAGTCCTCGTAGGAGCCATAGTTCTGCAATTCTAGCCATCCTTTTCAATCGTACTCCTAGAAATTGCCCCCTTGTGGCTATAAGGATGTGCGCGACGTTATAGTACAAACAACGCTCCGGTGTAGTCAGTGCGAAGCACACTTTTTCCGAGTGATATCTATTGGAATGGGTGATATTAGCGCGAGACAACATGGGTCTAGGGCAACTACTCGGGGTTGCATGAACACAGAGCGCCGATCCTCGTCTTGCACACAGGATCGACGAAACCGTACGCAAGATTTCTCGCTCAAGGGTGCTAACTCACGCTGAATTGGGCCACGAACGATCCAGCACCGATGCTCATTATGTAATGTTCCGAGCGAGTCACCCACTTAGAGACGCTTTTGGCCCCATGTGCAAAACGAGCGAAGGAGGCTATCGGTGCCGCCAGTATTCTATGCCACCAAACATGACTGCACCAATTATTGCCTGAAGTATTGCGGACCAGAGCGGAGAGCCACCGAACCAGAGACTCATTCCAAACCAAACGAGAAACCAGACACTGCCCAATGTGAAACCACGTTGGAGAGGCGGGAGTTCCTGAATCCTCTCCTCGAATCGCTCATACCGAACCAACAGGGCGTTTTTAGCCATATAACAGTACAAGTTGAGGACGGCACGGACGACGACGATTCGTAGCGCTACTGAACACTCGTCAGTCCCCCAGCGACCGCGTTACTGCAACCGAGTGTACGCTTCGCGCACCAGCGCCATCGCGGGGCCCGCGCGCTCGGCTTCGTGGTAAGTCCGGAGTTCGGGGTCGAACTTCGCTTTGTACCGGTTCAACCGGCGTTCGTCGGCCCCCACGAGGTCGTAGGACTCGATCCCGCGGTCCATCGCGTCGCGCATGATGTGCCAGTCGACGAGGTCGTTCACCGGGACGCCCGCGTCGTGTTTCGCGCCGCCCTGCCACCGGTAGATCGTGTCGTCGTCTTCGAGGGTGATCATCCCGCCCGCGAATCGGCCGTCGACCCGGCAGACGTAGGGCCGGAGGCGACCCTCGTCGAGCCCGTCACGGAGGGCGAGCACGAGCCCCGGTGTGACGCCGTAGGACTTGCCCTGGGACTCGTAGCGCCGGTAGACCTGGGTGACGATCCGACGGACCGCGCGCTCGCCGCCCTCCTCGACCACGCAGTTCTCGGGCGGGCCGTCGCGGACGTTGCTTCGCGCGTCGGAGCTGAACCGCTTCAACAGCGCGTCTTCACCGACGGAGAGGTCCACCGTGTAGGTGTGCCCGAGCGAGACCCGCATGCCGTTCCACTCGAGCGGCCGGAGGTCGGTGTAGCGGTAGTCGCTCCGGACGTGGGTGTAGCGCGGCTCGATCACCTCGTCGATCCACTCGAAACAGCCGTCGACGAAGCGCTCGTGGCGGCGCTCGCGTTTGCGTTGCTTGAGCTTCCCCATGTTGAGGAGGGCGGGACCGAGATAGGGAACGAGGAGACTCGGTGGGGGCGAGAAGGCGGTCGAAACCCCGAACCGTGTCACCTCGAAGACGGGGAAGATCCCTACGACTTCCTGGCCCTTGTAGCCGACCAGGTGGTGACAGTCGGCGTTCGCGTACTCCGCGAGCGCCGCGAGGCTCCCCCGGTAGTGGAAGGGGTTGGTCCCCGGCGACCGGTCCACGTACGAATCCCACTGTTCCAGCTCGTCGTCCGTCGCGTTTCTGATGGTGATGCTCATTCGAGGTATCCTAAATCCGAGAGTCGTGCTTCGACGGCCCGCTCGTCGGTCGATTCGCGCGTCCGTGGTTCGGCTTCCGGGTACGTCCGCTCCCCGACGGGGTCGACCACCGGCAGCACTTTGCCATCCATGTGCTCGCCGCGCGGGCGGCCGAGCGCCGCGAGCACCGTCGGGGCGACGTCGAAGAGGTGGGCCCCGTCGAGCGACGCGTCGGGATCGACACCCGCCCCCGAGATGGCCACGAAGCCGTCGCGTTTGTGGTTGTAGGGTTCGGTCGGCGGCCCGAACGCCGACTCGCGGAGCCCCGTCGAGAGGAAGTTGTCGAACTCGTGAGGGACGAGCACGATGTCGACCGCGTGCTCGACGTGCGGCCCCTCGAAGTACGCCTCGCGCGGCGCGACGTCGTCGAAGGCGGGCTCTCCGTCCGGTGTCTCGATCCCCGACAGCAGCTCGATCAGCCGCTCCCGAACCGCGTCGTACTCCTCGGGAGCCACCACGCCCTCGGGGTCGCGTCCGGCGACGTTGAGTCGGACGCCGCACTCGATGTGTGAGCGAGCGTAGGCGGTCGAACGCGGGAAGTCGACCCCTTCGGTCCCGGCACGGACCATCGACTTCGGGACGTGACGCACGACGAACTCCGCGAGGCCGAGACGCGAGAGCACGCTATTGACTCGCTGGCTGGTGACCCCCGCACGGGTCGCCAGCCCCATCGCGCGTTCGAGGAGCGCGTTCCCGTCGGCGCTCTCGCCGCGGTCGTCGAGGAACTCCTCGTTCCGGATGACGTCCCACGACGGCATCCCGCCGCCGCGCGTCGTCTCGACGAACCCCTCCTCACGGAGGAGGGTGTTCACCCGCACGTCGTAGCCCTCGTACCGGCCGATGCCGTGGTCGCTCGCCAGCACCACGACGTCGGGGTCGCAGGATTCGAGGGTCGCGCCGATCTGGTCGTCGACCGCCTCGTAGACGGCTCGAAGCGCGTCGCGGTCGCCCGGACACTCGTGGAAGACGGTGTCCGTATTTTGAAACTGGACGAAGCCGAACTCGGGGTTGAACCGGTTCGCGAGGTACCGGAACGCCTCGCCGCGCATTCGAACCGTCTCGCGGTACTCCGCGACCTTCTCGTCGGTGGTGGTCTCCCCGCCGCCGGTGTGGCGCGGGTAGACCCGATAGCCGCCGACCTCGTCTCGAACCTCGTCGAGGAGTCCCTCGGGCTGGCACGTCGGCGAGTCGGGGGCGGTGTAGCCGGGGATCAACGCCCCGTCGAACGCCCGTGGGGGATGCGTCACGGGCACGTTGACGACCACGCTGCTCGTTCCCTCCATATCGAGGAGCTCCCAGAGCGCGCGCTCGCGGACGTGGGTCGCGTTGACGACGTCCCAGTCGTAGCCCTCGAAGTCGAGAAAGCCGTAGACGCCATGTTTGCCCGGGTTCGCGCCGGTGTAGAGCGACGGCCACGCGCTCGGGGTCCACGGCGGGATCTGGGATTCGAGCGGCCCGCTCGCGCCGTCGGCGCGGATCCCGTCGATCGCGGGGAGGTCGGCACCGCTCGCCGCGAGCGTCTCGAACACCGGCTCGCACGCCGCGTCCAGCCCGACGAGCAGCGTCTTCATCCGTCGGTCCGTCCGCCGGCGGGGTCGGTCGGGGTGTGGTCCGTGGCCATGCGTCGGTTGTGCGCCCTAATCCGGTCGCCGGCCGTGAATCTACCGATCCGACGGGAACGACCCGTCGAACCGAACCGCCGCTCCCCGGCGGGTCCGCGCCGTCTCGGTGCCCCGAACCGGTCGGTGCCGGCTATCGGATGGGAAAACACATATGTGAGAACGGACTCTACCCGGATGAGACCACACGCAGTGATAGTCATCCGATCGTCCTGACCGAATCCGCCCACCGATGACCGACCACTCACCCCCTCCAACGACGGTACTCGTCCCGGTGGAGCCACGTGTCCCCGCACGGATCGCCGACCCGGTTCGCACGGCCTCCGACCGAGGTGTACGGCCGTGACAGGCGAGACACGCGCGCACACCGGGCGGAACGCGACCATCGACGACGGCGCGACCGTCGGCTACTCACACGACCCCGACGCCCCGCCGGCCCGACTCGGCGACGACGCGACCGTTCGCGCCGGCACCATCGTCTACGCCGATGTCGAAGTCGGCGACGGCTTCTCTACGGGCCACAACGCCCTCGTCCGCGAGGCCACCCGCATCGGCGACGACGTCCTCGTTGGCACCGACGCCGTGGTCGACGGCACCACTACGATCGGCTCGCACGTCAGCCTCCAGACCGGCGTCTACCTCCCGACGAACACCACGATAGGGTCTCAGGTGTTCGTCGGCCCGCGAGCCGTCCTCACGAACGACCCCCATCCCGTGCGCCGCGAGGCCGACCTCGCCGGCCCGACGCTCGAAGACGGCGTCTCGGTCGGTGCGAACGCCACCATCCTCCCCGGCGTCTCGGTCGGGTCGGGGTCATTCGTCGCCGCCGGCGCGGTCGTCACCCGCGACGTCCCGCCCGAGACCCTCGCACTCGGCGTCCCCGCACGCCACGAACCGCTCCCCGACTCCCTTTCCGGTGAGAACTCCATATGATTCCGATAGCCAACCCACAGCTCGGCGACCGCGAGAAAGCACGTATCGGCGAGGTGATCGATTCCGGTCAGCTCGCCGACGGTCCAGAGGTCCGCGCGTTCGAAGACGAGTTTGCGGACTTCTGCGGCGCGACACACGGTATCGCAACCACCAACGGCACGACCGCCCTCCACACCGCGGTCGAGGCGCTCGGCCTCGGGCCCGGCGACCGCGTGGTCACGACCCCGTTCTCGATGATCGCGAGCGCCAACTCGATACGGCTCGCGGGTGCCGAACCCGTCTTCGCCGACATCGACCCCGAGACGTTCAACCTCGACCCCGACGCCGTCGAGCGGGTCGTTCGCGAACAGGACGTGGACGCGATCCTCCCGGTCCACCTGTTCGGCCTCCCCGCCGATATGCCTCGTCTGCGGGCGATCGCCGACGAGCACGACCTCCTCGTGATCGAGGACGCCGCCCAGGCCCACGGGGCCGCGATCGACGGCGAGCGCGTCGGCACCTTCGGCGACGTCGCGTGTTTCTCCTTCTACCCGACGAAGAACATGACCACCGGCGAGGGCGGCATGGTGCTCACCGACGACCCCGATGCGGCCGCCCGCGCACGGAGTTTCATCAACCACGGTCGGACCGCCGATGGCGCGGCCTACGAACACACGAGGCTCGGCCAGAACTACCGGATGACGAGCCTGCTGGCCGCCATCGGGCGGGTCCAGATCGGCGACCTCCCCGAGCACAACGAGGCGCGGCGCGCGAACGCCGCCCGGCTCACCGCGGAGCTCCCCGAGTGGGTCGACACCCCGGTCGAACCCGCGGGACGGCGGCACGTCTATCACCAGTACACGATCCGTACCGACGACCGCGACGCGCTCGCCGACCACCTCGAAGCCAGGGGGGTCGGTACCGGGGTTTACTACCCCGTTCCGATACACGAACAGCCCGTCTACGACGACGTCGACCCCGACGTGCCGGTCGCCGAACGAGCGGCGCGGGAGGTGCTCTCGCTGCCGGTCCACCCCGCCCTCTCGTCGACCGACATCGACGAGATCGTCGCCGCGGTCGCCGCGGCGGGGGTCGAGGCGTGAGCGCCACGGCGACCACACGGGCCGGCGTCATCGGCGTCGGGAGCATGGGACAGAACCACGCGCGGGTCTACGCCGAACTCCCCGACGTCGAACTCGTCGGCGTCGCGGACACCGACGAGCAGCGGGCGAACGAGGTCGCCACGCGACACGACACGGACGCGAGGGCGCGCACCGACCTCCTCACGGCGGTCGACGTGGTCTCGATCGCGGTGCCGACCGCCTACCACTACGACCTGGCGCGCGAGTGCATCGAGGCGGACGTCGCCGTCCTCGTCGAGAAGCCGTTCGTGGCCGACCCCGAGGACGGCCGCGAGCTCTGTGACCTCGCCGACGAACGTGACGTGACGCTCCAGGTGGGTCACATCGAGCGGTTCAACCCCGCCGTCGAGGCGGTCGCGAGCGTGCTCGCCGACGAGGAGATCCTCGCGTTCGACGCCCGTCGGCTCGGCGCGCCCCGCGAGCGCGACATCAAGGACGGCGCGGTGATGGACCTCATGATCCACGACATCGACGTGGTCTGCTCGCTCGTCGACGACGAGATCGACCGCGTCAACGCGGTCAGCACCGAGGGCGGGCGGTACGTCGACGCCCAGCTCGGCTTCGCCGAGGGGGCCGTCGGGAGCCTGACGGCCAGCCGGGTGACCCAGCGCAAGATCCGCGAACTCACGATCACCGCCCGGGACTGCTGGATAGTCGTGGACTACATCCACCGATCGATCGACGTCCACCGACAGTCCCCGCCGGAACCCGACGACGCGCCGTACACGGAGTTCCGGTCGGGGGTGTGGCGGCGCGGTATCGACAGCAACGAGGGGATCATCGAACAGCCGGTGGTCGGCGACGGCGAACCGCTCAAAAAGGAGATCGCCTCGTTCGTCGAGTGCGCCCGCACCGGGCGCGAGCCGGTGGTCTCCGCTGCGGACGGGCTCCGCGCCCTCCGGATCGCCAAACGGATCGACCGCCTCGCCGAGCCGAACCCGGTAGAGGCCGACCCCCGATGAGCTCGTCCGGCTCGCCCGCCGCCTACGGCGACGACGCGTCCGTCGAGCACCGCCGGACGGCGTTCGAGAACGGCGACCTCCCGGTCGCGGTCTACGGGCTGGGGAAGATGGGGCTGCCGCTCGCGGCGGTCTACGCCGAGACCTCCGGGGCCGTCGTCGGGGCGGACGTCGACGAGACCGTGGTCGAGTCGGTGAACCGCGGCGAGTGTCACGTCACGGGCGAACCGGGGCTCGACGACCTCGTCACGGACCTCGTCGCCGACGGCGCGCTCCGGGCGACCAGCAACCAGGAGGCCGCGGCGATGGCGAACGTCCACGTCCTCATCGTGCCGACGAAGCTCGACGCCGGGAACGCGCCCGACCTCTCGATCCTCGAATCGGTCGTCGAGGACGTCGCGACCGGTCTCGCGGCGGGCGACCTCGTGGTCGTGGAGTGTACGGTGCCGCCGAAGACCTGCCGCGAGGTGGTTGGCCCCCTGCTCGAACGCGAGACGGGCCTCTCGATGGGCGAGTTCGGTCTCGCGTTCTGTCCCGAACGGACGTCGAGCGGGCGCGCCCTCGAGGACATCCGCGGAGCCTACCCCAAGGTCGTCGGCGGGGTCGACGAGGCGAGCACGCGTGCCGCGACCGCGATATACGAGGCGATCAACGCCAAGGGCGTGCTCGCGGTCTCCGACGCGGCGACGGCCGAAGCAGTCAAATTATTCGAGGGTGTCTATCGCGACGTGAACATCGCGCTGGCGAACGAACTCGCGCGGTTCACCGACGACCTCGGGATCGACGTGACCGAGGCCATCGCGACCGCGAACACACAGCCCTTCTGTGAGATCCACGACCCCGGCCCGGGCGTCGGCGGCCACTGCATCCCCTACTACCCGTACTTCCTCGCCCACGGCCGGACCGAGGACGCGCCGCTCCTGCGGACCGCCCGCGCCGTCAACGACTCGATGCCGGGGTTCGTGGTCGGAAAACTCGACGAGGAGTTCGAGGCCGAGGGCCGGAGCCTCGACGGCGCACGCGTCGCCGTGCTCGGGCTGACCTACCGACCCGGGGTGAACGAACTCGCGAAGACGCCGGCCGAACCGATCATCGACGGCCTCGGCGAGGCCGGTGCCGAGGTGTTCTGCGTCGACCCACTGCTCGACGACTTCTCGCGTTTCGACGCCACCCCGATCGGGATCGACGACCTCCCTGACCACGACCTCGACGCGGCGGTGATGGTGACCCCGCACGAGGCGTTCGACGCGGTCGACTGGCAGGGCTTCGAGTCGGGGATCGTCGTCATCGACGGTCGCGGAACGCTTGATTTATCCCGGACACCCCACAGGATGTATACGATAGGGAGCGGACTCGATGTATAACGGGAAAACAGTCGGCGTCGTGGTACCCGCCCACAACGAGGAGACGTTCGTCGGTCGCGTCATCGAGACGATGCCCGCGTTCGTCGACCGGGTCTACGCCGTCGACGACCGTTCGACCGACGGAACCTGGGCGGAGATCCAACGCCACGCCGAGCGCGCCAACCGCGAACGCGCCGGCGGGATGCCGCTCACCGACGGCGGCGCGTACGCCGACACCGTCGTCGAGGCGATCCGCCACGACACCAACCGGGGCCGCGGCGGCGCGGTCAAGACGGGCTATCGCCACGCCCTCGAGGACGGCCTCGATATCATCGCGGTGATGGACGCCGACGGCCAGATGAACCCCGACATGCTGAGCCGGATCATCGAACCCGTCGCCGACGGCCGAGCCGACTACGCGAAGGGAACTCGACTCCTCCATCGCGACCGCTCGGAGATGTCGAACTGGCGCTTCTTCGGCAACTCGCTGCTGACGTACCTCACCAAGATATCCAGCGGTTACTGGCGGATGAGCGACCCCCAGAACGGCTTCACCGCCGTCTCCTACGAGGCGCTCTCGCGGATCGACCTCGATTCGCTCTACGACGACTACGGGTTCCTCAACGACATGCTCACGACCCTCAACGTACACGACTTCCGGGTCGCGGACGTCTCTCACCCCGCGGTCTACGGTGACGAACAGAGCGGTATCCGCTACTCGACCTTCATCCCGAAGCTCTCGACGCTGCTCGCCCGCAACTTCGTCCGGCGGCTGGTGTTGCAGTACGTCATCTACAGCTTCCACCCGCTGGTCCTGCTCTACTTCTTCGGTATCGTGAGCGGGCTCACCGGGTTGCTCGGCGTCCTCGTGACGCTCGCGAGCGCGTTCGGTCCCGGGGAGGTCTTCCTCCGGGGCGGGCTCTCGATGCTCCTGCTCGTCGTCGGCGGCATCGCCGTCTCGGTGGCGATGGCCTACGACCTCCAGGCCAACGCGGGGCTCGAAGTGATGCACGAGGACCGGTTCGCCGACGACGACCCGCGACGAACCGAGGTCGAACGATGAAGGTCGTCTCGGTGGTGGGCGCGCGCCCGCAGTTCGTGAAGGCCTTCCCGGTCTCGCGCGTGCTCCGTGAACGCCACGAGGAGGTGCTGGTCCACACCGGCCAGCACTACTCCGAGTCGATGTCGGACGTCTTCTTCCAGGAGCTCGACATCCCCACCCCGGAGTACAACCTCGGGGTCGGCTCGGGCACCCAGGGCGAGCAGACCGGCCGGATCGTGACCCGGTTCGGCGAGCTCGTCGAGCGCGAGGACCCCGACACGGTCGTGGTCTACGGCGACACCAACTCCACGCTCGCGAGCGCGGTCGTGACCGCCAAGACCGACGCCCGGCTGGCCCACGTCGAGGCGGGCCTGCGGAGCTACAACCGCGAGATGCCCGAGGAGGTCAACCGCGAGCTCACCGACCACGTCTCCGACCTGCTGTTCGCACCGACCCGCCGCGGCGTCGAGAACCTCCGGAAGGAGGGCGTCGGGAACGTCCACCTCACGGGCGACGTGATGTACGACGCCATCCGCTGGGCGCGGTCGCGCGCCGCCGAACACTCCGCGGTGCTCGCGGCGAACGACCTCGCGGACGACGAGTACGTCCTCGCGACCGTCCACCGCGCGGGCAACACCGACGACCCGGACCGATTGAGGGCGATCATGGGCGCGCTCTGTGAGCTCGACCGGGAGGTCGTCTTCCCGATCCACCCGCGGACGATGGAGTGTCTCGACGAGTACGGCCTGCGCGAGCGGGTCGAGTCGTCGATAACCCTGATCGACCCCGTGGGCTATCTCGACTTCGTCCGGCTGCTCGACGGGGCCGAGCGCGTCGCCACCGACTCCGGTGGCGTCCAGAAGGAGGCGTTCTTCCTCGACACCCACTGTGTGACCCTCCGGGAGGAGACCGAGTGGGTCGAGACCATCGACGCGGGCTGGAACGTCCTCGTCGGGGCCGACCGCGAGGCCATCATCCGTGAGCTCACCGCACCGGTGTCGTTGCCCGAAAAGCCCGAGCTCTACGGCGACGGCGACGCCGCCGAGCGGATGGTCGAGCTGATCGAGCGCGACGCGGGGTCGACGGACGGCGCGGATGGCTGAGTTCGCGCTCTGTCTCACCCACGACGTCGACCGACCGTACAAGACCTATCAGGCCGTCTACGACGCGATCCGCGAACGTGACCCGAGCCGTCTCGGCGCGCTCCGGCCCGGCAACGACCCCTACTGGCAGTTCGAGACGCTGATGGGGATCGAGGAGGACTTCGATGTGCGCTCCGCGTTCTACTTCCTCTCGGAACCCGGTCTCGGGGCGCACGCCCCCTCGAAACGGCTCCGACCCCGCTACTGGCTCGAACACCTCGGCCGGTACGACGTCGAGGCCCCACGGATGGCGAACGTCATCAACGCGCTCGACGAGGGCGGGTGGGAGGTCGGCCTCCACGGCTCCTACGACACCGCCGACGACCGCGAGCGATTGCGAGTGGAAAAGGAGCGTATCGAGGGCGTCGTCGGCCATCCGGTGCGGGGCGGCCGACAGCACTTCCTGCGCCGCGGCCCCGACACCTGGGCCCACTACCGTGCGCTCGGGCTGGAGTACGACAGCTCGCTCGGGTCGAGCACCACCTACGGCTTCGAACACGGCTACGACCTCCACCACCCGTTCGACGACGAGTTCGCCGTCTTCCCGCTGACGGTCATGGAGGTCGCGCTTGTCGAGGGGACCGAGAGTTTCGATGCGGCGTGGCGGGAGTGCGAGCGGCTGCTGGAGGAGGCGGCCGCGAACGACGCCGTGATGACGGTGCTCTGGCATCCGCGCTACGTCGGCCCCGACTTCCCGGGTTACCGCGAGCTCTACGAGCGCCTCATCGAGCGCGCCCTGGAGATGGACGCCTGGGTCGGTTCGCCGGGTGCGTATCTCGATCGTGTGAACGGAGCTTCCGACGATACGACACCGGGCGACGCCACACCGGAACTCACCGACTGAGCGGCGAAAGGGAAACCCTTTATCGGGCCGCCGGAGTGAAAATTCCACGATGAACAGTAGCTCCCTCGCTCCGATCCGGCCATGAGATTCGAGCGGCTCGACCTCGACAGCTGGGAATCGGGACTCCCCGCCTCGGGCTTCGAGGTCTTTCACACCCCCGAAGCCCTCGACGTCCTCGACCGCCACGCCGCGGGCGACCGACTCCTCGTCGGCGGCTACCGCGGCGAACAGCTCGTGGGGATGATCCCCCTGTTCGTTCGCCGCGTCGCGGGACTCCGGGTGGTCTCCTCGCCGCCGCCGGGGATGGCGATCCCGGGTCTCGGCCCGCTGGTGATGCCGACGAGCCCGAAACGACGCAAGCGGGAGAAGGTCAACCGCGAGTTCACCGCCGGTCTGCTCGACGCGATCGAGGCCGACGACCCCGAGGTTGTACTCCGGGGTGGGGATGTCGAGCTCCTGGAAGAAGA
>NZ_QZWE01000017.1:0-80803 GCF_003602035.1 Halococcus sp. IIIV-5B | reverse complement strand
CTCTTCCTCTTCGTCCGAAACGCGCTCGCGGGCCGGCCGACGAACCCCGCGAGCGAGAGCCGACCCGCGAGCGCGTTTCGGACGAAGAGGAAGAGGGGGACGAAGCCGGCGAGCAACACCGCGTCGGTGAGTATCGAAAGCGAGAAGGCCCCGCTGACCGGCGAGAGCGGGAGGGTCGTCGTGCCGAGTAGATAGGCGGGTGGGAGGGGAAAGAGCACGCAGACCGCCGCGAGCGCCTTCGCGTCCGCACCGCCGAACGCGCCGAGCCACCAGAACGCGAAGCCGAGCGGCGCGACCACGCCGACGCCGACCGCCACCCGAAGGGCGAACAGCCCGGGGGCGGCGGTGTCCCACGCGTCCCACGCGAGCAGGACGGCACCGAACGCTATCAGGGGAAGCCACGTCCGGTTCGGCACGCGGCGGGTCCGGAGGTCGCGAGCGGCAGCCCACGCCAGCACCGGCAGCGAGAGCAGGCGGAGCAGGTCGGTAGCCCCGTTCACGGTAGACGGGACGAGCGATAGCACATAGCTTTTACTCTAGTCGAACCGGCTCGGGTGCGGGAACGGGGCGGTCGCGTCGTGGCGGTCGCGGTGCGGTCGGCCGTGCTGCGGTGCGGTCGTGGCAGCAGTGGGTGCGGTGCTGCGGTGGCTGCGGTACCGGGTGAGTGCGGTCGCGGCAGTGGTGCGGTCCTGGTGGATGAAGGGCGAGCGAGGCGAGGTTCGACTGAAAGGAGGACCTCGGACGCGAACGGGGAGCGGAGCGACCCGTGAGCGCCCGGAGTGAGCGAGGGCTTCGGCGGTGCGGAGGCGGTACGGGAGGGGGAGTGATGTACTGCGAGCGACCGAAGGGAGCGAGCAGCCTTTTTAGTCCACCGGAGCGCGCTTCGCGCGCTCCGAGCCGTTCGTTCGCCTTCGGCTCACGAAGACAGGTTTTTGGACGGGGGGATCGCGCTCGCTTCGCTCGTGCTCAACCCCCGTGCAAAAAAGTGGAGGTCCCGGAGACGGTAATCCGCCCGCACGCAGCGACCACGGCGGGTGTGGCCGTGGCGTTCGAGGTGGACCCCGTCGAGGCCGGCGTTCCAGGCCGCGCCGACGTCGTGTGCGCCGTCGCCGACGAGCGCGCCGTGACCCGAGACACCCATCTCGTCCATCGCGAGTTCGACGGGTGCCGGGTCGGGCTTCCAGCCGATGTCGCCGGTACAGCAGACCACGGTGTCGAAGCGGTCGTCGAGGTCGAGCCGGGCGAGGACCGGCTCCGTGAGGTAGCGCTGGCAGTGGGTGACGATCCCGACGGGGACATCGAGGCTGTCGAGGAACGCGCGGGCGTCGTCGTGGAGGTAAGTCGCGGCGGCGCGCTCCGTCGGGTCCTCGACGGCGTGGAGGGTCTCCCAGAACCGTTCGACGTCGATACCCCACGACCGGATCAGGGCGTTTCGCTGGCCGGCGAGCCCGTGCCAGAGGGTTTCGGCCTCCTGATCGGTGAACGGTCGGTCGAGGCGCTCGCCGACGCGGTCGAGCAGCCGGCGGACGTAGCCCGGTTCGACGTCGACGAGTGTGCCGTCGAGGTCGCACAGCCAGAAGTCGTACCCGGTGGGGTCCATCGAGGGAACCAGCTACGACGGTCGGGAATAAATCAGTTGTGTCGCGGTACCAACCCACTGAGTTCCGAGGACGACTGGATAGTTATCGGTCACGAACGGGGCGTGAAGGGGGGAGAAACCGTGGGGCGGTAGGTATATCCGTCGCGATCGCCCATTCATATGTGCATCAGTGATCACGATCATCACAATCACTAGCCAGCCCCCCACGGGGCAGTTCACTCACTCATGGAGGACACAGACAAATACCTGATTCACGCGGACGTGACCGCCGAGGGGGTGGTCGAACGGAACGACGTCGTCGGCGCGATCTTCGGGCAGACCGAGGGGCTCCTCGGCGACGACCTCGACCTGCGGGGGCTCCAGCAGTCCTCGAAGGTCGGCCGGATCGACGTCAGCATCAACTCCCAGAACGGCCAGTCGTTCGGCCGTATCACGATCGCGAGCGGGCTCGACAAGGTCGAGACCGCGATCCTCGGTGCATCGCTCGAAACGATCGAACGCATCGGGCCGTGTCGCTCGACGGTCTCGGTCGAGCGGATCGAGGACGTTCGAGCCGCGAAACGCCGGACGGTGGTCGAGCGCGCGAAGTCGCTGCTCGGTGCGTTCGAGGAGAGCACGATGAGTTCGGCCGAGATCATCGACGCGGTTCGCGAGAGCGCCCGCACCGGCGATATCACGACCTACGAGGGGCTCCCCGCCGGGCCGCGGGTCGCCGAGGGCGATGCGGTCATCGTCGTCGAGGGTCGTGCCGACGTCCTCACCCTGCTCGGCTACGGCGTCAAGAACGCCGTGGCGGTCGAGGGCACCAACGTCCCCGACGCCGTGGCCGAACTCACCGGCCATCGAACGACCACCGCCTTCCTCGATGGCGACCGCGGCGGCGACCTGATCCTGAAGGAGTTGACCCAGGTCGGCGACATCGACTACGTCGCGGTCGCGCCGGCCGGCAAGAGCGTCGAGGACCTCTCGCGCGAGGAGGCGCTGTCGGCGCTCCGCGAGAAGGTCGCCCACGACCTCGTGGTCGAGGCGGGGAACGCGCGCGAGGCGGTCGCCGCGACCGACGGGAGCGCCCGGCCCGCGCCGCCGATGCCCGAGCACGAATCGACCCCTCACCCCGCGACCGACGAACCCGCACCCAGCGTCGGGCCCGTCGAACCGTCGTCCCCCGATCCCGGACCAACCGAACCGACCCCGACCGCCGAAACGGACGTGTCGGAGCCGGATCCGGACCCGGCTGCGGGCACAGCGGAGGACGTGGGGGCGGCCACCGAGACCGAGCAGGACTCGGTCGAGGGTGTCGAGAACGAGGACGAAGCTGAGGACGGACCGGCGGCCGACGAGGCGGACGAAGCGACCACGCTCGGCGGCCACGTCGAGCACGTCATCGGCGACGGGACGGAGCTCGCTCGTCTGCTCGACGGCGAGTTCGCGGTGCTCGCGGAGGTCGAGGCGAGCGAGACGTTCGACGCGCTCGCCGAGGGGTCGGCGGTTCCCGCGACCGTCGTGCTCGACGGCGAACTCACCCAGCGCGTGCTCGACGTGGCGGCCCAGCGCGGTGTCGGACAGGTCGTCGCCCGCACGACGGGCGAGTTCGTCAAACAGCCCACCGACGTTCGGATTAGAACCGCCGGTCAGCTCCCCGAGGCGTCGTCCGATACCGAGTCGGGCTGACGGACGAGACGAACTGCGTCACCGTCTTCGTAGTAGCCGGGGAGCGATTTCTCGACCCGGAACCCGTGTCGTTCGTAGAAGCGCCGAGCGTGTTCGTCGTCCGCCCGAACGGTGAGTCGAAACGCGCCCCCGCGAGCGAGGAGGGATTCGAGGAGCGCCGAGCCACGGCCCGCGTTCCGGTGGTCGGGCGCGACCGCGAGTTCCACGAGGTCGGTGGGGTCGTGACCGACTGCGAGCGCGTAGCCCGTCGGCCGCCGGCCGGCGACGAGCACGGTGGCCGCCCCGCGAAGCCCAGCATCGAGGAGCGATGGTTGGGGCGAATCGAGCGACGCCGCCTGGATGGCGAGGAGCGTGGGGCGGTCGGCGGGCGTGGCGGGTCGGACGTGGGTCACAGCGGGGCGAGCCCGACGACGACCGCGAGCACCGCACACACGACCGCGGCGACGAGGGTCGTGAGGAAGTTCACGGCGGTGTTGCCGACGCGGTGCTCGCCGAGGTCGGGGGCGAGTCGCCCCACGACGGCGTCGATCCGGTGGTTCTCGACGAGCGCGCCGAGGAGGCTGTCGACCAGCGTGCCGACGACGCCCGCGGCGCAGATGACGAGCGCGCCCGCGGGCGAGGTCCCGAGCGCGAGCACGGCGAGACCGGCGACCAGCGCCGCGCCGCCGACCCCCGCGAGCCCGCCCTGCCACGTCACGCCACCGTCGGTCCCCGGCGGGACGGGTTCGAGCGTCGTGACGAGCCGTGGGGTGTCGAACAGGCCGCCGACCTCGCTCGAAAGGGTGTCGGCCATCGCGGCGGCGAGCGAACCCGCGAAGACGTAGAGGAATATCGCGCGCGGCATCGGGAACAGGGGGCTCGCGGCGTAGCCGACGACCGCCGCGAGCGCGACCGCCGCGTTCGCGAGGACGTTGGCGCTCCCGCGCGCGCCGCCGTTGGCCTCCGCGAGGCCGCGTTCCTGCTTTCGGTCGTAGCCGAACCGGGTCGAGAGCCCGCCGATGCCGAAGAAGGCGATCAGGAGCGCGAACCAGCCGAAGCCGCCGAGCACCACCATCACGAGCGCCGCGAGCACGCCCGTCAGCATCCCCGAGACGGAGGCGACCCCGAGCGCGTAGGCCAGCCCGCCGAAGCCCGCCGAGACCACGACCGCGGCGAGGACCGTCGCCGGCGAGGGGTCGATCGGGAGCGCGGTGAGGAGCCAGACCGTCAACCCCGCCGAGAACAGCACCAGCGCGTCGTCGCGCGGGGAGAGCCCCGTCCGAACCAGGGCGGCGACGAGCGCGGCGCTCGCAGCGAGGAAGGCCACGAACGCGGGTCGGGAGACCAGGTCCGGGGTCGCGAGGCCGACGAGGAGCTGGCCGGCGAGCCCCGCGGCGGCCCCGACGACGACGAACGCCGTCGTGGCGAACGCCGTCGAGCGATAGCCCTCGGCCACCGCCTCCGCGAGGTCGCCCGCCGAGAGGACGAGGACGCTGACGAGGAACACCGGGAGCGGGAGGTCGAACAGCGCGACCAAGAGTCCGAGCCCGGCGGCGGCGAGCGAGAAGCCTACGAGGCCGTAGAGCGTGTGCTCCTCGTGCTCGCCGGGGCGGGCGAACAGCTCGAACACGGGACCGTCGTCGATGACGAACGCCGCGAGCCCCGCGACGACGACGAACGGCGCGGCGCTCGCGGGGCCGAGCGCCGGGGCGGCGAGCGCGAGCGCGCCCACGACCGCGAACCCGCCCGCCCGCCGAACTCTTCGATTCACTGCCCGTTCACTGGCCGTGTTTTCGCGGATGGCCACTTAACCCTCCCGAAGGTGAGAGAGCGCCGAACCCCCGCGATCGAGTCGATCCGCACGACAAAACAGACGGTGATGACGACACGAACCCACGGAACGGCGCGATAGCCACGACACAGCCGCCGGCGGTACGGAAGCGGTACGGATGCTGTGGCGCGCGCTCGCGGTCGGTGCGAACGAAGTGAGCGCCGACTGCGAACACTGTGCGAGGGATGAGCACCGCAGCGAGCCGAAGGCGAGCGAGGAGCGCAGTCGGCTGGGGAGGCGTGTGGCTGGTGCGGTTAGCGACTATCCCGTGAGCGACCGAAGGGAGCGAACGGTCTTTTTAGTCCAGGTTTTTGCGACGAGCGGTTAGCGAGCGAAGTCGTTCGAGACGGCTTCGCCGTCTCGTGATGACGAAAGACGCGAAGCGTCTTTCGAACCACGAGCTAACCCGAGTCGGAAAAAAGTGGGCGCGGGAGGTGTGTGGCTGTCGCGGGGCGGAGCGGTGGCGGTTCTCATTTGCATCGGGCGAGTGGCGGACGGAGCGGCGCGGACAGAAATGCGGACGAAACGGTGCGGACAGAAATGCGGACGAAGCAGTGCGAGCAAGAATACAGACGAAGCGGTGCGGACAGGAATACAAGATGAGTGAAGAGAAACGAGACCAGCGAACCGAAGTGAAGCAGCGATCCAGACCCGAGACATCCACAACCGTTTCGAGTCGGATGATTTAGGCCACATCACCACCACACCTCGCTGTGGGACTCTACGACCGGTATCTCGCGGCGCGGGTTCGCCGAAACGACGCGCCGCTCCCCGAGCAGGTGGCGGTGGTCATCACCGAGCGCGACCTGCTGGAGGGTGGCGCGTACCGGACCCTCGAATCCTTCTTCGGGTGGGCGTTCGAGTACGGTGCCGAGCGGGTGCTGGTCTACGTCAGCGTGCTCGACCCCGGTGCGGTGCCGACGATCCGACGGGTGATCGAGCGGTGTGAGGCCCCGCGGCCGGTCGCGGTTCGGGGCCCCGACGACGCCGAGCGCGCCGACAGCCCGATCCAGGTCAGCATCGGCCTCGGGGGCAAACACGAGTTCGCGGCGGCGGTTCGCGACGTCGCCACCGAGGTCGAATCCGGCACGCTCGCGGTCGAGGAGATCGACGGCGAGGCGATCGAGAACCGGTTGGTGTTCCCGACCGACCCGGACCTCGTGATCAAGACCGGTGCGGAGCGCCTCTCGGATTTCATGATCTGGCAGTCGGTCTACTCCGAACTCTACTTCACCGACGTCAACTGGCGGGACTTCCGCGAACGCGACTACCTCCGGGCGCTCCGGGACTACCAGAACCGACAGCGCCGCTACGGCAAGTAGGTTGCATCACGACTACGCGAAACGGGTTTCGTGCCGTCGAGCGACGGGGATTCAGTCCGAAGCGACCGGGTCGGGGTCGGTATCGGTGGTCTCGATGCCGTCGAGCGCGCCGCGCGGGAGGTACTCGGCCAGGCGCTCGACGATGGCGCGGGCCTCGTCGAGTTCCGCGCCGCCGACCGCCCGAACCAGCGCGAGCGCGCGCCGCGCGCGGGTCCGCCGCCAGGAGTGCTCGCGCGACTCGTAGGTTCGGATCGCCCGGAGGAAGTCCTTCTTCGCGAACGCGGGCCAGTAGGGTGTACAGAAGAAGACGGCGGCCTCGTTGCCGTTGGCGTGCCACGGCAGGAAGTTCGAGGTGCGCTCGTCGCCGCCGGTCCGGATGATGAGGTCGACGTCGCGCGCGGGGCCGTTGGCGAGCCGGTGTTCGACCTCCTCGACGTCGATGTCGCCGGGCGCGAGGTCGCCGGACTCGACCGCGCGGGCGGCGTTGCGCGCCGCTCCGAGGAGTTCGGTGCGACCGCCGTAGGCGAGCGCGATGTTGAGGGTGAGTTCGTCGTAGGCGCGCGTCCGCCGTTCGGCGTAGTCGATGGCGTCGCGGAGGGAGTCGGGGAGGCGGTCCGTCTCGCCGATGGCGCGTATCCGGACCTCGGACTCGTGGACGCGGTCGGCCTCGGCGAACTCGTGGAGCTTCTCCTCGAGCATCTCGAAGAGGTGTTCGCGCTCGCCGGCCGGCCGGTCGAAGTTCTCGGTCGAGAAGGTGTAGAGGGTGAGCTCCTCGACGCCGCACTCGGCACACCAATCGAGGACCGCTTCGGTGGTTTCGGCCCCCGCACGATGGCCGTCGGCGGCGTCCTTGCCGTGCTCGTCGGCGTAGCGTCGGTTGCCGTCCTGTATCACCGCGACGTGGCTCGGCGCGCCGTCGACCTCGCGCTGCAACAGTCGCTCGTAGGTCCGGTTCAGGAGGGTCCGGGTTCGCGAGGACATCGTTCACGGGGGGAACTCGGGGCGAAGGGATGAATCTTGTGACATGCGTCAGGACCGACGAACGGGCGTTCCGGGCGGATCGTGCGTCGTCTCAACACGCCGGACGGTGTTTGCGCAACTTTTTATGTACCCAGCACGTCGGGTCGAGTGCAATGGCGTCAGGTACGGTTGACTTCTTCAACGACACGGGCGGCTACGGCTTCATCGAAAGCGACGACTCCGAGGAAGATGTGTTCTTCCACATGGAGGACGTCGGCGGCCCGGACTTGGAGGAAGGACAGGAGGTAGAGTTCGACATCGTGCAGGCTGACAAGGGACCGCGGGCGGAGAACCTGGAGCGGCTGTAAACATGGCAACTGGAACAGTGGACTTCTTCAACGACACGGGCGGCTACGGCTTCATCGAGACCGACGAGGCCGACGAAGACGTGTTCTTCCACATGGAAGACGTCGGCGGCCCGGACCTCGAAGAGGGACAGGAAGTCGAGTTCGACATCGTGCAGGCCGACAAGGGCCCGCGCGCCGAGAACCTCGAACGACTGTAAACGAACGGCGTTTTCATGCTGCTCGGTCACCGAAGCGGTGCGGTCGGGACCGAGGAGCGTATCTTTTCCCGGCCCGAGCGACGGGTATGAGCGAACTCATCGACGAGGACCTCTACCAGCGAGCGAAGGCGCTGCTCGAACCCGGCGAGATCGAACTGAACGGACTGGTGCTCCACACCGACTTCGACCAGACCGAGGAGAGTCTGATGCACCGTACGACCGTCGAGGTGGGCGACACCATCGCCGCCCACGCCGAGTCGGGCGACACCTACGTCTTCTCGGGCACCGACGATCCTGACTTCGGGCTGAACCAGCACCAGGGGCTCACCCTCGCCGACGACGACTTCGTCTGGGAGTGCCAGCAGCTCCTCCGTGAGGGGACCTACGACGTGGTGTTCTACTACGAGGCGAGCGCCGACCACGAGGCGATCCTCGACGACCTCCGGGACGCGGGCCACGAGGTCACGGGCGTCGAGGGATGAGCGGGGCGCTTATCCGCGGCGCGGACCTCCCACAGCCATGAACGACGCGGACACCGGGATCGACCTCGACGAGCGCGACCGCGCGGTCCTCAACGGGTTTCAGGGCGGCTTTCCGACCGTCGAACGGCCGTTCGAGCCCGCCGCACGCGCGCTCCGCGAACGCGGCATCGAGGTCTCGGCCGACGAACTCGTCGAGCGGGTCCGACGGCTCGACGACGAGGGAACCCTCTCGCGGTTCGGCGCGCTGATCGACGCCGAGGCCATCGGCGGCACCGCGACGCTGGTGGCGATGCACGCCGACGAAGCGGAGTTCGATGCGGTCGCCGATCAGGTGAACGCCCACCGCGAGGTCGCCCACAACTACGAGCGCGAACACCCGTACCTCAACATGTGGTTCGTGGTCTCGGTGGCCGACGAGGACGAGGTCGAACGAGTGCTCGCCGGGATCGAGGACGAGACGGGCGAGGAGACCTACAACCTCCCGAAGGAGCGCGAGTTCCGGGTCGAGGCGAAGTTCCTGTTGGACGGGCCGATCTCGGACGGGGACCTCGACCTCTCGGATCTCGGCCCCGACGTCGAGCCCAGTAGTCGAGGTTCGCTGACGCCCGCCGAGCGCGACCTCGTGGTCGAACTTCAGGGCGGGCTCCCCATCACGGCGACCCCCTACCGCGACGTCGCCGACGCGCTCGGGGCGGACGTCGAGTGGGTCGTCTCGACGGTCAAGCGGTTCGTCCTCGAAGGCAAGGTTCGACGGGTCGGCGTGGTGCCGAACCACTACGCGCTCGGCTACACGGAGAACGGGATGACGGTCTGGAACGTGCCCGACGACCTCGTCGCCGAGGTCGGACCGGCGATCGCCGAGCTCGACTTCGTGACCCACTGTTATCAGCGCCCGCGCCACGAGGGCGTCTGGCCCTACAACTTCTTCGCGATGACCCACGGGCGGAGCGAGGCCGAGAGCCAGCGCCGGGTCGAGCAGGTTCGCGAGCGAATGACCGAGTTCTTCGACGTCGACGAGGACGACTGGGACACCCTCTTCTCGACACGGATCCTGAAGAAGACCGGCATCAGGATGGCCGAGCGCGCCGCCGCCAACACCGACGACGCGACCGCCGAACGATGACAATTCGGCGTGGTTGGCGGCAGAACTGGTATTGTTCCGCGAGCGAGTCAACGGCGAGCGAGCGGTTTTTTTGGCCCAGATTTTTTGCACGAGGGGTGCGCATCAGCGCACCCGAGTGGAAAAAAGGTGGGTGTGGATGATACCGCTCCTCCACGATTTCACCGACGCCACAGTCCTGGTCTTCGGCGGCGGCCGGGTCGGCGCGCGGAAGGCCCGCCGGTTCGCGCGCGAGGCGCGGGTCGTGGTCGTGAGCCCGACGTTCGCGGAGGCTGAGTTCGGCGACGTGGAGCGGGTTCGGGCCGCGCCGACCCCCGACGACATCCCCGAGTGGTTCGACCGGACGAACCCGGCGCTCGCGGTCGCCGCGACGGACGACGACGACCTCAACGACGCCGTCGCGCGGGCGGCGCGCGAGCGCGGGTCGCTGCTGAATCGGGCGGACCGGAGTCGGAGGGGGAACGAGTCGGCCGATGGAGCCGCCAGGGGTGAACGGAGCCGCGAGGTGGTCGTGCCCGCGACCGTTCGCGACGACCCGGTCGTGATGGCGGTCGCCACGGGCGGGCGGAGCCCGGCGCTGAGTCGCTACCTCCGCGAGCGCTTCGAGACGGAGTTCGCGGGTGCGGGGGCGATGGCGGACCTCACGGGCGAGATCCGAACGGAGCTCCGCGACCGATACCCACCCGAAAAACGGCGGGCGGCGGTCCGGGCGGTGGTCCGGTCCGATCGGGTTTGGAAGGCTTTAGGTGACTCAAGCACCAACGCGAAGCAAGAGGCACATTCAGTGATCTGCGATATGCTCTCGGGAGGTGACGGTCGATGACGGTGGCTACCGGCGTGATCTCGGGCGTGAGCCTCGCCCACGGCACCGCGAGCGTCGAGCAGATCGAGGCCGCGTGCGTGGCGGACGACCACGCCGCCGTCGAGGCGCTACTGGCGCACGACGGGGTCCGGGAGGCCGTCTGCCTCCAGACCTGCAACCGCTTCGAGGTCTACGTGGTCTCCGACGACCCCGAGCGGGGTCGCGACGTCGTCACCTCGGTGGTCGAGGAGTTCCCCGACGAGGCGGTCGTCGACCTGAGCCACGAGGAGAGCCTGCGCCACCTCATGCGGGTCGCGTGCGGGCTCGAATCGCTCGTGCTCGGCGAGGACCAGATCCTCGGCCAGGTCCGCGAGGCCTACACGGCCGCGCGGTCGGTCGGCGGCATCGGGCCGGTCCTCGAGGAGGCGATCGAGAAGGCGATCCACGTTGGCGAGCGCGCCCGCACCGAGACGGAGATCGGTGAGGGCGTGGTCTCGCTCGGCAGCGCCGCCGTCGAACTCGCTGCCGACGAGCGCTCGCTGGCCGAGGCCACCGGACTGGTGATCGGCGCGGGCGAGATGGGGACCATCGCCGCCCAGTCGCTCGCCCGGTCGCTCGACCGGCTGCTCGTCGCCAACCGAACCGAGGCGAACGCGGCGCACGTCGCCGACCAGGTCGAGACCGACGCCACGGCGGTCGCGCTCGACGAGCTCCCCGACGCGCTCGCTGCCGCCGACGTGGTGGTCTCGGCGACCGGCAGCCCGAACCTCGTCGTCGACGCGGACGACCTCGGTGCCGCCGGCGAGACGCTCTTCATCGACATCGCCCAGCCCCGCGACGCACCCGCCGCCGCCGCCGACCTCGACAACGTCGACCTCCGCGACCTCGACGCGCTCGAATCGGTGACGGACGAGACCCGCGAGCGCCGTCGCGAGGCCGCCGCCCGGGTCGAGGCCATGATCGACCGGGAGTTCGACCACCTGCTCGCCCACTACAAGCGCGCCCGCGCCGACGAGGTCATCGCGTCGATGTACGAGAACGCCGAGCGGATGAAACACCGCGAGCTCTCGCGCGCGGTCTCGAAGCTCGAAGCCGACGGCCTGACCGACGACCAACGCGCGGTGGTCGAATCGCTCGCCGACACACTGGTGAGCCAGCTCCTCGCCGCCCCCACGAAGAGCCTCCGGGACGCCGCCGAGGCCGACGACTGGACCACCATCAACAGTGCGCTCCGGCTGTTCGACCCCTCCTTCGACGGACCGAGCATCCCCGAACCCGAGACCACCGAGGTCTCCGCCGAGACCCGCCACGCGCTCGCGACCGCGGTTCGCGAGCATCTCGACGACTAACAACCACCTTTTGCTGCGCTCGTTCGCTTCGCTCACTCGCTGGCAAAATGTGGATCAAAAGCCTCCTCCTTCCCGATGGTCAGTTGTCGGCCCGCTCACTCGGCCTCCGGCCTCGTTCGCGGTACAACCACTAACCTCTCCGCACAGCCCCGCAACCGCACCGCCTCCGCCGAAGCCCTCGACCGCTCGCTCCGCTCGTGGTCTCGCCCTTCATCCACCAGGACCGCTCCCGCACCGCGACCGCACCCGCACAGCGGCTGCGCCGCAACCGCACCGCCGCCGCACCGCAACCGCTGTGCCGCAACGCTTTCGCCGAACCGGAAGCGAGGGGTCGTCATGAGCACCATCGACGAGAAGCGCGTCCACGCCGCGAACACGGACCCGCTGACGCTGTTCGTCGCCACCGACGTCGGCCTCGTACGCGTTGCCGTCGCGGGCGAGCGCGTCGGCGAGATCGGGCTCCTCGACCGCCGACCCGCCCACGACGTGGCGACGGCCGACGAGACCATCGCCGTGGCGACCGACGAGGACGTCCTGCTCGGCGAGGACCTCGACGAGACCGGCTTCGGCCCCGCGACGGCCGTCGGGTTCTCGGGCGACCTCGTCGCAGCCGCCCCCGACGGCACCGTCGCGCGACGAACCGACGACGAGTGGGTCGACTGCGGCCAACTCGAAGACGTCAGAGCCATCGACGACGACGACCTGCTCGCCACCGCGGACGGCGTCTATCGCCTCGCCGACGACGAACTCGAGTACGCGGGGCTCGACGACGTTCACGACGTCGCGGGAGGCACGCCACGCGCCGCGACCACCGATGGACTGTTCCGCCTCGGAAACGGCTGGCTCGACGAACTCGACGGCCGCTTCGGGATGGTCGCCGGTGGCCCGTCCGGAGTCGCACACGCCGCCACCGAAACGGCGTTCTACGCCTTCGACGGCGAGTGGACCCGGGTCGAGGCGGTCGAGCGGCGAGTCGTCGACGTCGCTCGCGGGGTCTACGCGGTCTGTGCCGACGGAACCCTCCTGACCGCCACCGACGACGGCTGGCGCGAACACCCGCTCGGCACGCCCGGCGCGCACGCGGTGGTCGCGCGCCCGGACCGAAAACCCGTTTAGCTGCCCCGCGAAGGGGTGGACATGATCGTCAGCGCCTCCACCTCACAGTCACTCGCGAGTGCGCTCGCCGCCGAGACGGGCGAGCCGCTCGCGACGACCACCGTCGAGCGCTTCCCCGACGGCGAGTTCCAGGTCTCGGTCCCCGAGTTCGACGCCGAACGCGCCGTCGTGGTCTGTGCCACCACGACGGCCGACGCCCACCTCGAAGCGCTCCAGCTCCAGGACGCGGTTCGCGAGGCGGGCGCAGCGGAGGTCGTCACCGTGATACCCTACCTCGGCTACGCCCGTCAGGACAAGGCGTTCGAGCCCGGCCAGCCGGTCTCCGTCCGAGCCATCGCACGGGCACTGAGCACCGGCACCGACCGGGTCGTCACCGTCACTCCCCACGAGGAATCCGTCCGCGAGTTCTTCGACGTTCCCTGCACGACCGTCGACGCCGCCGGGGTCCTCGCCGACCCCCTGCCCGACCTCCGTGACCCGGTGTTCATCGCGCCCGACGCTGGCGCGACCGACCTCGCGGCGACAGTTCAGAGATCGTACGGCGAGGGCGCGGTCGATCACTTCGAGAAGACCCGCCACAGCAGCACGGAAGTCGAACTCGAACCGCACGAGTCGTCGGTCGCCGACCGGGACGTGGTGCTCGTCGACGACATCATCGCCACCGGGTCGACGATGGCCGGCGCGGTCGCCCACCTCCAGGAGGGCGGTGTCGGCCGGGTGTTCGTGACCTGCGTGCATCCCGTGCTCGCGGGCACCGCACGGCTCCGGCTCGCACGCGCCGGCGTCGAGGCCGTCTACGGCACCGACACCGTCGAACGCGCCGAGACGACCGTCAGCGTCGCGCCCGCCGTCGCCGACGCGCTCGATGGCTGACCGGCGGAAGCGCTACTCGTCTCGGAACGACTTGTGACTCGGTCGATTCGAGGTCGTCGACGGACTCGCAGCGGTCAGGAACGCGAGAACGGGAGCTTGTGGTCGAGCGCCCCGGCGACGAGGTTGCGGTTCTCGCGGGCGAACTCCCAGAGGAGGGAGGCGTCCTCCCGGTGGAGGAGCTTCGCCATCGCGAGGAGCTTCCCGCCGTTCGCGGCCGCGAGGGTGTCGGCGCTGAGCTGGTGGAGGTCGTGGATCAGCCGGTCGTAGCGCTCGGTCGGGGCGTGGTAGAGGAGGTGGGTCATGAAGAGACGGAGCTTGACCTTGGGCGCGACGTCGCGGTGCCAGAGGTCGGCGTAGACCCCTATCTCGTCGGCCGAGGTGTCCTTGACCCCCGTGAGACACCGGTCGGCGGTGACCGCCGCCGCCCGTCCGGACTTCATCCCCTTGTGGATCCCCTCCCCCCAGAGCGGATCGATCGAGGGGACGGTGTCGCCGACGGCCATGAAGTTGTCCGTACAGAGCTGGGCCGGTGGCTGGATGTGTGCGGAGCCGCGGTGCTGTTTGCCCTCGATGCGTTCGGCGTTCGCGAACCGCGGGTCGTCGGCCAGCCAGTGTTCGAAGTAGTCGTCGATGCGGGTCGACGCCGACTCGGGGTGGTACTTCTCGTTCTGGATGTAGCAGATGCCGACCTTCGCGGTGTCCTCGCCGGTGTGGAAGATCCACGAGTAGCCACCGGGAGCGATGTCGTGGTCGAGCCGGAGCATCATCGCGTCGCTGAGGTCGGCGTAGCCGGGGTGATCCATCTCGACGCCCTCCATCTCCCACTCGATCCCGATCGCCTGGTACTTCCGTTCGAGCTCGCTCACGCCGAGCTGTTTGGCGAGCGGGGCGGCGGGACCGGTCGCGTCCACCACGATGTCGGCGTAGACCTCCTCGTCGCCGTCGTACCGAACCCCGACGACCTCGCCGTCGTCCATCAGGGGTTTCGAGACGCGGGAATCGAAGCGGTAGGTCGCGCCCTGCTCGCGGCCGTCGCGAACCAAGAACCGCTTGAAGTTCGGGAAATCGAGCACCGCACCGGGCTGTTGGAGCGTGAAGTCGTCGGTCGCCGACTCCAAGACCACGTTCTCGGTGTAGTGCATCACGGCTTCGTCCGGGATCCCGAACGAAGCCATCATCGACGGGAACGTGCCGCCGGTCGATTTGTTGCTCTGGGCCGGGAACCCGTCTTCGGCTTCGGTTTCGAGAACGAGAACGTCATAGTTTCGCAGAGCGAGATCGCGCGCACACTGCGCGCCGGCGGGACCAGCGCCGGCGACAACGACGTCGAATCGATCCGTCATACGGGTAGGTCCGCCGGAATACTATTCAATCTTGCTAGCTGGGCTTCTCGGTGTACCGATCATGTCCGGTCCGTGTGGGCCGATTCGGCCCCGAGATCGGCGATACGATGGTGATCGAGAATCGCTTTTTCTTTCGAACGAACGGGCAGAAGCCACGGGTCGATCGGTGGAGACAGCGGGATTCGGGAGGATGACTCCCTCACACTCGAATCGACCCGTGTGCGAACGTCTCGAAGGAACACCACGGGAGAGAGTCGGATCCTGTTCAGACCGAATGGAGGGTCGGACCGAGTACGGAGAGCAGTAGCCACACGAGGCTACAGAGGAACGCTGCGAAGATGAGGACCGCACCGAGAAATACCAGAAACGTTCCGACACTGGAACCGACGAACTCGCCAGTGAGCCACACGAACAACCCGGCAATGCCACCAACAGCGCCCTGCTTGAAGCGTGCCTGCCATTGGACAAGCCGGTTCGAGCCTCGGTCACCGCCGCTTCCCAGTAGCGCGTTGTCGGCGACGGTGGTATCGAGCTTCGGTGTCATATCCCGATGTTTTGGGCCCGAGCATATACGCTCGTTGACGCCGAAGTCCTTCCGGCGGACGGTCCACATCGCACGCTATCCAGTGGTCAGGATCAGACGACGGTTAGGCGTCGAACGGTTTGCTTCCACTGCAGCGGCACGTAGCGTACCCAGAGCCAGTGCGCGCCCACGCCACCGAAGACGAGCAGCACCCACGAGAACATCTGCCGATGACGCACACCGGTCCCGAAATTGGCCGTTCCGAGTCCGTAGAATGTGACACCGAGAACGAAGTACGTCAGGAGGCCGATGGTTGCGACGCGGTCGCGTTTGAACGCGACCACGACACCAGCGACGCCGGCGAACGCATAGAGAATGTTCGTTAGGCCCTCGAACATCACGGGAACATCGAGCACCGAACCGATCTGCCACGGAAACGGTGTAAACAGGAAGTACGCGGCACCGATAGGGGCGAAGCTAACCAGATCGAGGAGGGTATCGAACCGAACGCCGCTGAGGTACACCGTCCGTCCGCGTGCACGGGCATCTCTGAAGAAGTTGAAACGCTGGAGGAGGAGTTCCCTGAGAACCCAAGCACCGACACCACCAGCGACCACCGCGAGGGCTGCGACGGCCTTCCCCCACCACGTCTTCGAGTAGTAAGCGATGCAACCGGCACCGATGGCGGCGACGTACAACGGGAGATTGTCCTGCCGCAACAGCGTTGCGAACGCGAGTAACCCACCCGAGAGAATCACGAGAGCGATGTTCTCTCGCAAGCGATTGTCGGCGAGCGGGACCTGACCATGGTCGCTTACGATGAGCAGCAAACGGGCAGTGGTGGTCACGCTGAACAGGATAGCCGCTTCGCGGAGCAGCGAACTCTGAGCGAGCACGATGCTCGGGTAAATCGCGAGCGGAACGCCGGTCAGGAGGCCAGCCATCGGCGTCCCGAGCCGTCGTGCGATCAGGACCGCGTTGTAGACGGCACACGCACCGAGCATCGCGATGAATATTCGGGCGAGAACGGGCCCGCCAACGGGAAGGAACCAGAAGGGCGAGAGCACCGAACTCCAGATTTCGTAGATATCGGCGTATCGGGTCGTCGTCGAGAGCGTGCCGGAAAGTATCCGACGAGCGAGTATCCCCGCCACGACGGAGAATCCGGTGGCGTCAGCCTGCGAATACGGACTGATACGGAAGACGGCCAGCGGGATCGCCAGTAACCGGAGGACGAACGCGAGGCCGAAGAGCGTCCGTGGACGCGCAAGGAACTCCAAGATACTTTGGGCCGAATATGAGTGGCCCCGTGTATCAACGAGACGAGAATTCATTGGTGCCAGTCCTAGGTAGTATCGCTTTAATACTTTGGTACGGAACGTCGACAGTGGTCCCTTCTAGCACGGATTGAATACGGGGACTACGTTCGCAACCGATTCCGACTCCAGCCCGATCGCTGTTCTCAGTACAACCTCAGTGCGTTGATTCGGAATATATGGACAGAAAATTTTATTATTCTACCACGGTGCGATTTCTTATGGGTGCGATATCGGCGGCCCGAGAAGCGACGAGTGCGGTCATCAGGAATCCGCTGCTGATGGTGGTAATGCTTTTCGCTGGAATAGCACAAATTCCGTCACTCGCCGTTCAATTCGCGAACTCCGGGACGGTCCTTATCGTAGGAGGTATCATCAGCGTCGTCTTCCTGCTTCTCGTACCGTTTTTCTATGGCGGCGTGATCGGCATGGCAGCCGACGCCCTCAACGGGGAGACCGATCTTCGAAGGTTCCTCCACGAGGGCCGGGACAATTATCTCACGATATTTGGAGCCTACGTGCTGTTCTTCGTCGCGATGGTCGCCTTCGTTATCGTGTTGAGTCTCATCGGCGGGCTCGGGGGTATCGCCGCCATTTCGTTTGGGCAGGCTGGAAATGGGACTGAGGCCGGGGTGGCCTCGCTGCTAGCAGTCATCATCGTTCCACTCGTCATGTTCGTTCTGTTCGTGGCGTTCGTCTTCTTCCTCCAGTTCTTCGGCCAAGCGATCGTTCTCGACGACAGAGGGGTCATCGGCGGGTTCAAGGGGAGCATCAACGCGGTCCGGGGAAACAAACTCAGTACGCTCGGGTATATGGTCGTCGTGATGCTGTTCTCGATGGTATTCAGCGTCATCGGGGTCCTCATCGGTGCGCTTCCGGCTCTAGTCGGGGCGAACGACGTGCTCGTGGTCGGTAGCGTTCTCGTGGTCGTCCTCGTCGTGGCGACCAGTGTCTTTGGGGCGTTTACCACCACCTACGGAGTCGCTTTCTATAAACAGATCAGCGGTCCTGCGAAGTGATCGGATATATTCTCGCGAACTGCTCTGTCGGGCCACGACTCCGGTCCGATCCTCACTCGAGTGCGGTTTTGCGGATGAGTCTGTGTCCAAACTACGATCCTACGGATCGCAGATCACCGTCGTCGCACCACGTGTCCGAATCGATGTCATGGGCCGTCTTTTGCCCGCTTCCGGCGAACAATATCTCTTGTGGAGGCACCGCTTCAAGTACGAGTACCGAATAGAGAGTGCCCGGGGTGGGCTCCGAACCCACGATCTCCGCATATCCCAGGTCCGAGGCGGCGGCCTCGGGGGAAACGCACTGTCAAACCCTATGAGTGCGGCGCTATGTCCAGCTAAGCCACCCGGGCTACTTCGGGGTATTCGACTCCCGGACATTAACCTTCTCATCTGGTCTCCGGCAGTCTTATGCCGAACGATCACACAGACGTGGCATGGACGTCCCGGGTATCGTCCGCGAGCGCCTCGGGGACGAGCGGCGGATGACCAGCGTGAACATCGGTGGCGAGGACCGGGTCTACGTCACGCCGCCGCGGACGCTCGTCTACCACGCCTCCGGGCTCTTCAGTCGCGAGTCGATCGACGAGTACTCCCACGACGCACGACGGTTCGACGTCTCGGCCAACCGCCGTGAGGCCACGTTCGCGTTCGAGTACGACGACGGGGTCGAGGCGTTCTCGATCCCGCGCGAGCGCATCGAGACCGTGCTCCCGCCGGTGCTCGCCGGCGTGCTCCGGACCACCGGCCACATCGACGACGAGGAGTCGGTCGAGGAGAGCTATCGCTTCGGCGAACGGACGGTCGTCGTCACCGAGGCACAGGTGCTGACCTCGGTCGGCGAGGCGGTCTGGGACCACGACCACGACAGCTACGCCTACGAGGACGTCACCGACCTCGCGTTCGACGATGGCGACCTCGTCGTCGTGGTCGACGGCCGGTCGCGCCGGATCGAGCTCGACGACGACAGCGGGCGCGAGGCCTACGGGACGGTCGAGGCCGCGCTTCTCGCCTACCACGGCGTTGGGAGCGTCGACGAGATCGGTCGTCGACCGCCCGAGCGCTCGTCGGTCGACGAGTCACAGGCCACGGGCGTCGTTTCGTCCGCCGAAAGTCGAAATTTCGACTCGACGACCGATACCGCCCCGCCGACCGACACCGCACCGCCGACCGAACCGGCCGAATCAGGTCCGGAGCCGCTCTCCGGACGGGCCGAGGAGCCGACCGAATCCACCGAACCGACCGAGCCGACCGATAGGCCGTCCGAGGACGTGGATCGACCGGCGGAAGCGGCCGACCGAGAAGGTGAACCCGACGACCGGAGCGAGCCGACCGCGTCGGCGAACGACACCAACTCGGGTATCGTCTCCTCCTCACCACCGAGTTCGCCCGCACCGGGCGGCCCGACCACCGACCCGCTGATCCCGGACGCACCCGACACCGGCACGTCACGGCTCGAGGCGGGTGACGAACCGGCGAGCGCCGAGGAAACGCCGCCGGCCGCCGACCCCACAGCGGAGACCGAGTCCACAACGGATAGCGAGGCCACGGCGGGTGCCGAACGGGCGACGGACATCGGCTCGACGGCGGATGTCGACCCCGAAACGAGCGCCGACCCCGCAGTCGATACCGAACGAGGCGGGAGCGACAGCACCAACGATGCGCCCGACATCGGGGCCGAGCTCGACGCGCTGCGCGAACGCGTCGACCGCCAGAGTCAGCTCCTCGAACGGAACCGGGAGCTCCTCGAACGGAACCGGGAGCTCCTCGAACGCCTCGTCGAGACCCGGGAATCGAAGCGCGTCAGCGACGACCGGTGACTTTCTCGATACACGACGACCCGAAGGGACCGAGCTCGCCGTTGTCGAACCGAATGAAGTGACCCGTCGAGAGCGACGCGCCGCATCGCCGGCAGGTGAACTCGCCCTCCCGAACCACGACGTCGCTCCCGAAGCTGACGTACTCGCCCGACCGAACCCGGAGGATCCCGTCCTCGCGGTCGACGATCCCGCGCTTTTCGGCCTCGTCGAGGATCGTACGGGTGGTTCGGGGCTCGCTGGTCACGGTTTCGAGCCGGTCGAGCGCCGTCGCGAGGTCGAGCTGTCCGTCCTCGAGGTTCGCGAGGAGTTCGACACCGAGTTCGACCGTCTCGTCGCTCACGCCGGCGTTCGGCGACGGGCGGACCTAAACGTTGCGCGATGGAGAACGGACCGGAGGTCGGGACCCGATCAACCGATGGAGCCAGCCGCGGGCTCCGGGAGGTCGCCCGGCAGGAACCCCGCGTCGAGTCCCGAGACCCGACAGAGGTCCCAGAGCGTCGCGAGGTTGCTCGTCACCGTCGGGACCTCGGTGAGCTCGTCGACCGCCGCGAGCGTCGGGTAGTTCGTACAGGAGACGAACAGCGCGTCGACCGCCCCAGGCGATCCCTCGACGGCGTCGAGCAGTGCGGTCGCCTGTTCGAGCGCGTCCACCGGCGTGAGCCGCCCGATATCGGTGTTGCGCTCGATCCCGCGTCCGTCGAGCGCCACCACGTCGTAACCGGCGTCGGTGAGGTACTCACGCTCGCGGTCGTTCAGCTCGGCGACGTAGGGCGTCGCCACGGCGATCCGGGTGGCATCCAGCGCGTCGAGCAGCCGCTGGACCGACAGCGCCGTCGCCACGGCGGGCGCGTCGGTGACCTCGGCGAGGTCGGCTTCGAGTTCCGCGTCGAAGCCGTGGCCGTGGAGGAGGCTCCCGGTCGTGCAGGCGTAGGCGACCGCGTCGACCTCGGCGTGGGCGAGCCGCTCCGCAGCCGCGACGGCGTCGGCCGCCATCGCGTCGAGCGCCTCGACCGTCACGTCCACGAGCCCCATCCGCGCGGCGTGAATCGACGTCGCGGCCGGCGTCCACACGGCGAACTCGGGTTCCACGGTTGTATTCGAGGAGGGGACGACGACCCCGAGTCGTAATCGGTCGCCGTCGGCGGTCGGATCGGGAGGGGTCACTCGCTCACCTTCCCGTCGGCGCGGTCGCGCTCGCGGGCCGCGGGGTCGCGGTCCACGGGGTCGCCGTGACCGCCGCCGCCGGGCGTGAGCAGGGTGACGGTCGTCCCGGCGTCGACGTCGACGGAGGTCTTCGCCGCGACGTTCTCCCCGTCGATGAGATTGCGACCGAGCGCGCCGTCCTCCCCAGCGGCGAGCCCGACGGGCGCAACCCGACGGCGTTCGGTCAGGAGCGAGACCGTGGCGTCCGTCTCGACCGTGAGGGATCGTTCGAGGCCGAGACCACCCCGAAACCGTCCGTCGCCACCGCTGTCGGGTCGAAAGCCGTAGCGCTCCACGCGAAGCGGGTAGGCGGCTTCGAGCGCTTCGACGGGGGTGTTGAGCGTGTTCGTCATCCCGACCTGGACGCCGTCCATCCCGTCCTTGCCGGGTCGTGCGCCGAAGCCACCGGCGATGGTCTCGTAGTAGGTGAACGAGCCGCTCCGGCTCCCGACGATGAGGTTGTTCATCGTGCCCTGGCTCGCAGCGGGCACCCGGTCGGGCACCGCCTCGGCGAACGCCGCGAGCACGACGTCGGTGACCCGCTGGCTGGTCTCGACGTTGCCGCCGACGACCGCCGCCGGGAGCTTCGGGTCGAGCAGCGACCCCTCGGGGATCTCGACCGTCACCGGGTCGTAACAGCCCTGGTTCGGCGGGATCTCGGGGTCGGTGACACAGCGAACGACGAAGTAGGCGGCGCTCTTCGCGACCGCGACCGGCGCGTTGAGGTTCCCGGGGACCTGCTCGGCGGTCCCCTCGAAGTCGACGGTCAAACCGTCCCCGTCGACGGTGACGGTCGCCTCGATGGGGATCGAGACGTCCGCCGGGTCGACACCCGATCGGTGTTCGAGAACGCCGTCGCCCTCCAGCACGTCGCTCGCGGTGTAAGTACCATCGGGCAGCGACTCGATCTCGGTCTCGATCCGGGCGCGCGAGTAGTCGATGACCGCGTCGAAGGCGTCGAGCACGAGGTCGCCGTGGTCGTCGAGCAGGTCGCCGAGCCGTTCCTCCGCCCGGTCGTTGGCCGCGATCTGGGCTCTGAGGTCCGCACGGCGCTCGTCCGGCGTGCGGACGTTGGCGAGGAGTAGCGACATCACGTCCTCGTTCACCGCCCCGCGCTCGCGACCCGGTGTGGCGTCGTCGCTTTCGTCGCCCGTTCCCTCGCCGACGACGAGTCGAACCGGCGGCAGGCGGAGCCCTTCCTGATAGATCTCGCGTGCACCGGCTGGCATGCTGCCCGGCGTCATCCCGCCGACGTCGGCGTGGTGGGCGCGCGAGACGGCGTAGCCGAGGACCTCGCCGTTCGGCGCGAGCGGCGAGACGAGCGTGACGTCGGGCAGGTGGGTGCCGCCGTCGAAGGGGTCGTTGAGGACGAACACGTCGCCCGGTTTCGGGTCGCGGTCGCGGACCGCGTCGACGGCCTCGGGCATCGCGCCGAGGTGGACGGGGATGTGTTCGGCCTGGGCGACCATCCGGCCGTCGGTGTCGAAGAGCGCGGTCGAGCAGTCCTGGCGCTCCTTGATGTTGGGCGAATAGGACCCCGTGATCAGCACCTGCCCCATCTCCTCGGCGACGCTCTCGAACTGGTTGCGGAGGATCTCGAGGGTGACCGCGTCGATGTCGGTCTCAGGGGAGTTGGAACTCATTTCGAACCCTCCGTGAGCACCGCGGTGCCGTCGGGGTCGACGGTCGCCTCCCAGTTCGGCGGCACGACGACCGTGCTCTCGTCCTGTTCGAGCACGGCGGGCCCCGCCACCGTCTCGCCCGGCGGCAGGCGTTCGCGGTCGTAGATCCGCGTCCGCGTGGCACCGTCGGCGAAGTGAGCCTCGCGTTCGTCGACCAGCGCGTCGCCGGGTGCGTCGTAGGCGACGTCCGGGTCGGCGCGTTCGACGGCCGCCTCGACCCGGAGGTTGACCAGATCCACGGCCTCGTCCATCCGGTAGCCGTAGGTCGTCTCGTGGCTCTCGTGAAACCGCCGGGCGACCGCCTCGGGGTCGAACGGCCGGTCGGCGGCGACGGTGAGTTCGAAGCTCTGGCCGGCGTACCGGAGGTCGGCACGACGGGTGAGGACGGCCGATTCGGGGTCGCTGCAATCCTCGCGCACGGTGGTTTCGAGTTCATCGTAGGCCGCGTCCACGTCGGAAGCGTCGACCGTCGACAGCGACTCGCGATGGGTGCGGACGGCGTCGTGTTTCTCGTCGGCGGCGAGCAGGCCGAACGCCGAGAGGACGCCGCAGGCCCGCGGGACCACGACCGTCGAGATGTCGAGGCGGTCGGCGAGCGCGGCGGCGTGCATCGGGCCCGCGCCGCCGAAGGCGACGAGGCCGAAGTTTCGGGGGTCGTGGCCGCGTTCGAGCGTGACCGCGCGGATGGCCCGGGTCATGGTCGCGTTGGCGACGCGGTAGATCCCGCGGGCGGCGTCGAGCGGG
This sequence comes from Halococcus sp. IIIV-5B, assembly GCF_003602035.1. Classification (NCBI taxonomy): domain Archaea; kingdom Methanobacteriati; phylum Methanobacteriota; class Halobacteria; order Halobacteriales; family Halococcaceae; genus Halococcus; species Halococcus sp. IIIV-5B. Next base: position 57,486 of record NZ_QZWE01000017.1, on the reverse strand, counting down.
CCCCCCAAATCCGCGTCGTCGGCGAGGTCGGCGAGCGCGTCGCGCGCGGCCCCGACGTCGATCGAGAGCTCGCCGCCGAGGCTCGTGCTCGACCCGATGAAGCCGAGGACGACGTTGGCGTCCGTCACGGTGGGCTCGGTTCCGCCCTGCCCGTAGCAGACGGGCCCGGGGTCCGCGCCGGCCGACTCGGGGCCGACCCGAAGCGCGCCGCCGGCGTCGACCCAGCCGACGCTCCCGCCCCCCGCGCCGACGGTGGTGACGTCGACCATCGGGGTGTTGATGGGATGGCCGCCGATGACCGCGTCGGTGGTACGCTCGACCTCGCCCTCGCGGACGAGGCTCACGTCGCTCGACGTGCCGCCCATGTCGAAGGTGACGAGGCCGGTCTGGTCGCGGTCGGCCGCACTGCCGACGCTGGCGCGCGCGCCGACGACCCCGGCGGCGGGGCCGGAGAGACACGTTCTGACCGCCTGCTCCCTGACCGTCGCCGCGTCGGTGATGCCGCCGTTGGCCTGCATCACGGTCGGTTCCGGCACGCCCGCGCCCGCCGCGCGATCGACCAGCCGACCGATGTAGGCGTCGATGGCGGGCGTGACGTAGGCGTCGGCGACCGTCGTCGACGTCCGTTCGTACTCGCGGAACTCCGCGAGCACCTCGTGGGAGGTCGAAACGGGGAGGTCGAGTTCGGTTTCGAGCACGTCGGCGACGGCGGCCTCGTTGTCGGGGTGGGCGTAGGCGTGGAGGAGGCAGACCGCGACCGCCTCCGCGTCGGTCCCGTCGATCCGACGGGCGAGCTCGCGGACGGCGTCCGGGTTGACCGCCCGTTCGATCCCGTCCGTCGTCGCGCGTTCGTCGACCGTGAACCGGCGGCGACGAGGGACCAGCGGGGCGGGCTTCTCGGCGTCGAGGTCGTAGAGCGAGGGTCGGTTCTGCCGACCGATCTCGAGCACGTCGCGAAAGCCCTCGGTCGTCACGAGCGCCGTCCGCGCGCCGTTCCCTTCGAGCAGCGCGTTGACCGAGACCGTCATCGCGTGGGCGAAGTCGTCGATTTCGCCGGGGTCGACGGCCGCCCGTTCGCAGGCCTTCTCGATACCGTCCATCACGCCGACGCTTTGATCCCCGGTGCTCGGGACCTTCGCGGTGACGAGGTCCGAACCTCGAAGAAGGACGACGTCGGTGAACGTGCCGCCGACGTCGACGCCGACGGTGGTCTTCCCGCGCACTCAGACCACCCCCACGATCGAGAGCAGGCTGCGGACCCCGAGCCAGACGACGACGAGCGTTACGACGGCTCCGAGGGCGTTCTGTACGGTCGAGTTGACGTACTCGCCGAGCGTGTCGCGGTCGTTCATCACCAGGATGAGGAAGAGCGCGATGATAGGCAGGAGGATACCGTTCGCGACCTGGGCGAAGAGGATGGCCTCGACGGGGCTGTAATCCAGCGCCGAGAAGACGACGCCGACGGCGAGGATCGCTATCCAGACCGCCCGAAATCGTGTGGACTTGAGGTCGCCCTCCCAGCCGAGCGCGCCGGCGGTGGCGTACGCGCCGGCCAGCGGGGCGGTCGTCGCGCTGGTGAACCCGGCGGCGAAGAGGCCGATACTGAAGAACACCTGCGCGTAGGTGCCCGCGACAGGTTCGAGCTGTTCGGCCATTCGGCCGACGTCGGAGATCTCGGTCCCGACGGGGAACACCGCCGCGGCGGTCACGAGGATCGAGAGCGTGATCAGCCCGCCGACGACGATCGAGAGGACCGTATCGGTGCGGCATTCCGAGAGGTCCTCCGGGCCGTTCCAGCGCTCCTGGACGCTGCTGGCGTGGAGGAAGAGGTTGTAGCTCACGACGGTCGTCCCGATGAGGCCGGTTATCAGGAAGGCCGAACCCGGCGGCACCGACGGCACGAAGCCCGCCGCGAGCGCGCCGAGGTCCGGCCCGATGAGGATCGCGTCGATGAGGAAGGAGACGCCCATGACCGCCACGAGCCCGACGAGCGCGCGCTCGATGAGTTCGTAGCTCCCGGTCCAGAGCAACGCGGCGGCGACCAGACCCATGAGCGGACCCCACACCGACGCGCTCACGCCGGTCACGGTTTCGAGCCCCGCCGCGCCGCCGAGGATGTTGCCCGTCTCGTAGGCCGCGGTGCCGATGCCGATGGCGCTGACGACGAGCGCGACGCTCGCGTAGCGCAGCGCCGGCGAGTCGAAGCGGTTGCGGAGCGCCTCGCCGAGCCCCTCGCGCGAGACCAGCCCCAGCCGGGCGCTCATCTCCTGGAGCACGATGGTGGCGATGACCGAGAAGACGATGGTCCAGATCAGCGCGTAGCCGTAGGCCGCGCCCGTCACGCTCGCGGTCGTCACCGTTCCGGGGCCGATGAAGGCCGCCGCGACCATCGCGCCCGGTCCGACCGAGCGGATCCGCTCGACCAACGTCATCGTGCACGCCTCTCGTGTGTCATGCTCACACGAGACTCGCTTGAGGGGATAAGGGTTGTTATGAGGGATGTGCATCGAAGACGTGCGTTCCACGATCGGATGTGAAGCAGGGTGCGCGAATCGTCCAGTTCGTAACGAAATCCCGGGGAACTGCCCGGGAAAACACACCGTCAGGACGACTCGACCGGTCGTTCCGTGATGAGGACCTTCGAGACGCTCTCCTCGACGTCGAGTTCGACGGGGAGGTCGCGGACGCTTCGCACGATGAAGCGCATCATGAACCACCGGAGCGACGCGGACGGGAAGACGACGTGGTAGGTGCGCCCCTCGGCGGCGCGAACCGAGACGAACCCACAGAACGAGAGCCAGTCCAGGAGCTCGCCGACGCTCTCGAACCGCTCGGCGTACTCGCGGGCGTGGTAGTCGGCGACGGTGTCGGCGGCCTCGACGAAGGCCGGGTCCGGTTCCCCCGACCCGTCCTCGACGTACTCCAGAAAGCAGTGGAGGAAGTCCACGTCGAGCAGGACGTGTTCGCCGCTCGCGAGCATTCGGTGGTAGGCCGCGAGGTTCGGTCCGGCGTCGGTCGTCGCGGCGTCGACGTTCGCGGCGTAGAAATCGAGCGCTCGGCGGACCACCTCGCTCCGGCCCGCCCCGGTGTGGTCGAGGAGGGTGTCGAGCGCCGCCGCGGCGTCGTCGTCGAGCGAGACGGTCACTCGGTCGGTCGGCATAGCGGAGAAGGGAGGCTGGACGGGGAATAGTTGACGCTCGATCCCATGCGGACCCGTGGCCACCCGACCGCAACACGCATACTCGACGGTCGCACGATATCGGACGTGTCACGCGTTCCCCGGTGGGCGGTCGGCGCGGCGGTCGCCGGGTCGGTCGTCGCGCTCGCGGCGGTGCTGGTCTCGCCCGATGCGGTGCTGGCGTGGGTGGCGACCCTCCGGGCGGATCCACTGCTGTTCGGGCTCGCCGTGATAGCGCTCTACGCCGTCCGACCCGTCGTCGCGTGGCCGCTGAGCCTCTGTTCGGCGGTCGTGGGCTACGGGTTCGGGCTCGTGGGGTTGCCGCTCGCGCTCGCGTGCGTCTGCCTCTCGTGTCTGCCGGCCTACGCGCTCGGGCGCACCGCCGACGGCGGGTCGGGCTTGCTCGACTGGATCGGCAGCGCCGGCGAACGCTTCTTCGAACACACGGGCGGCGTCCGCGGGGTGGTCGCGGCCCGCCTCGCGCCGCTGCCCGCCGACCCCGTCTCGTTCGGAGCCGGCGTCTCGGGCATCGGACTCCGGGCCTACCTCGTCGGCACGCTGCTCGGCGAGATCCCGTGGACGGTCGCGGCGGTGCTCGCGGGCGGTTCGGTCTCGCGGCTCGCCACCGAGGGGCTGGCAGGCGTCGGGGTCGAGTTCGTCGTCGCGGCGGTCGCGGTGGCCGGGCTACTGCTCGCCGGGCCGGCCTACGAGCACCTCCAGGACCGTCACCAGAACGTGTCCGAGCAGTCGTAGACCACGCCGTGGCGTGGGCAGACGTACTCGCAGTGGCGGTGCTCCATCGCGGCCCCGCAGGCCGGACACGGCCGCCCGCGCTCGTTCCCGGTGTCCGTACGCGTCTCGTGCATACCGCGAGGACCCGGGCGGCGGTCCTAAACCTTTCCTCGTGGACGGGGAATTGGGTGGGAATACGGCCAAGCTTCATTCCGCCGAGGGACCGAGGGAAGCCATGAGCGAATCGCAACGTGGGTCGGTGGTCGGCTGGGTCGTGACGGCGCTGCTCGCGGGCGTCGCGGGAGTGACCGGGTCGTACGCGCTCGCGGGCTACACCGAGTCGTTCGTCGCCGCGCCGGTGACGTCGTTGGTGACCCAGAACGCGCCGGGTGCCCTCCTCCAGTTCGCGATCGGGCCGCTAACGACGATCGGGAACCAGGTCGGGATCGAACACCTCGGCCAGCAGGCCAACCTCGTTCTAGCGATCGGGCTCGGTGTGCTGCTGTTCGCCTGTCTGGTCCTCGCGGCGCTCGCGACCGGCCGGCGGTACGGGAACCGGTTCGTTCCCGTCGGGCTCGCCGGCGTCCTCGTCTGGCTCGCGGCCGCGGTCCTCACGGGCGCGCCGGTGACCGCGCTCGGGGCCGGCCTCGGAAGCGCGGTCGTGGTCGGTCTCACGGCGCTCGCCGGAAGTGCCGGCGGGACCAACGAACCGGTCTCGGGCGGTCGTCGGTCGGTGCTCGGGAGCGTCGCGGGCGTGTTCGGCGTGGGCGTCCTCGGCTACTTCCTCGGAAGTCGCGGTGGGGAGAGCGCGAGCGAGGCCGCCTCACAGGTCGAGATCGGCAACGAGAGCAGTGGTGGAAGCCGAAACGCCACGGGCGGCGACGCGGGCGGTGGAAACGCAAGCGGCGGAAGCGAGAACGGTGGGACCAACGCGAGCAGCGGCGGTGACAACGGCGGAGACGGTGGGCCGTCCGTCGGCGAGATGCTCTCGCTGGCGGAGTCGAAGTCGCTCGGTATCGACGGGCTCGAAGGGCTCGTGAGCGGCGACGACTTCTACCAGGTCGACATCAGCAACATCAACCCCGACGTGTCGGCCGACGACTGGTCGCTGTCGGTGACCGGCGCGGTCGAGAACGAGGGGACGTTTACCTACAACGACATCACCGGGATGGCGTCGGAGAACCGCTTCGGCACGCTCCGGTGTGTCAGCGACGACCTCAACGGCAAGAGCATGGACAACGCGGTCTGGACCGGCGTGCCGATGGGGCGCGTGCTCGACGAGGCGGGGCTGCAAGGTGAGTACGTGATGCTCCGGGCGGCCGACGACTACTACCAGGAGTTCCCCGTCGAGGCGCTCAGAACCGGCTTCCTCGCCTACGGCATGGACGGCGAGGTGCTTCCGCAGGGCCACGGCTACCCGGTCCGGGCGCTGATCCCCGGCCACTGGGGCGAGATCAACGTCAAGTGGCTCACGGGGATCGAGGTGCTCGACAGCCCCGCGAAGGGCTTCTGGGAGAAGAAGGGCTGGCACGGCACCGGCCCCGTCAACACCGTCGCCAAACTCCACGCCACCAACCGCCTCGACGACGGCCGGATCCAGGTCGGCGGCCACGCCTACGCCGGCACCCGCGGGATCGACAACGTGGAAGTCTCGACCGACGGCGGGAGTTCCTGGAGCGACGCGACGCTCTCCGAGGTTCTCACCCCGAACCTCAACGGCGACGTCTGGCGACAGTGGGAGTACACCTACGACTCGCCGGGTGAGAGTCACGACGTGGTGGTGCGCGCCACGGACGGCACCGGCACGCTCCAGCCGAAGAAGACGCAGAAACCGTTCCCGAGCGGGGCGACCGGCTGGGTCTCGAAGACGATCGACGGCTGAGTTCGACTCCTTCAGCCGTCGAAGTAGTGTGAGGGGAGTCCTAGGTCAGCACTCAGACCAGCCGCAGGACTCGCAGGTCTTGCAGCCCTCGGAGTAGTAGAGGGTGAACGAACCACAGCTCGGACACTCGGGGCTCTCGCCGTTGTCGATGAGTTTCTGGGCGTCCGACTTGGTTCGGCCCCGGTCCGCCGAGCCCGTCTGCGTCGCGACCCCGCCGTCGGGTTCCGCGCTGTCGGGTTCCGCGCCGCTCGCCGTGCTCTCGTCGGCGATCTCGTCGAGGTTCGCCTGCTTGGGGTAGGCCTGCTCGATCTCGCCGTCGAGGTAGCGCCGCATCGCGGTGCCGATGGCGTCCGGGATCGACTGGATCTGCTCGCCCTTGTCCCAGGCGACCTTCGGGCTTCGGGTGCCGTTGAGCTCGTCGGCGATCTCGACGGGGTCGACGCCCGACCGGAGCGCGGTCGAGATGACCTTCGCGAGCGCCTCGGTGAACGAGTTGGTGAACCCGCCGGAGTGGCCGATGTTGGCGAACAGCTCGAAGGCTCTGCCCTGCTCGTCCTCGTTGATGTTGACGTAGAGCTTGCCGTAGCCCGTGTCGATGCGCTGGGTCACGCCGTGGAGCACGTCGGGCCGGGGCTGTTTTTCTGCATACGCGGGCTCGGCGAGCCCGTCGAGGTCGGCGTCGAGCGCCGCACGGACGTCCTCGTTGTCGAGGAATCCCGAGAGGCCGCCGAAGACCTCTTCGATCTGCTCGGCGATGACCGTCGCCGCCTCGTCCTCGTCGGCGAACTCGGCGTTGTCCGCGCGGGTCGTGAGGACCTGCTTCGAGCGCGTGCCGTCGCGGTAGACCGTCACACCCTTTCCGCCGTTGTCGTAGATGTAGCGGTAGACCTCGTCCATGTCCTCCCGGCTGGCCGAGTTCGGGAAGTTACAGGTCTTCGAGATGGCCGAGTCCACACCGGCCTGACAGGCACACTGGACCGCCGCGTGCTGCTTGCCGGTGAGGTCCGCGGTCACGACGAAGAGCTCGCCGATGGCGTCCGGCACCGAATCGAGCCCCTCGACGCCGTCGAACACGTTCGAGGCCATCTGGTCTTGGGCTTCTCGCTTCACGGTGTCGACGTCGATGTCGTTCGCCTCCAGGACCCTGAGGAAGTAGTCGTCGAACTCCACCAGCATCTCGTCGCCCTGGACGTCGTCGGAGACGTTCTTGTAGTAGGCGACGTTGTAGATGGGCTCACAGCCCCCAGTCGTGTTGCCGACCATCGAAGTCGTGCCCGTCGGTGCGATGGTGGTGGTGTTGTGGTTCCGCATCGGGTAGCCGTCGGCCCAGTCGTCGGCCGACTCACCCGTTTGCGCCTCGAACCACTCGCGGTACGCGGTCGGGTTCGCGTACTTCGAGTCGGCCCAGTCGTCGAAGCTCCCTCTGACTTCGGCGAGGTCGTGCGAGGCGGCTTTCGAACCGTGGTTGATGTGGGTCATGAGCTGGCGGGCGACCTCGTTGCCCTCCTCGGAGCCGTAGCGCACACCCAGCTGGATGTAGAGCTGCGCGAGGCCCATGACGCCGAGTCCGATCTTCCGCATCTCGCGGACCTTCTGTTCGATCTTCGCCACCGGGAAGTCGCTCATCGTGACGACGTTCTCGAGGAACCGCGTCCCGAGTTCGATACGGCGGTCGAACTCCTCGAAGTCGATGGCTTCCTCCAGGTAGGCGTCCATCGCGGCCTCGTGGGAGTCGTACTCGGCCTCGTGCTCGGCCGACCAGACCCGCCAGTCGGGCGCGTCGCTCGCGGCGAGCGTCGAGAGGTTGATGTGCCCGAGGTTGCAGGCCTCGTACTCCTCGAGCGGCTGCTCGCCGCAGGGATTCGTCGCGAGGATCTCGTGGTCCGGGTGCTCCTCGACGTCGAACGAGTGCTCCTTGTTGACGCGTTCGAGGTAGATCACACCGGGCTCGCCGTTCTGGTAGGCCCCGTCGACGATGTGCTCCCAGAGCGCCTCGGCGGGGATCGAGAGGACCTCGCCGACCTCGACGTGCTCGCCGAGGTCGTAGCACTCGTAGAGCTCCTTCGTCTCGGGCGTGGCGACGTGCGGTTCTTCCGTCCGGGGATTGGTGAAGGTGAACTCGCCGCCCTCCTTCAGCGCGTCCATGAAGTCGTCGGTGACACCCACGGAGATATTGAAGTTCGAGAGGTGGCCCTCGACGGCGTTCCGGAGGTGTTTCGGGACGCGGCCCTCCTCGTCGATGAGCTCGCGAGCCTCCTCGAGTGCGTCCACGAACTGGGTGTGGGTGAAGTCGTCGGGGTCGTTGAGCCGGAGCGAGTGCGCGAGCGAGACGTCCTTGTTCTTCGCGTGGATGAACTGGATGACGTCGGGGTGGGAGACGCGCATGACGCCCATCTGTGCGCCGCGGCGCGCGCCGCCCTGCGCGATGGTCTCGCACATCTGGTCGTAGGTCCGCATGAACGTGATGGGACCTGAGGCGATCCCGCCCGTCGAACCGACCGCGTCGCCGTAGGGCCGGAGCTTCCAGAAGGCATAGCCCATGCCGCCGCCCGACTGGAAGACCTGCGCGGCTTCCTTCGCCGTCTCGTGGATGTCGTCGATGTCGTCGCCCGGCGAGTCGACGAAACACGCCGAGAGCTGCTGGAGTTCGTCGCCAGCGTTCATCAGCGTCGGCGAGTTCGGCATGAACGAGAGGTGTTCCATCGAGTCCTGGAACGATTCGGCGGTGTCCTCGACGTGCGTTCGAATGTCCTCGGGGAGCTCGGGAACGATGGTGTCGTAGGCGAACTTGTTGACGTTGTAGGCCGAGAGAGTGGTTTCGGCCTCGGCGTCGGCGGTCGTGCCCTTACCGAAGACCTCGCTCGCGAGTTCGTCGCGGCGCGGGTGGTCCGGTTTCAGCTGGTCGGGCCGCACGGTGATATCGACGTCGCGCGCGTCGGCCTCGAAGACCGCCTCCGCGAGCGCGACGTTCTTCGCGACGCGCTCGAAGAGGTCCTCCTGGCTCTCGACGAGTTCGCCGTCGGCGTCCTTCCGGAGGTAACGCGCCGGCAGGATGTTGTCGTAGGCGTTCGCGGTGAGGCGCTCCTGGAGCGTCTCGCCGTCGACGCGCTTGACGGGGAGGCTGACCTCGTCGGCGGAGTCCGCGCGGCTCACGCGTCGCTCCTCCGGGCAGGTACGGCGGTTCTGCGGTCGATTCGGCGGGTGAAGTAAGAGGAAGTCCCAACCATCTGTGACGGGAATCTCCTACTGAAGCGAGGGTGATGAACGCTTCGGCCCGTGCTTTGTTGATTCGATCTGGTAGACGAAATCAAAGTCTGTTGGCTGATCATGTTAGTTCCCATTGGTGGCCGCACGCATCGTATCGCTACCTACTCTCGATACGCACATAACCGTAGTTAGACCGTAGTGAAAGTGATTCGATCGGTGACAGAATCACCCAACGGGGAGACATTATCGACGCGAAAGCAAAGGGGGTTTTCGGATGGAAATCGCCAACTGAAAACAGTTCTCAGAACAAAATGAAACTACAGTCGAGATGGTGTCCGACGGCAACTCCATAGTCGTAACAAATTGTAGCACTGGAGCGTCACGGCTAAGTTGCCCCGCGTTGATACGGTCTCTGTTGAGGGCTGGCGTGGGTCCTTGATGTGCAGTTGGAACCACGCTAACCTTGTTGTACTACTGCTAACAGCCACAGCGTTCCTAGTGCGAGTCCCGAAAGGACGAAGGCTAGAAGGCCGGCAACCACGTACCAACGTGGGACCCACCTCATTATTAGAGTTGTAGCGAAGGCTGTTCCACCGAAGACAGCACCCAGTAGCACAGCGATGTCCCTCATCCGCTTTGATATATCTCCATCCGATGGCGATACCTCTCTTTCCGGCGGTTTTCGTAGCATATCTAATGTGTGGTGTTCCGGAAAACTACCCAGATGTTGAGGGCTGGCGTGAGTTTCCGGGTGATTCAACCATCTGTGACGGGAATCTCCTACTGAAGCGAGGGTGATGAACGCTTCGGCCCGCGTTTTCCTGTACCGACTCGTCGATCGAAATCAAGGTCTGTAGACCGCTTGAGCGAATTGTTTTGGCTCCTGCTTCATCCACGTTCACTCACTTTTTGGGTGAGCACATAACCGTAGGTAGACCACGATGGAAGTGGTCTCCGTAGCGGTAAAATGGCCAGACGTAGAGATTGTTGCAACTTGAAGATAGAGGGGGTTTTCGGATGGAAGTCGAGGGTTGAAATCAGCGCTCGATGGTCGGTCGTTCGGGGTCGGTCGTGACGCGTGCGAGGAAGTTCCGGATGACGTCGTGGCCGACCCCGGTCAGCACGCTCTCGGGGTGGAACTGGACGCACTCGATGGGGTACTCGCGGTGGCGGATCCCCATCACGAGGTCGTCGGTGCGTGCGCTCACGGCGAAACAGTCGGGGACCTCGGTGGCGACGAGGGAGTGGTACCGACCGGCCCGAAATCCCTGGTCGAGCCCCCTGAACACGCCTTTGCCGTCGTGGTCGATGGCGAACGCCTTGCCGTGGACCGGCTCCGGTGCGCGCCCGACCGACCCGCCGTAGGCGTAGACCGCGGCTTCGAGCCCGAGACAGACCCCGAGCGTGGGTACCTCGGGACCGAGTTCGCGGAAGACGTCGAGGGTGACACCGACGTCGCGTTCGTTCTCGGGGTGGCCCGGACCGGGGCTCACCACGATGGCGTCGGGGTCGTAGGCGCGGATCTCGTCGAGCGACGCGGTGTTCCGAACGACGTGGGTGTCGGCGTGTTCGCTGACGTACTCCACGAGGTTGTAGGTGAACGAATCGAAGTTGTCGACGAACAGCACCCGCGGGCGGTCCCCGGTGGCTGTCGAGCCGGTCGATCCGGTCATCGGCCCGCCTCCGGGATGGAAGGTTCGTCCGGCGGTCGCTCGATGGCTTCGAGCGCGGCGAGCACCCCGCCCATCTTGCGTTCGGTCTCCTCGTACTCGCTCGCGGGGTCGGAGTCCGCGACGATGCCCGCGCCCGCCTGCACCACGATCCGGTCGAGCGCGCGTCGGTGCGCGTCGCGTCGTTCGCTCCCGTGGTCGACGAGAGCCGTGCGGATCACGATCGCCACGTCGGCGTCGCCGTCCCACGAGAAGTAGCCCACGCCGCCGCCGTAGAGCCCCCGATGACTGGGTTCGAGGGCGTCGATGATCTCCATCGCGCGGACCTTCGGCGCGCCCGAGAGCGTCCCCATCGGGAAGGTCGCACGCGTCGCGTCGAAGGCGTCGCAGTCGGCGGCCAACCGACCCGTGACCGTGGACTCGATGTGCTGGACGTGCGAGTACTTGAGGACGCTCATGAAGTCCCGGACCCGGACGGTGGTGGGTTCGCTCACCCGTCGGACGTCGTTGCGCGCGAGGTCCACCAGCATCGTGTGCTCGGCGCGTTCCTTCTCGTCGGCCAGGAGTTCGCCCGCGAGCCGACGGTCCTCGACCGGACTCGCACCCCGCTGGCAGGTCCCCGCGAGCGGGTTCGAGACGACCTCGTTCTCGCGAACCGAGACCAGGGTCTCGGGACTCGACCCCACGACCGAGCGCTCGCCGTATTCGAGGAGGTACATGTACGGCGAGGGGTTCACGTCGCGGAGCGCGGCGTAGAGTCCACGGGGGTCGACCTCGCCGACGAGTTCGCGGGCGCGCGAGAGCACGACTTGGTAGCTGTCGCCATCGAGGACGTGTTCCTTCGCGCGTCGAACCGCCTCCTCGTAGGCTTCGCGCGACCCGGCGCGCTCGTCCTCGCGTTCGAACCCGCCGAACGCGGGATCGGTGTCCGAGAGCGCCGCGGTCACTCGCTCGACCTCACTCACGAGGTCGTCGTAGACCGCACCGGGGTCGTCGCCGGGCCGGAGGAGGGGCGTGAACACCAGCGAGACCTCGTCGGCGGCGTGGTCGAACGCCAGGGTCTTCGTCGTCAGTACGAACTGGGCGTCCGGAACGGTCGAATCGGGGCGGTCGAGCCCCACCTCGTCGAGGTGGAGGTCGTAAACGGCGTCGTAGGCGAGGAAACCGACGAGTCCGCCCTCCAGCTGCTGGCGGTCGGTCTCGGGGAAGTTCGCGCGCTCGACCGTAGGGAGCGCGTCGCGGAGGCGGTCGAGGGTGTCGCCCGTGCCGGCGTCGATGAGGCCCTCGTAGCGCGAATCGAAGGTCTCGACGTCGGTCCCGATCGGGTCGACCGTGATGGCGGCCGCGGGGTCGTAGCCCACGAACGAGTAGCGCGCGTGGCGGTCCTCGGGGGCGGGCGCGAACGCGCCGTCCGGGTCGCTGGAGGCGACTTTCTCGGCGCTCTCCAAGAGGAAGGTGTACTCGGCATCGACGGTATCGGCGAGCGCCGCGTAGGCCGCCAGCGGTTCGGTGTCGCCGTCGAGCGGTGCGGTGGTGTGGATCACGACCGGGCCGTCGGCGTCGTTCGCGAGTTCGACGAACCGGTCGCGATCGAGGTCGAGCGGCGAACTCATGCGCGCACCGACTCCGTCCTCGCGCGCTCGACGAACCGCCGGAGCGCGTCGTGGTCCTTCCGCCCACCGGTCTCCTCGACCCCGCTCGAAACGTCGACCCCGAACGGCTCGGCGGTGTGGACCGCGCGCGCGACGTTCTCGGGTGTGAGACCGCCGGCGAGGAGCACCGGGGTGTCGAGGTCGGCGACGACCTCGCGGGCGCGGTCCCAATCGTGCGTTTCGCCGGTCCCGCCCGCGCCGTGCTCGTCGGTCGAATCCAGCACGATGGCGTCCGCCGCGGTGTACCCAGAGAGGTCGCCGGCCGCGTCGACGGCCACGAACACCGACCGGTCGGTGGCCGCCGCGAGCGCCTCGATCTCCGCCGGCGAGAAGCCGTGGACCTGTATCGCGTCGGTCCCCACACGGTCGGCGAGGTCGGCCCCCGCGGCGGGCGAGTCGGGCATCGTGACGAGGACGCTCGTGACGTCGTCGGGAACCCGGTCGGCGAGCGCCGCGGCCTCGTCCGGCGTGACCTCGCGTGGCGTCTCGATCGGCACTCCGGAAACGAACCCGACGAGGTCCGCACCGGCGTCGAGAGCGGCGTCGAGGTCGTCGTCGTTGGTCAGCCCGCAGAGCTTCGCGCGCGTCACGCGGTCTCACCCGGGACCGTCTCCGCCCCGCGGAGCACCGCGAGCGTCTCGGCCGCTGCCCCCGAATCGATGGCCTCGCGGGCCGACACGACCCCGGCTTCGAGGCTGTCGGCGAGGCCGGCGACGTAGACCGCCGCGCCGGCGTTCGCGAGCACGATGTCGCGCTTCGCGCCCCCGAGGTCGCCGGTCACGATACCCCGGAGGTCGGCGGCGTTCTCCGCGGGCGTGCCGCCGGCGACGGCTTCGACCGGGGCAGGGTCGAGCCCGAGGTCGGCGGGCGTCAGGTCGTACTCCTCGACGTCGTCCCCGTCGACCTCGGCCACCGTCGTCCCGCCGTGGAGACAGATCTCGTCCATCCCGGAGCCGTGGACAACGAGCGCGCGCTCGACGTCCATCTTCGTGAGCGAGCGGGCCAGCACCGGCACGAGGTCGGGCGAGTAGACCCCGACGACCTGCGCGTCCGCGTTCGCGGGGTTCGTCAGCGGTCCGAGGGCGTTGAAGATCGTCCGCATCCCGAGCTCCTTTCGCGGGCCGATGACCGCCTTCATCGCGGGGTGGAACACGGGGGCGAGCATGAAGCCGATCCCGTCGCGCTCGATGGCGCGCTCGACGGCCGGCGGTTCGGCGTCGATGTCGACCCCGAGCTCGTCGAGCACGTCGGCGCTCCCGGAGGAGGAGGAGACCGAGTAGTTGCCGTGTTTCGCGACGTTGACCCCCGCACCGGCTGCGACGACCGCGCTCGCGGTCGAGACGTTGATCGTGTCGTGGTCGTCGCCGCCGGTCCCGCAGGTGTCCACCAGCGGGCGGGAGTCGGGGTCGATGGTCCGGGCCGCTCCGCGCATCCCCTGGGCGAAGCCCGCGATCTCGGTCTCGGTCTCGCCCTTCGCCCGGAGCGCCGCGAGCAACGCCCCGATCTGGGCGTCGGTCGCGTTCTCGAACACCGCCGTGGCGGCCGCCCGCGCCGCCGACAGGTCGAGGTCCTCGCCGTCCGTCACGTGTTCGATATGCTCTTTCATTGGATGGTGATGTACGATTTCGCGTTGTAATGGACAAATCAGTACATCGACTTAAACGTGTCGTCGGCCGGTCGCGGCGCTCCGTCGATCGGGGCGTTTCGAAACGTTCAATTATGCCCCGGATGAACCACTATTCCCAAGACGGGTTCGTGGTCTAGGCTGGTTATGACACCTCCTTGACATGGAGGAGGCCGGCGGTTCAAATCCGCCCGAACCCACTCGTTCTCCGCCTCGAATCGAATGATAGCAGAGCGGAACGGTTGGTGCTCCCCTGAATTCGATACATCACGCTTCCCCGTGCAGCGGAGTTGGTCCCTCTCTATCGCTGCTCTTCCGTAGCTATGGCGACGCGCGTTGACGTACCGAAACGCACCGAGAAATCGAGGTCAGTGGATGAGGATCACGTGTCCGCACTCCGGACACTCGACCTTGTCGTCGTCCGGTTCGAACGCCACGGCGTTCCCGCACTCGTTGCATCGTTTCTCCATCTGACACGATTGGTACCGAATGGCAAAGGCGCTTTCGACGGTCGGGACTCGCTTCGAACCCGGCTTCGGCGGCCTCTCACCACTCGGCGAGCACGCGGTCCATCACCCCGTCGTCCCGTTGGTAGTAGCCGCTGTGGCCGTCGACGCGGTCGGTCACGTCGTGGTCCTCGTAGTTGTCGGGGGCCGGACCCTCGATGCCGACCTCGCCGACGGCACTCTCGAACTCGCGGGTGTTGAAGATGTAGCGCAGCACCGGGTCGTCGCCGCTGTAGAAGTTGTCGAACTCGCCGACGGCGTACTCGATCGAGGGGCCGTACTCGTCGTCGAACCAGCCCGCGTCGAGCGAGGGGTCGTCGTCCTCGATCGCACCGCCGAGCAGCGTCGCCGACGCGAGGGCGTCGGGCTCCTCGAAGTCGTCCTGAAGCGACCGACAGGTGTCGACGGTGACGCGCGCGCCGAGGGAGTGGGCGACGACTCGAACAGGGGTGTCGTGGTCGGCGCTCCAGTCGGTGAGGAAGTTCGCCAACTTCTCGCCGTTCCCGTCGGCGATGTCCTTGGCGTCGGCCCACCCGAGATCGAGGCTGTCGCCCTTGTCGGCGTCCCACGAGTACGCGACGACGTCACCCTCGTACCCGTTCGCTTCGAGCGCCGACTGCGCCTCTCCGGCCCCGTCGACCGCCTCCTGGGCGTCGGTCCGCCAGCCGTGAACCCAGACCGTCAGCGTGTCGTCGCCGATAGCCGACCAGTCCCCCTCGACGTCGTAGCTGTGGGCCGTCTCGCCGTCGGTCAAGTCCGCGTCGTCGTCGAAGTGGTCCCGCGTCGAGACGCGCGGGTAGTCGTCGGTCACGTCCGCAGCGCTGGCGGTGCCGACGGTCGCGAGGCCGGTCACGCCGACGGTGGCGGCCGCGGCGAACCCACGAAGGAAGCCGCGCCGCTCGACGTGTCCCGCGCCCCGGCCCGTCCCGCCACCCTGTCTGTCATGGTCCCTCATCCTCGATGACTGCTGGTCGAGTCCATATGAATCTTCGTCCGTCCCCGACCGCGGACCGCGCGGTTGAAACCGACACCATCCCGATCCGGCCCATGAGCGACCACGACCCGAACGACCCGCCGCGCGAGGAGTTCCACCACGACCCCATCGAACACGCGGCGGTCTCGGGCGGGATGACCGTCGGCGAACTCGCGACCGAGTACGGCAAGGCGGGCATCGGCGCGAACGCGCTCGCGGAGGCGGTCGACATCTATGCCGAGATGCTCGACCCCGAGGTGACGACCTTCGTCGGCCTCGCGGGTGCGATGGTGCCCGCCGGGATGCGCCAGGTCGTCGTCGACCTGATTCGGGACGGCCACGTCGACGTACTCGTCACCACCGGCGCGAACCTCACCCACGACACCATCGAGGCCATCGGCGGTAAACACCACCACGGACGAGATCACGGCGACGGCAGCCTTCGGGAACACGACGAGACGCTTCGCGACGAGCAGGTCGACCGGATCTTCGACGTCTACCTCCCCCAGGAGCACTTCGCGCTGCTCGAAAGCCACCTCCGTGAGGAGGTCTTCCCCGCGATCGAGGAGACGGTGAGCATCGCCCGGCTCACCGACGAGCTCGGGCGCGCGAACGCCGAGGTCAATAGGCAGGAAGGGATCGACGAGGACCCGGGTATCGCGGCCGCCGCCCACGAGCACGACGTCCCGATATACGCCCCCGCGATCCAGGACTCCGTGTTAGGCCTCCAGGCGTGGCTTTACTCCCAGACCACGGATTTCTCGCTCGACGCGCTCGACGACATGAACGGGTTGAACGACATCGCCTACGAGGCCGACAGCACGGGAGCGGTCGTGGTCGGCGGCGGAGTACCCAAAAACTACGTGCTCCAGACCATGCTGGTCGCGCCCGACGCCTACGACTACGCCGTCCAGTTGACGATGGACCCCGAACACGCCGGCGGGCTCTCGGGGGCGACCCTGGAGGAGGCTCGGTCGTGGGGGAAGTTGGAGAAAGCCGCCCGAAACGCGAGCGTCTACGCCGACGCGACCATCACGCTGCCGCTCCTCGTGGCGGCGGCGCGCGAGCGCGCCGCGGAGACCGAGTAGTCCCGGAATCGAAGAACCGCGGGTCCCGAGTCACTCCGCGAGGTCGACGACGTCCTCGCGGAACTCCTCGATCGAGGTGGCGTACTCGCCGATCCGGTCGCCCTCGTCGTCGTACTGTACCACGTCGACCTCGTCGTCGGCCACGCCGACGACTTCGAGCGTCGTGCCGTCATCGAGTCGGTAGCGGTCGCCGGCGGCGATCGAACCCGAACCGTCGGCCGAGACCGGCCAATCTTCGCTCATGTGCCGTCTCCGAGGGCTATCGGTTTGAGTCCTTTTCTCCCGTCGACCCGGGATCCGTGTACGCTCCGTATTGGCGCTATCCACCCGAATCGATGACGAGTGGCGCGTTCGGCCCGGTTCCGCCTCAGCAGTTGTCTCGTAGACTCCAGCAACACCGTCCGGAACCGTCGAGCCGCGTCAGACCTCGCCGTGACCCGGGAATACTATGAGTAGAGGGAAGTAGGGTCCGCAAGGGTAGCCGGCACGGTCGCCGGTGGCGCTGATTTGAGACTACAATGAATACAGTCGAACGCTGGAAACAGGAGAAGCATCCGCTCGACGTCATCGAGGACGTTCGGGAGTACGCCGAAGAGGGACTCTCGTTTGACGAGATCGAGGAACGCGCCGGCGACGGCGAGTGGGAACGGCTCAAGTGGGCCGGGATGTACAGCCACGGGGTACAGGACGGTTACTTCATGATGCGGACGAAGGTCCCCGGTGGCTATCTCACGCCCGAGCAGGGGGTCGTCGTCGGCAAGGTCGCCGACGAGTTCGCCACCGCACCCGAGGAGTACGGCGGCGACCAGCAGAACGACCTCTGGGGCGACGCCTACGTCGACATCACGACCCGCCAGGACTTCCAGGAGCACTGGATCGAGGTCGAGGACGTCCCCGAGATCTGGAACCGCTACGACGACGTGGGGCTGACCACGATCCAGGGCTGTGGCGACTCCGCGCGGAACGTCTTGGGCTGTCCCGCCGCGGGCCTCGACCACCACGAGGCCTTCGACGCCCAGCCCGTGATCGACGCCGTCTCGGACTTCTTCACCGAGAACCGGGAGTACGGCAACCTCCCGCGGAAATTCAAGATCACCATCACCGGTTGCCGCGAGGACTGCGCCCAGTCACAGATCAACGACGTCGGGATGACCCCGGCGCGCCGCGAGGTCGACGGCCAGTACCAGTACGGTTTCCACGTCCGCGTCGGCGGCGGGCTCTCGGACGGCCCACGGATGGGTTCGGAGCTCGACGTGTTCGTCCCGCCGGAGGACGCCGTCGAGTTCACCCGGGCCGTCGCCCAGACGTTCAAGGAGCTCGGCAATCGGTTCAACCGCGGCGTCTGCCGGATGCGCTACCTCGTCCAGCAGATGGGGCCCGAGAAGTTCGAGGAGGCCGTCCGCGACCGCTGTCAGGTCGACCTCGATACCCGAGGGGAAGACCTCACCGAGGGCTACACGGGCGACCACGTCGGCGTCCACAAACAGCGCGACGAGGACCTGCGATACGTGGGCTTCAACGTCGTCGCGGGCCGGATGGGCGGCGACGAGTTCGCCGAGGCCGCCCGCGCGGCCGAGAAGCACGGCACCGAGGACGCGAGCCTCCGCCTCGCGACGGATCAGAACTTCCTGATCACCCACATCCCCGAGGAGAACGTCGAGGACCTCCTCGCCGAACCCTTCGCGGAGAACTACCAGCCGGACCCGGGCCCGTTCGCACGCGGCGCGGTCGGCTGTACGGGGAGCGAGTTCTGTAACTACGGGATCATCGAGACCAAGAATCGAGTCAAGCGGTGGGCCCGCGAACTCGACGACCGGATCGACACCCCCGACGACCTCGAAGTGGTCCGGATGCACATGTCGGGCTGTTCGGCCTCCTGTGCCCAGCCTCAGATCGCCGACATCGGCTTCCGGGGCGAGACGGTCAAGACGGACGTCGACGACGAGGACGACGAGAACGACGAGATCGTCGAGGGGATGGACTTCGGTCTCGGGGGCTCCCTGGGTGCCGACAACGAGTTCCTCGACTGGGTCGAGCACGCGGTGCCCGCGACCGCCGTCATCCCGGCGCTCGAAAAGCTGTTCACGGCCTACACCGACGAGCGCGAGGAGGGCGAGCGCTTCTACGAGTGGTGCCGTCGCGCCGGCAACGACGAACTCCGCGCCGTGATGCAGCAGGCGGACGCCAACGTCTCGGGAGGTGTCGCGGCGGATGACTGACCGCAGCCCCCTCCCCGGCGTGCCGGGGACGAGCGACGACGGCGACGACTGCTGTACCGACGGCGGGTGTACCTGCGGCGGGTCCGAATCGGAACCCCAGGCCATCGCCGACGGCGGGATGAAGTCGGCGAACGTCGACGAGAACGGCAGCCTCGGTGACGTTCAGTTCACCGAACCCGCCGCCGAGGGCACGAGCCAGGACATCGAGAACGGCGACTCGCCCGACCACCGCGTCGGGGTTCCCGACGGGGTGGACCTCGACACGCCGGGCTACTCGATCCGCTCGGAGATGAACGACATCGAGGAGCCCGACGACAAGACGTGGTTCATGGAGCTCGACACCGCCGTGATCGACGACGGCCGGTGTATCCAGTGTGGGACCTGCGTGGCCTCCTGTCCCTCGGACTCGATCGGCATCGGCGACGACGGGCTCCCCGAGTTGGTCAAGATGTGTACGGGCTGTTCGCTCTGTTGGGACTTCTGTCCCCGCGGCGGCCTGCGCTACGAGCGCCAGTGGAAGATCACTGGTGGCGAGGACAACGTGAAGGGCGCGGGCGACCCGATCACGGAGTTCTCGGCGAAGGTCGAGGAGGAGTGGCGCGAGAACGCCCAGGACGGTGGCGTGGTCTCCTCGGTCCTGATCCACCTGCTCGAAGACGGCGAGATCGACGGCGCGCTGATCGCCACCGAGGGCGAGGACGAGGCCTGGAAGGCCGAAAGCTTCCTCGCGACCACCCCCGAGGAGGTCATCGCCAACGCGGGTAGTTTCTACAACCAGACGATGGCGCTCGGGAACCTCGACCTCGAACAGTGGGCGCACAAGCTCCCCAACAAGGACCCGGAAGACCTCTCGCTGGCGATGGTCGGCACCCCGTGTGAGATCGAGGGCATCCGCGCGCTCCAGGACTTCTCGTGGGAGTACGGCTCGCAGGATGGCGGTGCGCGGGCCGTTGACTACACCATCGCGCTGATGTGTACGAAGAACTTCAACTACGAGCGACTCATCGGCGAGCAGCTCGAGGAGAAACGCGACATCAGCCCGGAGGAGATCGGGAAGTTCGACATCCTCCACGGGAACATGTACATCTACGACCACGACGGCGAGAAGATCCTCGAAGAGGACATCGAGAACTTCCACGGCGCCGCACTGAAGGGCTGTGACGAGTGTGCCGACTTCACGGGCTTCACCTCCGACATCACGGTGGGCTCGGTCGGCTCCTCTGACGACTATTCGAGCGTCATCATCCGAACCGAGCAGGGCCTCGACGCGTGGGAACACACCGAGGCCGACCTCGACTACCACGACCTCGAGGACCGCTCGGCGATCGGTGGGCTCCAGTCCTGGGACAAGAAGAAGGCGTTCAACTCCCTCGAACGGCCGTTCGACCCGGACGCACCCCGGTTCATCGAGTACACCGAGCACGCCGAGAACTACGGCACCGTGCTCAACCCGCACGAAGCCGACCACTGAACGCCGCGTTTTTCGATCTCGGCGTCGTGGCGGGAACGTTTTTGCTCGCGAGAGCGGTGCGATCGGTGTGGAAAAAGTCAACATCGACGATGTGGATGTCGTCACCAACCCGCTGGGGGTCCACTCGGTTCGGAAGCCGGTTTCGAGCGCCCTCGGCACCGAGGACTTCGCGATGAACTACTTCGAGCTCGAACCCGGCGAGTCGTTCTCCGGGGGCCTCCACACCCATCACGACCAGGAGGAGGTCTTCTACGTCCAGGAGGGCACGGCGACGTTCGAAATTGGCCGCGAACGCGAGGAGACGGACGTCGAGGCGGGCGGGTTCGTCCGGTTCGCGCCCGGCGAGTTCCAGACCGGCAAGAACGACTCCGACGACCAGGTCGTGGGGTTCGCGCTCGGCGCGCCGAAGGCCCGCCACGACTTCGAGGAGATCGAATCGCTGGTCCACTGCCGGGAGTGCGGCGAGGAGACCGTCCACGGGCTCGACCTCACGGACGAGGGCCAGTTCGAGTTCACCTGCACGGCGTGCGGCAACGAGTTCGCGACGGGGTGATCCGCCGCGACGAGTGCGCGCTGGGTGCAGCCCGAGGAGTCGGTGGTGCGCTGGATCGACTCACTCGTCGAGGAGTGCGTCGTCGCCGTGGCGTTCGCGCAGCTCCCGGAGGTACTCGCGCTGGTCGCGAAGCCGGTCGGGAAGCTCCGCGTAGGCATCGGCGAAGAGGTCGTCCGGGTCGGCCTCGGCGCTCCCCTCGGCCGTCTCGATGGCCTCGGCCACCCCGGCTTCGACCTCGGTCTCGATGGCGTCGACCCGCTCGTCGTCGAGCCGGTCGGTGTCACGGAGGAAACGTTCGAGCCGCGGGATCGGGTCCTTCTCCCGCCACTCCTCGACCGCGCTCTCCTCGCGGTAGACCGAGGGATCGTCGGCGGTGGTGTGCGCGCCGAAGCGGTACTGGACGGCCTCGATCATGGTCGGGCGGCGCTCGTCGTCGGTCTCGCCCCGGGCCTTCTCGACGGCGTGCTTCGTGACCTGATACATCGCGAGCGGGTCCATCCCGTCGACCTGGATCCCCTCGAAGCCGTAGGCCTCGGCCTTTTGCGCCAGTGTTGCGGACGCGGTCTGGCGCTCGCGGGGGACCGAGATCGCCCACTGGTTGTTGTTGCAGACGAAGACGTTCGGGGTGTCGAACACGCCCGCGAAGTTCAGCGCCTCGTGGAAGTCGCCCTCGCTGGTCGCGCCGTCGCCGAAGTGGCTCACGAACGCTTTGTCCTCGCCTTTGAGTTTCGAGGCCCACGCCATCCCGACCGCGTGGGGGAGGTGGTCGCCGATGGTGATGTTGAGCGGCGCGATGTTGACGTCGGCGAGCGCGGCGTTGGCCGACTCGTGGCCCATCCAGTACTGGAGGTACTCGGCGAGCGCGCCTCGCACGACGACCGTGCCGTGCTCGCGGTACTGATAGAGCACCCAATCGGCCTCGTCGAGCGCGTACATCGAGCCGATCTGGGAGCCCTCCTGGCCGGCGAGCGAGGAGTAGGTCCCGAGTCGCCCCTGGCGCTGGAGGCTGATCAGGCGCTCGTCGAGGTGGCGCGCGAAGCGCATGTCGCGGTAGATGGAGACGAACGCCTCGTCCGAGAGGGCCGGTACGGTCGCGCCGTCGACGACCTGGCCGTCGGCGTCGAGCACCTGCACGCGGTCGTCGCCCCGTGTGCGATCAGTGGTCACGGTTCCCGAAACCTGCGTGGCGCGGCGGCATAGCGTTTCCGTCCGCGAGGAAAACCGTCTTGCCGGTCGCGTTCGTCGCGTCGGATGGCCGATGACGAGCCGTGGTTCCGAACCGGACTCGGCACCCGGATGGTGACGAACCCTATGAGTACCGAGGCCACTCCTCGAACCGAGCAGCTCCCGGTGATGGCCACGTACTGGAGCCGCGTCGCTACGCGATGCGTCGTCGGGAAAAATTGTTGGTTAGTGAAGTGCTGCGTACGCTACTCGTCCGACTTACAGTCGTTCGAGGTTGGTCGCGCGCGGGCCCTTGTCAGCCTGTTCGATGTCGAATTCGACTTCCGTGTCCTCTTCGAGATCCGGGCCGCCGATGTCTTCCATGTGGAAGAACACGTCCTCCTCGGAATCCTCAGTGTCGATGAAGCCGTAGCCGCCAGTGTCGTTGAAGAAATCAACCGTGCCTTTTGCCATTGCTTCTAAAGCCAACGCCCACCGGGTCATAAGAATTGCGCGAGTCGCGGTATCATGCGGGGTGCGATGGACACTCATCCAAAAATAGATGGTCGACGCTGAACGATCGGTTGTGGCGACGGGAGCTGGTGCTCGTCGGTAGGACGCTCGAAAATCGCTCGGTCGGGGATTTGAACACGCCCAGACGTGCTCGCTTCGCTGCGCGCGACTGGTCTACTCAAATCCCCGACCTGCGCGTCTGCTCGTCACTTCGTTCCTCGCAGAATGCTCGGTCGGGGATTTGAACCCCGGTCATCGGCTCTCTTCCAAACCGGGCGCGAGCCCTCATTTGTCGAAAGGCCGAAATGATTGGCCGGACTACACCAACCGAGCGTAATTGATTCTCAGTATCGGGTACTGATAAACACTGTTGTTTGCTATCGGGAGTGGTCCGTATTCTCACGACCTCTCGCGTTCTCGAGACACGTTTCGAGGGAGAAGTTTCCGGACGGCTGAAGACGTTGCATTCGTTGGCGATCGCTCCCTGTGTCAGCTCTTCGTCCCAATATTTGACTTCGAGCCACCAACCGCTTCGATAGCGTCTCACCATCGGCAGTAGCCGTTCGATTCGTTTCGAGTGATAAAGCCTCGGGCGACCCCGTTTTCACAACCGTTGGAGTTCGACGGTGGCGGTCCGTCTATTTCCCCTCGAATTCGGGGTCCGAATCGCCCATGAACGCGGTGACACCCTCCATCAGGTCGTCGGTGTTGATGAGGTGGCCGAACGCCTGGGACTCGATCTCCAGCCCGGCCTCGGTGTCCTCCCAGCCCCGGAGCATCGCGCGTTTGGTGAGCTTCTGGGCCACCGGCGGGCCGGCGGCGAGGTCGGCGGCGAGGTCGTGGGCCGCGTCCCGGAACTCGTTCTTCGAGACCACGTCGGTGACGAAGCCGTAGTCGGCCATCTCCGCGGCCTCGTAGCGCTCGGCGGTGAGGATGATCTCCTTGGCGCGCCCCTCGCCCACGATGTGCTGGAGGCGCTGGGTGCCGCCCCAGCCGGGCAGGAGGCCCAGGTTCAGTTCGGGCTGGCCGAACTGCGAGCGCTCGGTGGCGATCCGGAGGTCCGCACACATCGCGAGCTCCATCCCGCCGCCGAGGCAGTAGCCGTCGATGGCCGCCACGACCGGCATCGGGCACTCCTCCAGCTTGCCGAAGGTGTCCTTGCCCTTCTTCGAGAGCTCGATGGCTTCGAGCGGCTCGGCGCTCGCCGCCATCGATTGTACATCTGCACCCGCCGAGAACGCGTCGTCGCCCGCGCCCGTGATCAGGATCGTGCGCACCTCGTCGTCGTCCTCGAACAGCTCGATGGCGGCGGCGAGCTCATCGAGCACGTCCATGTTGATGGTGTTCATCCGGTGGGGGCGGTCGATGACGATCTCGCCCACCATGTCGCCCGGATACTCGACGCCGACCGTCTCGAACTCGACCGTGTCACCGTCACCGTCGTCCGAGCCCGCGTAGAAGCCCTCGCCGGCGAGCTCGTCGAGCGCGGGGGCGGGTTCGTAGCGCGCCGCACCGGTCTCCTCGTGGAGCTCCGAGAGCGTCTCGTGGAGCGAGTCGAGCCCCGCCTCGTCGGCGAGCTTCGCGGGGCCGTTCGGGAACCCGGCCCCCAACATCACGGCCTCGTCGATGTCCGCGGCGGGCGCGACGTCGTTCCCGACGAGCTTCGCGACCTCGTTGGCCATCACCGCGAGCAGTCGTGCCTCGATCTCCTCGGTGCCCGCGTCGGTCGGGATGTCCGCGCCGTCGCCGTTCTCGTAGTCGTAGAAGCCCTTGCCCGTTTTCTTCCCGAGCTCCTCGGCCTCGACCTTCGATTCGAGCAGCGGGCACGGTGCGTAGGCATCCCCGAGCACGTCGTGCATGTATTCGAGGACGTGATAGCCCACGTCGATCCCCACCTGGTCGGCGAGTTCGAAGCTCCCCATCGGGAGCCCCATGTCGAACTTCGTGGTGCTGTCGACTTCCGCCATCGTCGCCACGTCCTCTTCGACCAGCCACGCCGCCTCGTTCATCAACGGCACCAGCACGCGATTGACGATGAAGCCAGGGCTGTCCTTCCGGACCCGCACCGGCGTCTTGCCGAAGTTCTCGGCGAGCGCCTCGATCGTGTCGAGGGTCTCGTCGGCGGTGTGCTCGCCCGAGATGACCTCCACGAGCTGCATCCTGACTGGGGGGTTGAAGAAGTGCATCCCGCAGAACTGGCCCGGACGCTCCGTGACCTCCGCGAGGTCGGTGATCGAGAGCGAGGACGTGTTGGTGGCGAACAGCGCCTCTTCGGGCGCGTACTGTTCGACCTCCTGGTAGACGTCCTGTTTGATGTCCATCTTCTCGGGGACCACCTCGATGATCACGTCGGTGTTCGAGACGGTCTCCTCGACGTCGACCAGCGTCGTCACGCGGTCGAGCGCGGCCTCGGCCTCCTCCTCGGTCAGCTGTCCCTTCTCCTCGAGCTTCCCGACGCTCCATTCGAGCTGGTCGTACCCCTTTTCAACTAACTCCTCGTTGATATCGCGCAGCCGGACGTCGTAGCCCGCGAGCGCAGCGACCTCGGCGATGCCGTGGCCCATGTTCCCCGCGCCGAGTACGGCAACGGTCTCGATGTCGTCGACGTTCATGATTCACCGTTACAACTCGCTCGCGGGATTTCAACGTTTCCGTCCGGCCGGCTCCCGGTTCACGACCGTGCCGGTCGAAGCGCGACGAACCGATCGCTAACAACTCGCTTCGAGTTTATTTTCGAGTGCGACGGCGAGTGCGGAGCCGGCTTCGCCGATGACACGACTCAAGCGGCTCGCGACCCTCGATCGACCACCGAATGGACGAACTCACCCAGGACCCGGTGATGGCCGAACTCGTCGCGGAGTACGGCCCCCTCGAACTCGACCCCGCCGAGAGCGAGTTCGAACGGCTCGTGATATCGATCATCAACCAGTCCGTCTCGACGGCCTCGGCCAACGCCGTTCGCGAGCGGACCTTCACGCTGTTCGACGAGGTCACCCCCGAGGCGGTGCTCGCGGCCGACGAGGAGACCCTCGTCGAGGCGGGCCTCGGGAAGGCCAAGACCGAGTACATCAGGAACGCCGCCGAGGCGTTCATCGAACGCGACCTGACCCGCGCGGGGCTCGCCGACGCCACCGACCAGGAGGTCATCGACGAGCTCGCCGAGATCCACGGGATCGGCGAGTGGACCGGCCGGATGTACCTGATCTTCGCGCTCGGGCGCGAGGACGTCTTTCCAGTGGGGGATCTCGCCGTTCGGCGGGCGATGGAGTCGCTCTACGGCGAGATGAGCCGGGCCGAGATGCGCGAGTTCGCCGAGCGCTGGGAGCCCCACCGTTCGCTCGCGACGCTCTACCTCTGGGAACACTACGAGTCGTAGTTCACTCTTCGAGGACGTCCTCGTTCGGCTGGGGCTGGTCGCTGTCGGACCGCCGCCGAACGTCGACCTGGTAGTGTTTCAGGATGTCCCGACCCAGCAGGAGCGGGTAGTTCATGTGACTCCGGTCCTCGACGCTCGCGGTCACGGTGTGTTGGGTGCCCCCGATACCGACCACGAGGTCCACCACCGGCCGCGCCTTCCCGGATTTCTGGCTGCCCGAGCGAACCCTCGTGAGACTCTTTATCGGCCCGGCACCGATCGCGGCCGCGAGCGAGGTGTCGATGCTGGTTCTGGTCGCCCCCGTGTCCGACTTGGCGAGCGTCGACTGCGACCCGCTGGTCCCGCTGACCACCACGTCCTCGATGTAGCCGATGGTGGGGGTCTCGCCGGGTGCGGGCCGCTCCTCGCGGGGCATCGACGACGGCGTGGAGTCGTCGAGGGTTCCCGAGAGCTCGCGCACCCGGTCGTCGTCGACGCTGCCGCCGACGTGTTCGACGGCGAGCTTCGCGATGTAGGGGGCCGGACTCTTCCCGGTGGCCTCGTAGGGCCCCTTGAACCCCGCCGTCGGGTTCATCTCGAGGACGTACCAGCCGTCGTTGGCCTCCACGAGGTCGACGCCGACGTAGTCCAGGTCGATCACGTCGGCGGCGTAGAGCGCGGTCTCGCGCGCTTCGTCGGGGATCTCGTCGGTGACGTCCTCGACCGCCCCGCCGAGCGCGACGTTGGTCCGCCAGTCGCCCTCGGGGGCGTAGCGGTGCATCGCGCCGATGATCCGGTCGCCGACGACGTACACCCGGAGGTCGCGGTGCTGGGTCTCGTCGCGCTCGATGAGCTCCTGAAGGAACGCCTGTCGGTTCCCCACTCGGGGGTTGACGGGGTCGCTCAGGTCGACCTTCCACGTACCGCCGCCGTGGGTGCCGATGGCGGTCTTGTAGACACCGACGTCACCGAAGCGCTCGCGGCCCCGGTTCAGCCGGTCGTTCGAGAGCGCGAGCAACGCGTCCGGCACCCGCACGTTCCAGTCGGCGAGCGTCGCCGCGGTCGCGAATTTGTGGATCGCGGTCAGGGTGGCACCCGGCCGGTTCAGCATCGGGCGGATCCGTTCGAAGGTGGCCGCTAGCCCCAGCCCCTCGGCGGGCTCCTCGGTGTTCGAGAGCAGGAGTCGGTTGGCAACCACGTCGACGTCGGGTTCGAGGCTCACCTCGCCGTCCCGGATCGAGACCGCGGTGTTCTCCCGACGGAGCCAGACGGGCTCGTGACCGAGGTCCTCGACCGCGTTGAGGATCGCCTTGGTCTCCTTGCTGTTGTGGAGGCTCAACACGCCGACACGAACCGCGTCGTTGGAGGATTCCATGCCGTTCCTTGGTCGAGCCCGGGGCAAAGTTGTAGCGATGCGTCGTCCCCTCGAACGGATGAAACCGGAGGCGGGAGGGCTTTAGGGATGGTTCACCTTCGAGGGGCAATGGCCGAGGGCGCGTTTACGTACAACGGCGGGAAGGTCGAACCGGGCGAGACCCAGAACATCAGATACGGTATCAGCGAGACCTACATGGGCGACCCCGTCCGGATCCCGGTCACCATCGTCAACGGCGCGGAGCCCGGCCCGACGGCCTTCCTCAGCGCGGCGGCCCACGGCGACGAGCTCAACGGCGTCGAGGTCGTTCGAACGGTGGCCCACGACTGGGACCACGCCGACCTCCACGGAACGCTGGTCTGTCTCCCCGTCCTGAACGTCCCGGGCTTCCTCGCCCAGCAGCGCTACCTCCCGATCTACGACCGCGACCTCAACCGGTCGTTCCCCGGGAGCGAGACCGGCACGAGCGCGCGCCGGATGGCCCACCGGATCTTCGAAAACTTCATCGCACCCTGCGACCTCGGGCTCGACTTCCACACCTCGACCCGCGGGCGGACCAACATGCTCCACGTCCGGGCCGACACCGGAGAGGAGGCGGTCGAGCGCGTCGCCAAGGCGTTCGCCTCGAACGTCGTCATCGGCGGTTCGGGACCGGACGGCACCCTCCGGGGCGAGGCGAGCGCGAGCGGTACACCCACGATAACCATCGAGATGGGCGAGGCCCACCGTTTCCAACGCGAGCTCATCGACCGCGCGCTCGCGGGGGTCGAGAGCGTGCTCGCCGAGTTCGGGATGCGACGGACGAGCGCCGTCCGGTGGCCCGGCTGGCGCACCGTGATCGACGGAAGCTCGGCGAAAACGTGGCTCCGGGCGGACGTCGGCGGGCTGGTCGACATGCACCACGACGGCGGCGACCTCGTTCGCGAGGGCGAACGGGTCTGTACCATCACCGACCCGTTCATGACCGAGTCCGAGACCGTCCGCGCGCCCTTCACGGGGCTGCTCGTCGGCGTGCTCGAAAACCCGCTCGTGTATCCCGGCAACCCGCTGTGTCACCTCGTCGAGCTCGACACCTCGACCCGCCACGCGCTCGAACGCGACCTGTCACGAACCGCGCCCGCCTGAGCTCCCGGTCAGTGGTCGTGGGCGGTGAGGTGGGGTGGTGGGTGTTCGCGGGACAGCACTCGACGGTGGCGTGGTCGACGCCCGCCTCGGCCAGCACGTCGTGGATCTGCCGGGTCACCGATTCGCGGTCGACGCCCTCCGCCGCGGTCTCGACGTGGGTCGTGGCGACCGTGATCTGCGAGCAGACCTGCCAGGCGTGGAGGTCCGTCACGCCGGTGACACCGTCGACCTCGGCGATCGCCGTCCGGACCGCCTCGCTGTCGAACGGGGTCCGGTGGAGGAAGATCGCGCCGCTGCCGCGGAGGAGCTTGCCAGCACTCCAGAGCACCACGAACGCGATCAGGCCGGCGGTGATGGGGTCGATGACGCTCACCCCGGTGTACTCGACCGCGAGCACCGAGACGATCACCGCGACGGAGCCACCGGCGTCGCCCAGGAGGTGATAGAACGCACCGCGCTCGTTGAGGCTCATCTCGTCGCCTTCGAGCACGAGCACCGACCCGAGGTTCACCGCCAGACCGAACCCCGCGATGAGGAGCGTGGGGCCGGTCGCGATGCCGACGGGGTCGATGAAGCGCTGGACGGCCTCGTAGACGATGAAGACCACCATCGGGACGAGGAGCGCGCCGTTGACAAACGCCGAGAGGGGTTCGAGGCGGTGGAGGCCGAACGACCAGCGGTCGGACGTCTCGGCGTTGGTGGCAACGTAGGAGGCGGCGAACGCCATCACGTACGCGAGCGCGTCGAACAGCATGTGGACCGCGTCACTCAGGAGCGCGACGGAGCCGAACAGCAGCCCGCCGGCGAGTTCGGCGACGAACCCGACGACGTTGATGCCGGCGACGAGCGCGAGCGTTCGAGTGCTGGCGTCGTCGCCGTGGCTGTGGCCGTGTCCGTGGCTGTGGTCGTGCCCGTGGTCATCGTGTCCGGCCCCGCCGTCGGCCGACGAGCCGCTGGCGTGGGACGACCCGTTGGACATGGAAGGAGGTAGAACTCGATGTTATATTAAATCTCCTGCCATCAAACCGGGTTTCGATATTTAGCGTTGATAAGAATTCGTCGATTTGTTAGCAAAAGGTCGGGCGCATCTGGTCGTTCGTCGCTTGAATGGATCGCCGGATACGGCTGTGTGGTTGATCTTCGGAACCGAATTTCTTCAGTAGTGGATATTCGTTTCCTGAAATCATCTGCAATGAATATATCGTGTATTAGGGGAAGATAGATACGCGACGTTGGTCGAGCGGGTACACATGGGAACTGCTTCGGGAGCCGGCGACGTCGGGACCACGTGTCGAACCGCGGTGACGGAGGTCTGGCCGGGCGAGTTCGAACTCAGGATCGAGACCGGGCGCGGGGACACCCCGACGACGACGGTCCACACGCTCGACGCCGCCCAGCTCGACGCGCTCGGCGACCACATCGGGGACGCGCTCCGGGACGCCGACGGATGACGACGTTCGTGCGCCGAGGTCTCGGATGATCGAAACCCACGTCGCCGAGGTCATGACCGCACCCGCCTCGACCATCGAGCCCACGGCGACGGCTGCCGAGGCCGCCGAACGCCTCCGCGACCGCGCGGTCGGCTCGCTCGTCGTGGTCGGGGACGACGGGATAGCGGGGATCGTCGTCGAGTCCGACATCGTCGTGCTCGTCGCCGAACACCGCGATCCGGGGCTGCCGGTCTCGTCGGTCATGACCACCCCGGTGGTGGTGGTCGAGAGCGGGGACCACATCGCCGCGGCCGCCGAGCGGATGCAGGACCACGGGATCAAGCGACTCCCCGTGGTCGACGACGGCGACCTCGTCGGCGTGGTCACGACCACCGACCTCGCGTACTACCTCCCCCGCTACCGCACCGAGATCGTCGAGAACTGACAGCTATCGGGACCCATCGACCTCGACCCGCTACGCCCGTTCGGGGAAAGCTTATGCCCCCGTGCTTCGGAGTCCTGGGTATGGGTTCCCTCATGGACGAACGTGTTGGTTCCAGCGAGAACATCGAGGTCGGGGAGGTCCGGAAGTGTCGGGTTCACGGACTGTTGTTCGACGCCGATATCGCCGAGATATGTCCGATGTGCGAGTTCGAACGTACCGACCGGATCGCCAACGGATCCTGAACGCCGGCGAGAGCGGTCTCGTCGGGACTGGTACTCTTTTCCGGTCTTCAGACCTCGCGGGTGCCGCCGTCGGTCGCCCGCGGTGAGCCGCCCTCCGCGGGCGCGATCGACGGTCGCGAGTCGGGGGTCGGGTCGTCGGGGAGCGGGTCGATGCCCATCCCGCGGGCGGAGTTCGTGACCACGACCAGCGAGCTCACCGCCATCGCGGCCGCGGCGATCAGCGGGTTGACGAGGCCGGCCACCGCGAGCGGGATGGCGACCAGGTTGTAGCAGAACGCCCACCCCAGGTTGGTCCGGAGCCGGCGGCGCGTCCCGCGCGCGACCGCGAAGAAGGCCGGGATCGGCCGGAGGCTGTCGCCGGAGACCACGGCGTCGGCGGCGTCGATCGCGAGTTCGGTCCCGTTGGCCATCGCGATCCCCAGATCCGCCGCCGCGAGCGCCGGCGCGTCGTTGGTGCCGTCGCCGACCATCGTCGTCGTGCCTTCCTCGCGGAGCCGACCCACCACCGCCTCCTTGGCCTCCGGTGGCACGCCAGCGAAGACCTCGGAGACGTCGGGGTGGCCCGAGAACCGCTCGGCGATCTCGCGGTCGTCGCCGGTGAGCACCACCACGCGGGGACCTTCCTCGGCGATCGACGAGACCACCTCTGCCCAGTCCGCACGCGGGGTGTCCCCGACCTGGAGGACTCCCTTCGCCTCGTCGTCCCACGCGACGAGGGTCGCGAGGAAGCCATCGGACCGCGTCTCCCGGACCTGCTCGTCGATGGGCTCGGGGACCGCGTAGCCCGACTCGCGAACGAAGCCCGGATGTCCGACGACGACGCGCTCGCCGTCGACGGTCGCCGCCACGCCGCGGGCGTGGCTCTCGAAGTCGGTGACCGTGCGAGCGGTTGCATCGCTTCCACGGTCGCGGTCGGCGGCCACGATGGCCTCGGCGACCGGGTGGCTCGACCGGGTCTCGACCGCCGCCGCGCGCGCGAGGAGTTCGTCGGGGTCGTCGCCGCGCACGCCGTCGAGCGACATCTCGCCCGTCGTGAGGGTGCCGGTCTTGTCGAACGCCACGATCTCGGTGTCGGTGATCCGTTCGAGCACGGTGGCGTTGAGCACCGTGATCCGTCGTTCGGCGGCCTCGCGAACGCCCGAGACGATCGCGAGCGGGGTCGCGAGCCCGAGCGAACACGGACAGGACACCACGAGGACCGAGACCCCGATCAGGATCGCCTGGCCGATGGATGCGCCGGTCAAAAGCCAGCCGACGGTTGCGAGCGTCGCGATCGTGACCACCACGGGCACGAAGACGCTCGCGACGCGGTCGGCGAGCCGCGTCGCGCCCGAGTCCGAACTCTGGACGTTCCAGATGAGTTCGACGAGCCTGTCGAACGTGCTGGTGGCCTCCTCGCCGACCTCGATCTCGACTGCGTTGTCGGTCACCACCGACCCGCCGACGACCTCCTCGCCGAGGCTCTTCGAGACTGGTACGGATTCACCGGTGACGAGCGACTCGTCGATCGCGGCCTGCCCCTCGACGACCGTCCCGTCGATCGGGACGCGCTCGCCGGGTTTGACGAGCACACGGTCGCCGGGCGAGAGGGATTCGAGCGCGACGTCGTGGTGGCCCTCGTCGGTGAGCACGCGTGCCTCGGTGATCCTGGACTCGGTGAGCGCCGAGAGGTCGCCGAGCGCGCGGCGCTTGAACCGGGCCTCGATGTGGTTGCCGATGCTCACCACCACGATCACCATCGTCGAGACGTCGAAGTAGACGTGGGTGGTGTCGAGGAACGCGAGCGCGAACACCGAGTAGACGTAGGCCGCGAGCACCGCGAAGGCTATCAGCACGTCCATGTTCGGCTGCCGGACTTTGAGACTGACGTAGGCCCCCCGGAGGATCGGGAAGCCGACGCCGAAGAGCACGATGGTGCTCCCGAAGAAGATCGGCACGAACGCGATCAGGCTGGCGCTGGTGCCCGAGAGGAAGCTCTCGGGGTAGTAGCCGAGGTAGACGGGATAGAGGAAGGCGGCGTAGAACATCATCACCGCCATCGCCGCCAGCCCGCCGAAGACCAGACGGAGGCGGCCGAACTCGAAGCGCTCCTCGGCCCCCTCGTCCTCCTCGTCGGGGTCGCTGGCGTGGTAGCCGAGCTTGCTGACCGCGTCGATCAGCCCCCCTCTGTCGATCGTCGACGGGTCGTAGTCCAGCCGGACCATGTCGGTCGCGTAGCTGGCCTGGGCGTCGTTGATCCCGTCGGTCTCGGTCGCGCTGGTCTCGATGAACGACTCGCAGGTCGAACAGTGCATCCCGTCGACCGAGAGGAAGGCCGTCTCGCTCCCCTCCGAGTGCTCGTGGTCCGACCCGTGTTCGTGGTGGGCGTGATGGTCGTGGCCGTGCTCGTGGAGGTCCTCGGCGGAGACGTCCTCGGTCTCGTCGAGCCGTTGGAAGGTCGCGAGACAGCCCTCACAGCAGAAGACCCCGTCGACGTCGGCTGCGGTCGCGGGGTCGTCGCCGACCGGCGACCCGCACAGCGTACACTCGGTCACTGGGTCGTCCCCGCGCTTCGGCGGTCGCGCACGGAGCGGCGGGCGGTGTGGACCCGCCGTCGCGGCCGGCGTTCACCCCGCAGTCCCGGTCCAGCGTGCATGGGGGAACTGGGGTCCGCGGACGGGTATCGGTTGCGGTTACCCCCTCCACGGCACCCGCGGTACGCTCACGCTTTCGAAAGGGTGAGGGTCGCGGAACGGGTACCGGCGGACGAATGGCCAACGAACCCGCGGACGCCGCGGCCGGCGGGCGGTGGCCGGCCCGGCTCCTCCGCTATCTCGTGACGCTCTCGCTCGTGGGCACGGTACTGTTGATGGGCTTCGGGATGTACTCGGTGGCGATCCGGGGCTGGATGTCCTGCGGCGAGGCGTTCCCGATGTGTGCCGGCTCGTTGATCCCGATGCTCGACCCGGGGGCCGCGCAGTCGACGGGCTACACCGCGACCCAGGTCTACGCCGAGTGGTTTCATCGTGCCGTCGCGTTCGTCACCGGCCTCGTGATGCTCGGCGCGACGGCCCTCGCGTGGTGGCGCGTCGAGGGCTACACGCTCACGACGTGGACGATCACCCTCGCAACCGCGCTCCTGCCCTTCGAGGCCTACCTCGGCGTCGTCACCGGCGTCCCAGACCCCGCGACGACCCTCGTCGCTATCCACCTCGTGGTCTCGTACCTCGTGCTCGGCGCACTGGCCGTCGCCACGGGGATCACCTGGTGGTCGCGCGGGCGGCGGTCGCGACGACACACCGGCCACGTCCACTGACTCGCGAGGGGAAACAGAGTTCACGGGTCGCGAGTCGACTCGGACCCAAACGCCGACCGCCCTGCTCAACGGCCACACTACCAGGGTCGGTCGCGGTTTCGGTTTAAAACGCGACGGCGACGGGATAGTTGTTCGCCCCCACCGTACTGTGCGTTACCACAAGCCTCATTATCGTAACACACGAATCATTCAGTGCTCGGGAGAGGGGTTCGCAAAAAGGGGGAAACCCCGTTGCGTGGCATCACCCTGCTCTCGAGTTTCCCGGACTGGTCCGTTGACCAGTACCAGTGACAGCGGGGCGACTTTTATAGGCCTTGTGAAACGACACCAAATCGTTCTGTTCTAACATATCGTCCCGGCGTCGGAGACCGTCGTCGGTCGCTTCGTGGAGGAGGGGACGCTCCGGACCGAAAGTCCACGTCCCCTTGTGAAGAGGACGAAGACGTCCGCGTGAATGTTGTTCTGTGAACGTGATAGGCATCGGTCCGATTTCCTCACGGGACGAACGTCGTGTTTTTACGAGTCAGCCGACGAAGGTTTGCAGTAACCTTATAAACGACACCCATGATCATGCAAGTGGGTGATGCCAATGCAACGGGACGATGGGACGAGTGGACGGGAACGGAGCGTGAAAACCTGCGACCGGTGTGGAAAGGGGATGCCGGATCCCTACGTCGGCAACGGGACCTGCTATCACTGTCGGAGAGCCAGCCAGTAGAAGCCCGATACGTCACTCGCACCGACCGCTTAGCTGCCGCTCTTCGTGAGGGAAAACGGGGGGGGAGGGAAGGTAGGACCGGAGGGGAAGTGTTACAGGTGATGCCAGGCAACGGAGTCCCCGTATCGGTCCTATATCAACGTCACTGCTATTCCGTAATAAGCTTTGTGTGGGCGGGCGAATCCGACGGTTAGCACGAGCACAATCGGGGTCCAGGAGGGGTCGATGCACCGGCCAAACCGGCCGGTGCTCGGTCGACGCCATCGCTCGTCGACTGACGGTGACGATGCCGACGAACCGCGAAGCGATGACGTGGATCCATCGAGGACGACGAAGTTCGCCTTCGGTGGTTCTATCGCCGCTCTAATTCACACCGAGATTCAGGGTGGGGCGTGTTCGGGGGAGCTACCGACAGCTCGTGCATGTCCCGTCCACGATGTCCATCGCCGCTTCGCCACACAACTTGCAGTACTCTACGACACCGCTGCCAACGTTCGTCTTCGCCATACGTGTTTTTTGGTTTCGTCGACGGTTGTGTGGCTGGCTTTCAACGGCAAGGTAACGGGCGGGACGGGAGGAGCGCTCACATCGAAGCACGTCGTCGCACAAACCGGCGGGTCATACGGGTGACAGCCGAGGTCTACCGGACCTCGCGGTTCGGAACGACGGATACGGGTTGATTCCGATGGGAGGAGGTCCTACGAGGGTTGTGGTGCGAACGAGGTGACTCGAACGGAGTAGCGGAAGTCACTCGCCGGTTCGCGTCGCTCATCGGCTCGTTCCACGGGCCGGAAGGGATTTGAACCCTCGACCGTCTGATTAAGAGTCAGATGCTCTCCCTAACTGAGCTACCGGCCCTGTGATTTCGAGTTACTCCGGCCGGGTGAAATACGTTTTCCTTCCGGGCCGCCGCGGCCGCGGGGCGGCGTGGTCCGCGGCCGCGGTGCGGAGGCGGTACGGTCGCGCGACCTGGTGGATGAAGGGCGAGGCGCACGGCTCACGGGTCGCTCCGCTCACGGTTCACTCCGTTCACCGTTCGCCTCGTGGCCTCCCAGTGGTCGGCCACGGCCCCCTCCCCGTTCGCATCGAGGCGCGTCGCTTCGCTCGCGCCTCGCTGGCGAGGGCTTCGGCGGAGCGGAGGGGGTGCCGTGCGGTTGCGGAACGGTGACGTTAGTGATCCTGCCGCGAGCGAACGAAGTGAGCGAGCGGGCGCGAGGGTGACCATCGTTCTCGCGAGCGGAGCGAGCGAGAGCACGGAAGAGCGAAGCTCTTCCGGTGGGAACCCGACGCGCTTTTGATCCACATTTTGCCAGCGAGCCGAAGGCGAGCGCAGCAAAAGGTGGGGGTTTCTAGTAGTACCACGGCACGTCCGAGAAGTCGGGGTCGCGGCCCTCCATGAACGCCTCGCGGCCCTCGCGGGCCTCGTCGGTCATGTACCCCAACCTGGTCGCCTCGCCCGCGAAGACCTGTTGTCCCACCATGCCGTCGTCGGCGAGGTTGAAGCCGTACTTGAGCATCCGCATCGCGGTCGGCGACTTCGAATTGATGGTCTCGGCCCACTCCAGAGCTACTGTTTCGAGCTCCTCGTGTGGCACCGCCTCGTTGACCATCCCCATCTCGGCGGCCTCGGGAGCAGAATAGGTCTTCCCGAGGAAGAACACCTCGCGCGCCTTCTTCTGGCCGATCTGCTTGGCGAGGTAGGCCGAGCCGAACCCCGCGTCGTAGCTCGCGACGTCGGGGTCGGTCTGGAGGAACTGCGCGTGCTCCTCGCTCGCGATGGTGAGGTCACAGACCACGTGGAGGGAGTGGCCGCCGCCGACCGCCCAGCCCGGCACCACGCAGACGACGGGTTTCGGGAGGTGGCGGATCGCGCGCTGGACTTCGAGGATGTGGAGCCGGCCGGTTCGGTTCTCGCCGTCCGATTCGTCGTCCTCGTCGTACTCGTAGCCCGATCCCCCACGAACGGACTGGTCGCCGCCCGAGCAGAAGGCCCAGCCGCCGTCCTTCGGCGATGGGCCGTTGCCGGTGAGGAGCACACAGCCGACGTCGGTCTGGCGTTTGGCGTGGTCGAGCGCGGTCGCGAGCTCGTCGACGGTCTTCGGCCGGAAGGCGTTGCGGACCGCGGGACGGTCGAAGGCGATCCGCACCGTCCCGGAGTCGGTCGCGCGGTGGTAGGTGAGGTCGTCGAACTCGAATCCTTCGATCGGGGTCCAGCGGTCGGCGTCGAACAGGTCCGAAACCATACTCAACCATCTCGGCTGGCCGAAAAAACTTCGTCGCTCGACGGGTCGCCGGTAACGTCACGTGAACGGACCCGGGCTCGGGTCGAGGTTCGGGAGCGGGTTCACTACCCTGGCAGTGCGGCTCTCGTTCAGAGGGGTTGGCACGTGCAAGCACGGAAGGTATCAGTGGACAAACGTATGCTTCGGTGGCTTCCTCATGGACCATCACACGCGTCGAACCGGGGAGCAGTCCATCCGACCGCCGTCCGTCGGACGTGACAGCCCCCGGACCGCAAGAATCACCCGTGAAAACCACCCGACGTAACCTCCTTCGATACGGGGGCGCGACCGCGGCGACACTCGGGACGACCGGACTCGCGGGCTGTGCCGGCGTGCTGGGTGCCACCCAGGCGGGAACCGTGAAGGTGAGCTCGGCGCGGTTTCCCGAGAGCATCCTGTTGAGCTACATGGCGATCGAGTCGTTGCGGGCGAACACCGACCTCACGGTACTCGACGAGACGGCGCTCGGCGGCACCCCGATGAACTTTCGAGCGGTCAACAGCGGCGAGGTGTCGATGTTCTGGCTCTACACCGGTGGCGGGTGGACCACGATCCCGCCGATCAAAGACCGGGTGATCGCCGACCCGGGGAAACTCTACACGGCGGTGAAACGCCAGATGAAGCGCGAACACGGGCTCGCGTTCCTCCGTCGGGCTCCCTTCAACAACACCTACATCCTGATCGCGAGCTCCGAGTGGGCCAAGAGAACTGGTGTGAAGACGATGAGCGACTTCGCGAAGTACGTCTCCAACGGCAACACCGGTTTCGGGGTCGTGATGGGACCGCAGTTCCAGTCCCGCCCCGACGGCTGGCCCGGCTTGGTCGAGCACTACGGCTTCGCGGACGCCGCCTCCTCGCTCAACGTCCGGAACGTCGGCAACTCCCTGACCTACCAGGTCATCGGCCGTGGCGGGGCCGACGTCGGCGTGGGCTTCAGCACGAACCCCAACATCCGGAAGTTCGACCTCGCGACGATCGACGACGACGAGGGGTTCTTCCCGGCGTACAACCCCGCCCCGCTGGTCAACGGCGAGGCGATCGAGGCCAACCCCGAGATGCGAAAGCCGTTGAACCAGATCGGTCCGACCCTCACCACGGACAAGATCATGCGCCTCAACGGGCGGGTCTCGCTCCAGAACGAGGACCCCCAGCGGGTCGCACGTGACTACCTCCAGTCGGAGGGACTGCTGTGATCCCCGAGTTGGTGGTCTCCGGTCCGGCGTTCCTCGGCCCGTTCGACCCCTTCGTCGATTACGCGGTGGACAACGCGGGACGGCTGTTGCGGCTCACCTACGAGCACGTCGTGCTCACCCTGATCACGCTCGCGATCGCGTTGCCGATCGCGATCGGGTTCGGTGTCCTCAGCAGCTACTACGACCGGCTGGCGACGGTCGTGCTCTGGGCCGCGAGCATCCTGCTGACGCTCCCGGCGATCGCGCTGTTCGGCATGCTGGTTCCGGTGCTCGGGATCGGCAACCCGCCGACGATCGCCGCACTCGTGGTCTACGCCCAGCTCCCGATCATCCGGAACACCTACGTCGGGCTGACCGAGGTCGACGCCGCCGCGATCGAGTCCGGAACCGGGCTCGGGATGACGCGCTTCGAGCGCCTGCGGCGCATCCGGCTGCCGGTGGCGCTGCCCGTCGTGATGACGGGCATCAGGAACGCCGTCGTGATCCTCGTCGGGCTGCTCGCCATCGGGGCGTTCATTGGGGCGGGCGGGCTCGGCGGCCGGATCTTCTACGGCATCTCCCAGACCGACACCCCGATGATCGTGGTCGCCACGGTGCTCGTCTCGCTGCTCGCGCTGGCGTTCGACTACGCCTTCGGGGTCGTCGAGGAGGGTCTCCGGCTCCGCAACGGCGAGGAGATAGAGCCGACGATCGTCACACGAACACTCACCGCGGTCCGCACACGACTCACATGATCCGATTCGACAACGTACACAAACAGTATCCCGACGGAACGCGCGCGGTGGACGGCCACGACTTCGAGGTCGAGGAGGGCACCACCACGGTGCTGGTTGGCCCCTCCGGCTGTGGGAAGACCACCACGATGCGGCTGGTCAACCGCCTCGAAGAACCCACCGAGGGTACGATATATTACGACGGCACCGACATCGAGGACCTCGAAGCCACCGACCTCCGGCGGGAGATCGGCTACGTGATCCAGGACATCGGGCTGTTCGACCACATGACCGTCGGCGAGAACGTCGCCACGGTGCCCGAGCTCAAGGGCTGGGAAACCGACCGCACCGCCGACCGGGTGGACGAGCTCCTCGAACTCATGGGGCTGCCCCCGGAGGAGTTCCGCGACAGCTATCCCGGCGAGCTCTCGGGCGGCCAGCAACAGCGCGTCGGCGTCGCCCGCGCGCTCGCGGCGGGTCCCGACGTCATGCTGATGGACGAACCCTTCGGCGCGCTCGACCCGATCACCCGCGAGGAGCTCCAGGACGAGTTCCTCGACATCCAAAAGGAGATCGACACCACGATCGTCTTCGTGACCCACGACATCAACGAGGCGCTGAAGATGGGCGACAAGATCGCGGTGATGAACGAGGGCAAGATCGTCCAGTACGACACCCCGACGGCGCTGCTCGACAACCCGAAGACGAAGTTCGTCGAGGAGTTCATCGGTCCGGATCGAACCCTCAAGCGGCTCCGCGTGCTCCGGGTCGAGGAGGTCATGGAGGCCGAGATACCCGACGAGCACGCGGCGGTGGTCGACGCCTTCCAGTCGGACGACGCCGTGATGGCCGACGGCGGTGAGATCATCCCGGTCTCGCCGAGCGACACCGCCCAGGTCGCGCTCTCGCGGTGTATCCAGGCCGGCGTGGAGGCGCTGCCCGTCGTCGAGGACGCCGACGTGGTCGGTATCGTCACCGAAGCCGCGATCAGGGACCGCCAGACGGGGCCCGCCTGATGGGGGTCCTCGACGTCCTCGTGGCAACGTGGACCTACTTCGTGACCAACTGGGACGCGTTCGTCGGTCTCTTCACCAGACACGTCGAACTCGTGTTCGTCTCCGAGGCCGTGGCGATCCTCATCGCCGTGCCGTTCGGGATCCTCGCGGCGCGCAACGACCGGGTCAAGCGCGTCGTCGAACCCCTCGGCAACGTCGCCCAGACGGTCCCTACGCTCGCGATCATCGCCCTAATGTTGCCGATCCTCGGGATCGGCTTCGTGCCCGCGGTGGTGGGGCTGTTCATCTACGCGTTGCTCCCGATCCTCACGAACACCATCGCGGGTATCGAGAACGTCGACGAGAACACCGTCGACGCCGCCCGCGGGATGGGGATGACCGACTGGGAGATCCTCCGGAAGGTCCAGCTCCCGCTCGCGCTACCGGTGATCTTCGGCGGGATCCGGACGAGCACCGTTCTCAACGTGGGGACGGCCTACCTCGCGTACTTCATCAGCGCCGGCGGGCTCGGGGTCTGGGCCATCGGCGGTATCCAGCTGTTCAACACCCCGCGCATCCTCGCGGGGGCGTTCGCGGGCGCGGCACTCGCGATCGCGCTCGACGGCGCGCTCGCGCTGGTCGAACGACGGCTCGGGAACGACTCGGGGGCCGGCCAGTCGGCCGCCGCGGCGGCCTGAGCTCAGTTCGCCCGCTCGAAAACGGTGTTGCCGCAGTTGCCACAGGACGAGGGGTTCCGGTAGTACTCCGTCCCACAGGCCTGACACCGCCAGTTCGCACCGAGGAGTTTCGAGAGCAGGCTCATGGACGTTCTACGGAGCCCGGACGCGAAGCCTTGTCGGTGTCGAGCGCCACACGCGACGGGTTCACTCCCCGAAGGCGTCGCAGGCCCGGTCGTGGATCGTCTCCCGGAAGCGGTGGCTGTCCTCGGCATCGAACCGAACCTCGACGACCTGGGTTCCCGGACTCGTGAGCGAGGCACGGTAGGCGTCCCGGAACGTCTCGCGGTCGCCGGTCCGGACGAACTCGACGCCGTAGAGGTCGGCCGTCGGCGCGAAATCGAGTCCGTGCGGGGTTCGGAACTGGTCGGTGAACGGCGGTTCGAAGTCGGCGATCGGGAGCATCCGGAAGATCCCGCCGCCGTCGTTGTTCACGAGCACGACGGTGGCGTCGACGCCGCACCGCGAGAGCGCCAGTAATCCGTTCATGTCGTGATAGTAGGCCAGATCCCCCAGCACGCACACCAGCGGGTCGTCGGTCGCGCTCCCGGCCCCGAGCGCCGACGAGACGATGCCGTCGATGCCGCTCGCGCCGCGATTCCCGAGCATCGTGAGGTCGGCAGCCCGGGGCCGGGCGAAGCGGTCGGCATCGCGGACCGTCATCGAGTTCGAGACGAACACCGTCGCGGGGACCGGCGCGTCGGCGAGAACGTCCCGGAGCACCGTGCCCTCGAAGAACCGCTCGTCGTGGGCCGTATCGACGAGTTCCCAGTACTCCCGTTCGGCCGCGGCGAAGCGCTCGCACCACCGCTCGCTCCCCGTCGCCTCGACCAACGGCGCGAGGTCGTGCGCGAGCCGGTTCGGGTCGGTCGCGAGGAGGTGGTCCGCGGTGAAGGTCGCTTCGCGCCACTCGCCGGCGGGGTCGACGACGAACTGGCGGGTTCCAGACTCGCGGACCGCCTCCCGGAGGAACCCACGGAGCACCTTCGAGGTCGGGGACGCGCCCAGCCGGACAACGACCTCGGGGGCCGGCCAGTTCGGTGCGTCGAGGTACGAGTCGTAGCCGCCACAGATGGGTACGTCGCGATCCGCGAGCTGTGCGTCGAATCGGAGCCCCGAGAGCGGGTCCGCGAGCACCGGGAACCCCGTTGCGGTGGCGAACTCCGTCACTGCATCGGCGTCGAGGGTCGTGCTCGGCCCCGCGACGACGAGCCCGCGCTCGACCGCGAGCGCGTCGGCCACCCGTTCGAGGGAGCCGTCGTCGAGCGTGGGCCGGCCCCTCTCGACCCCGACGAACGGTCCGTCGCGGCCGGTCGCGGCGAGCGGCTCGTCGCGCTCGAAGCCGTCGGGCACGTCGCCCGGTACTGAAACCGGTTCGAGTGGTTTCTCGAAGGGGACGTTGAGGTGGACCGAACCGGGTGGGGTCCCCCGGCTCGTCGCGAACGCGCGCGCGACCGCCACCCGAACCGACCGGAGCTTTCGGCCGTCGACCTCGGGTTCGGGGAGTTCGTGGTACCACCGGACCGCCCCGCCGTAGAGTTTGACCTGGTCCACGGTCTGGTTCGCGCCGCTCTCGCGGAGTTCGGGCGGGCGGTCGGCGGTCAGCACGACCAGTGGGACTCGGGCCTGGTTCGCCTCGATCACGGCGGGGTGGAAGTTCGCGGTCGCGGTGCCGGAGGTCGAGAGCACGGGCGTGGGCTCGCCGGTGCGCTTCGCCCGGCCGAGCGCGAAGAAGGCCGCCGAACGCTCGTCGAGGTGGCTGTAAACCTCGATGCCGGGGTGGTCGGCGAACGCCACCGTCAGCGGTGTCGAGCGACTGCCGGGAGCGATGCAAACCGCCGAAACGCCCGCTTTCGCGAACTCGTCGGCGATAGCGTGGCCCCAGAGCGTGTTACGGTTCGGCCACGGCGGCCCACGGGGTGAGCTGTCCCTACCATCATCGTCGCGGCTCATCGTTCGAGTTCGTCGAGCACGGGCCGGAACTTCGGGCCGAGTTCGGCCCACTCCGCGTCGGGGTCCGAATCCGCGACGATGCCGTCGCCCGCGAAGAGGGTGGCGCGACGGCCGCCCGCGACCGCCGACCGAAGCCCGACCGCGAACTCGCCGTCACCCGCGGCGTCGAACCAGCCGACCGGCGCTGCGTACCAACCGCGGTCGAAGGTCTCGGTCTCGTCGATCACCTCGCGTGCGCGCTCCAGCGGCAACCCGCCGACGGCGGGGGTCGGGTGGAGCGCCTCGACCACGTCGAGAACGTGGGTCTCCTCACGGAGCTCGGCGGTGATCGGCGTCCGGAGGTGCTGGATGTTCGCGAACGCCGCGACCCGGCGCTCGCCGACCGTGACGTCGCCCAGCGGCGCGAGCCGGTCGGCGATCGCCTCGGCGACCAGGGCCTGCTCGTGGACGGTCTTCGCGTCGGTTTCGAGCCCCGCCGCGAGGTCGGCGTCGTCCTCGGGGGTGTCGCCACGCTCGGCCGACCCCGCGAGCGCCTCGGTCTCGACCCGGGAGCCGGTCATCCGGACGAGCCGTTCGGGCGGCGGACCAAAGAAACCGGCGTCGGCGGTCGGCTGAACGAGGAACCGATAACACTCGGGGTAGGTCCGCCGGAACCGTTCGAGCACCGCGGGGAGGTCGATCTCGGTTTCGAGGTCGGCCGCCAGCGCGGTAGCGAGCACCACCTTCCGGAGGTCGCCGGTTCGGATCCGCTCGACGGCGCGTTCGACGCCGGCGGTCCACTCGGCTTTCGTGGTCGTCCGGCGCGTGGCGGCGACGCCGGGCGGACCGCCGCTCGGCGACATCATCGGGAGGTCGGCGACCGATCCCGCCCGTTCGTCGAGGCGTTCCTCGACCGCCTCGGGGGTGGCGTCGGGCCCGTACTCGGTGACGCTCAACCACGTCCGGCCGTCGGCCCTCGTGAGTTGCACTTCGGGGAGAAAGAACTCCGCCGCTGGAAAGCCTTCCCACGGCGGGGTGGGAGCGTGGTCCGCGTCGAACGCGATGCCGCCGACGACGCGCGGGCGGGCCGCGGGCGGCCCCGTCGCGTCGACGGTCTCGAACAGCCGTGTCGCGTCCTCGCGGAGTGAATCGAAACGGTCGTCCCCCTCGGCGCTGACGACCGCCGCCGCGCCGCCGCCGGCGAGTTCGAGCCCGTCGGGGGTCGCCCACGCCACCCGCGGCACCGACGCGGTCTCCAGAAACGCACGGAACGAGCGGTCGGCCACCTCGCGGGTTCGGCTCACCAGCCGGCCGCCATCGACCCCTGATGGACGGGCCTCGTTTCCTGCCTGTGCCATTACGAACGGTTCGAGCGGCGGGTTCTTGAGCGTGTCCTTCGGGGATATCGAGCGCGAACGACCCCGGGTCGCGAACCCGGTGGGCGTCGAGCGGGCCCGGGCGAACGCGACCCGACATCGAACCGGGATCGAACGATCCGAAAATAATTCTTCCCGAAAGCCGTCCCGAGAGTTCCCACAGCGGCAAGCGATCTTGCCGTCAGCGTTAAATACCCCTCTGCCGAAGCCCGATGTGTTCCGATGGCCAAGGTAGAGATAACCGTCCCCGAGCAGCTCGAAATGCAGATCGCACGAATGGTGGAGGAGGGAGAGTTCCTCAACCGGCAAGAAGCCGTCGAGGACCTCCTCTCGGCCGGAATGCGCGCCTATCAGACGAGCGGCCCGATGGACGACGAGGACGAACCGGGGCTCGAAGACGACGGCATGATGGGCCACGACGACGAGTACGTCTTCTGACCCGCCACTCCGGGCCAGGACCGCTCGTCCGGCGGCCGCACCGCGGGGAGAACTGTTAAACCGACCGCTCCCGTTTCCGCCGAACATGCACAAGGAAGAACTCCTCGAACTCCACGAGCAGATGGTGAACATCACGGAGTTCGTCAACAACCGCGACGACGTCGACCCCGAGCTGTTCGAGACCTACGAGAAACTCGGCGTCACCCCCGACGACGTCCACAAGTCCAAAAGCGAGCACAAACACGCCGTTTTCATCCTCGGCAACGCGCTCGCCGAGGCCATGAGCGACGACGAGTTCTCCGACGCCGGTCGGATCGGCAAGCGGATGCGCGAACTCGCGAACGACGCCGAACGCAAGCTGTAACGCCCCACTTTTTTCGACGGGGGCATCGCTCGCCTTCGGCTCGCTCAACCCCCGCCCAAAAACCTGGACTAAAAAAGGCCGCTCGTTCGGCCTCCGGCCTCACTCGCGGTACAATTGCTGACGGCACCGCACCCGCACAGCACCGCCTCCGCCGAAGCCCTCGCTCACTTCGTTCGCTCGCCCTTCATCCGCCAGGTCACGCGACCCCCTCCGCGACAGCGCCGCACCACGACCGCACCCGCACCGCGGCCG
Source organism: Halococcus sp. IIIV-5B (assembly GCF_003602035.1). NCBI lineage: Archaea > Methanobacteriati > Methanobacteriota > Halobacteria > Halobacteriales > Halococcaceae > Halococcus > Halococcus sp. IIIV-5B. Next base: position 12,787 of record NZ_QZWE01000017.1, on the reverse strand, counting down.
CGGTGCTCGTGCGGCCTCTATCTCGGGAAAGCGAAAATCGAGAAAGCAGTCGTTAGAACAGCGCCGCGGCGGCGTCCACGGCGGGACCGGTGACGAAGCCGAAGGCGGGGATCAGGAGCACCGTGACGACCGCGGCGGCGACCACGGCGGTGTAGAGCCCCACCGGATAGCTCTCGATCCTGAGGCTCTCGTTCGCGTCGCCACCCCAGATGGCGCGGAGCACGCGGGTGTAGTAGTAGAGCGACAGCGCGCTGTTGACGACCCCGACGGCGGCGAGCCACCAGTAGCCCGCGTCGACCGCCGCGCCGAAGAGGAAGTACTTCGAGAAGAACCCGGCTCCGAGCGGGATCCCCGCGAGGCTCAGCATGAACACGGTCATCGCCGCACAGGCTACCGGGGCCTTCGACCCGAGGCCCGCGTAGTCCTCGAAGGTCCGCCCGACGCCCCAGCGTTCGGCCAGCGCGACGAACAGGAACGCGCCGGTGTTCATGAAGCCGTAGACCAGCAGGTGGCTCATCCCCATCCCGAGCACGAGGGCGTCGCTGCCGCCACCGAGGGCCGCGAGCGCAATGAGGACGTAGCCCGCCTGGCCGACCGAGGAGTACGCCAGCATCCGCTTGACGTTCTCCTGGGTCGCGGCGGCGAAGTTCCCGACCGTCATCGTCACCACCGCGAGCACCTGGAAGGCCAGCACCCAGTCCACGTCGGTGAGGATGTCGAAGCCGAACGCGACCGTGAAGACCCGGAAGGCGACGACGAAGCCCGCGGCCTTCGACCCCGACGAGAGGAACGCCGAGATCGGCGTCGGCGCGCCCTCGTAGGCCTCGGGAGCCCAGAAGTGGAAGGGAACGCTCGCGGTCTTGAACGCGAACCCGCCGAGCACCATCAGCACGCCGACGCCGAGCAGCCCGGTGTGAGGCGTGTCGACGACGTTCTCGGCCACGGTGTCGAACAGGAGTCCGCCGGTGACGCCGTAGATCAGGCTGATGCCGTAGAGCAGTATCGCCGAGGAGACCGCCCCGACGAGGAAGTACTTCAGGCTCGCCTCGACGCTGCCCTCGTTCTCCTTCAGGAACGCAACGAGCGCGTACGAGGCGAGCGAGAGGAGTTCGAAGCTCACGAACGCCGTGGCGAGGCTGGCCGAGCTCGCGAGCAGACACATCCCGGCGGTCGCGAGCAGAACGAGCGCGTAGTACTCGGCCTGTTCGGACTGGCCGGCGAGGTAGTCGTAGCTCGCGAGCGTGACGAGCGCCGCGACGCTCGCGAAGATCACGCTGAAGAACAGACTCATCCCGTCGACGACGAGCTGGCCGCCGAAGAGGGTCAACCCCTCACCGCTCGCCATCCCGGAGACGAGGACCGCGCCGGCGGCGGCGAGCGCGGCCACCGTCCCGAGGAGCGTCGTGCCCGCCAGCAGCGCCCGGTCGTTCGAGCGCGGCTTGACGGTGTCGATGACGAACACCACGAGCGCCGTGAGCGTGAGCGCGAGCGCGGGCGCGAGGCCGACCCAGTCGGGGAGGGGAGCCATCTACAGCCCACCTCCCAGAAGCGGACCGACCGCGTCCGCGATCATCGAGAAGACCAGCGAGGGCGCACTGCCGAGCACGATCACGCACGCGACGAGCACCACGAGCGGCGCGAGGTCGTGGACCGCCGCCCGTCGGACCGTCGAGTCCCCGTCGACCCGGAACTCGCCGAACAGCGCCCGCTGCATCGCGAAGAGCAGGTAGCCCGCCACGAGCACGATGCCGAACATCGCGACCGCGGTGAATATGGGGGATCCGGGGAACGAATCGAACGCACCCTGGAAGATGAAGTACTCGCCCATGAAGCCGGACATGAAGGGCAGACCCATGTAGCCGAAACAGCCCGCGACGAACGCCGCCGCGGTGACCGGCATCCGGTCCGCGAGCCCCGCCATGTCGCCGACCATCCGGGTGCCGGTCGCGCTGTAAATCACGCCGACACAGGCGAACAGCAGCCCCGAGAGCAGACCGTGCGAGACCATCTGGAAGGTCGCGCCCGAGAGGCCGTAGGGCGTGTAGGCGACGAGTCCGAGGAGCACGAAGCCCATCGAGGGGAGTGAGGAGTAGGCCACGATCCGCTTCAGGTCGTGCTGTGAGAGCGCCAACAGCGCCCCGTAGATCACGGTGACGACCGCGAACAGCGCGATCACCTGGGCGTACTGCTCGACGATGTCGGGCAGCATCGTGAAGTTGAACCGGAGCATGGCGTAGGTCCCCATCTTCGTGACGACGCCCGCGAGCACCACCGTCACCGGGGTCGGCGACTCGGTGTACGCGTCGGGGAGCCAGGTGTGGAAGGGCACCACCGCCATCTTCATCCCGAACCCGAAGAACATCGCGGCGAACGCTGCGAGCCGGAGGGTTCCCGCACCGACGCCGCCGAGCGCCCCGAGCTCACCCGCGCGGAGCGCCTGCGTGATCGCGGGGAGGTCGAGGCTCGTCACCGAGTCCCCGAGACCGAACACCAGCGCCGTGAACCCGATGAACATCACGAGGGTGGCGACGTTGGTATAGACGAAGAACTTGATCGCGGCGTACTCCCGCCGGGGGCCGCCCCAGACCGTGATGAGGAGGTAGACCGGGACGAGCACCGCCTCCCAGAACACGAGGAAGGCGAAGAAGTCCAGCGTGCTGAACACGCCCACCAGCCCCGCTTCGAGGAAGAGGAGGAGCGCGTAGAAGCCCGAGCGCTGGCGGTCGATCGGCGTCCAGCCGGTGACGATGGCGAGGCTTGTGAGAACCGTCGAGAGCACCACGAGCGGCATGCTGATGCCGTCGAGACCGACGTGCCAGTTGACGGCGTACTGGCCGAGCGAGATCCACTCGACGTTCGTCTCGTAAGCGAGCTGGCCACCCTGGAGGAAGGCGTTGCCCGAGCCGTCGAAGCCGTACCAGAGCACGAAGCTCGTCACCAGCGGGAAGAGGCTCGCGACGAACCCGCCGAACGGCGCGTACTCGTCCGGCAGGAGGAAGACGACCAGCGCGCCGAGGAGACAGAGCGCGATCAGGAGTTCGATCAGCACTCAGAACCACCCCCCGAGCAGGCCGAAGGCCACCAGTAGGACCACGAGCCCGAGCGAGAGCAGCGCGGCGTAGTTGGTGACGACCCCCGTCTGGAGGCGTTTGATGCGGTCCCCGGAGAAGAGGCTGAGGCTCGATACGCCGTTGACGACGCCGTCGACGACGCCGTTGTCGAAGGTGCTGACCGCGCGGGCGGCGCGGGCGGTGCCGTTCGCGAGCCAGACCTGGTACTCGTCCTGGTAGTAGTTGTGCATGAGGAGGGGTTTGAGCGCGCCGAGGCGGTCGGTGTGGGACCGCGGGGAACGACCGCTGTAGAGGGCGTAGGCGAGTCCCGCGCCGGCGAGCGCGACCACCAGCGAGACGACCGCGGCGAGCAGCGACGAGACCGACGCACCGTAGCCGGCGAACTCCTCGACGAGTTCGTAGTAGTGCTCGCCGGTGGCGTCCCCGACACCGTGGGCGAGCCAGTGTTCGAGGTACGTGATGTCGAGGTTCAGGGCCTCGGCGACGGGCAGCATGTTGACGAAGCCGGCGACGACCGCGAGCACGCCGAGCACCACGAGCGGGGCCTTCACGCTCCAGCCGACGCCGTGGGCGTTCCGGGCGGCGTCGCTCCGCGGCTCGCCGTGGAACGTGAGCAGTACCATCCGGATCGTATAGAAGCCGGTGACGAACACCGCGATCAGCCCGAAGGCGTAGGCGACGAGGAGCACGGGCGAGCTCAGCCCGGCCGAGAGCGCCTCGTAGAGCACCTCGTCCTTCGACCAGAAGCCCGCGAACGGGAAGATCCCCGCGAGCGCGAGCGAGGCCGCCACGAAGGTCCAGTAGGTCGTCGGGAGGCGGTCCTTGAGCCCGCCGAGGTCCCACATGTCCTGGGTGTGGTGGGTCGCGATGATCACCGAGCCGGCCCCGAGGAACAGCAGCGCCTTGAAGAAGGCGTGGGTCATGAGGTGGAAGACCGCGGCGGTGTAGCCGCCCGCGCCGAGCGCGAGGGTCATGTAGCCATACTGCGAGATGGTGGAGTAGGCGAGCACCTGCTTGATGTCGCGTTTGACGACGGCCATCGACGCCGCGAAGAGGGCAGTAAAACCGCCGACGAACGCGATGACCGCGAGCACCGTCGGCAGGAGCGCGTAGAAGCCGTACATCCGGGCGACGAGGTAGACCCCGGCGGCCACCATCGTCGCGGCGTGGATAAGCGCCGAGACCGGCGTGGGGCCCTCCATCGCGTCGGGGAGCCAGGTGTGGAGCGGGAACTGGGCGGACTTCCCGATCACGCCACCCAGCACGAGCAGCCCGAGTATCGAGAACCAGCCGGCGGGCGAGAGGCCGAAGGTCGTGAGGTTCGCTGCCTCACCGGAGAGGGCCTGTTCGGCGAGCACCGGGAAGCTCCCCTGCCCGGCGAACGACGCCGTCCCGAAGGTGGCGAGGATGCCCACGAGGCCGACGAGGAGGAAGTAGTCGCCGAAGCGCGTGACGAGGAAGGCCTTCTTCGCGGCGCTCGCGGGCGCGTCGCGCTTGAACCAGTGGCCGATCAGGAGCCACGAGCAGAAGCCGACCATCTCGAAGAACATGAACGCCATGAACAGGTTGTCGGCCATCACGAAGCCGAGCATGCTCGCGGTGAAGAGACCGAGCCCGGCGTAGTAGCGCGGGATGCCGGTCTCGTTCTCGTCGTTCATGAAGCCGAGGCTGAAGACGTGGACGAGGAAGGAGACCAGCGAGACGATGAGGAGCATCAGCGCCGCGAGCGGGTCGATCAGGACCCCCAGGTGGAGGTCGAACCCGCCGGTGGCGGCGAAGGTGTAGAGCCGGGTGTTGACCGTCGCGCCGCCGGCGACCGCGAGCGCGGTCCACGCCGAGAGGACCAGCGAACCGGCGGTGGCGATGATGCCGGCGAGCGCACCCTTCTTCGGGAGGACGCGGCCGGCGAACAGCGCGATCACGAACGAGACGAGCGGGAGGACCGCTATCGCGGGTGCGTAGTCGAGTGCCGCCATTGTTACCACCTCATGGTCGTTGCTTCGGTGACGTCGACGCCACGGAAGTTACGGTAGAGTACGAGCACGATGCCGATGCCGACGGCGACCTCCGCCGCCGCAAGCGCGATCACGAACAGGCTGAACACCTGGCCGGTGAGGTTGCCGTGTTGGAACGAGAAGGCGACGAGGTTGATGTTGCCCGCGGTGAGCATGAGTTCGACGCACATCAGGTACAACAGGGCGTTCCGGCGGGTGAGGATACCGAAGAGCCCGATACAGAACAGCCCCGCAGAGAGCAGGAGGTAGTATTCGACGGGGACCATCAGTCCTCACCCCCGTCGGGACGGACCGGCGAGCGCTGGGGGTCCCGTTCGTCGGCGTCGCCCGACTCGTCGGGGTCGGTCCGAAAGCGGAGCGCGCCGGCGATCCGGCCGTCGGCTTCGGTCTTCGCGAGCATCACCGCCGCGTCGAGGGCGACGTCGAGAACGAGCGCGATGATGATGAACGTCGCGAGGAAGCCTTCGGCGGGGTAGGCTCCCGCGTCGAAGTTGAACAGGGCGTAGCCGATCGAGGCGGTGACCGACCCGCCACCCGGAAAGCCCGCGGGGGCGGGGAACGACTCGGTGAGAACGGTCACGGCGAGCACGACGAACAGCGCGACCGCGACGAGGCCGGGCAGGAGATGCCGGCCGAGCTTGAGGTGGGGACGGGTGGTCACGAGGTCGCCTCCGTCGCGTCGTCGGTGCGGGTGAGCATCACGGCGAACGAGATGAGGATCAACACGCCGCCGACGTAGACCAGGATCTGCATCGCGGCGAGGAACTCCGCGCTCATCATGATGTAGTGGATGGCGACGCTCAACAGCGCCGCCCCGAGCATCAACGCGGAGTGCCAGACGTCCTCCATCAGGACGACGCCGAGGGCACTGAGAACCGTGACGAGCGCGAACAGCGCGAACGCGACCGTCTCGTACGGGATGGCCATTGTGCTTCTTCGTATGGGATGATGTTTGAAGGTTTCGAGAAACGATCACGGAACTACCCGAGACGGGCGACAGCCGACGACGAGCGTCGACACGCGTGGGGACGGACTCAAATGGGGCGAGACCCTCGTGCCGGTGTGGCCTTTCGTCGATTCGTTCGCGGGCGAGTGGAGTGGTCGGCCCTCGAAGCCGTCTGTCGCGAGGTCGCGGCCCGGTACGACCAGCGGGTCGCGCGCGTCGTCTTCCTCGAAACAGACAACTGGCTCTCGACGCCCTGCGTGGTCAACGACCGTTGGTTCGTGAAGGTCCTCAGCCCACGGAACGCGCTGGTCCACGGCCTCTTCACCACCGGCCGGAACCTGGGGATGTTCTCGAGCGGCACCGAGGGCTTCTTCGAGCGCTTCGAGAACCCCGTCGAGATGGCCGAACACGAACTCAGCGCCACCCGGCGGATCCGCGAGATCGGGCTCAACGCACCCGAACCCCTCGAAGCGTTCGCCCACGGCGAGTTCGGCGTGCTCGTGCTCGAGTACCTCCCCGAGTTCCGGACCATCGGGGACCTCCCGCCGGCCGAAGTGCGGGAGGTCGCCTCGGAGTTCTTCGCGGCGCTGGCCCGGATGCACGACGCGGGCCTCGGCCACGGCGACCTCCGGGCGGAGAACGTCCTCGTGGCCGACGGGGAGCTCTACTTCATCGACGCGACCAGCCTCCGTGGGTCCGGGGCCGCCGACGCCAGAGCCTACGACCTCGCGTGCGGCCTCGCGGCGCTCGAACCCACGATCGGCGCGCGCAGGGCGGTCGACGCCGCCGCGCGCCACTACGCGACCGACGACCTCCTCGCCGCCCGCGACTTCGTGAGCTTCATCGACATGCGTCCGGACCACGACTTCGACGCCACGCTCCTCCGGGGCGAGATCGAAAAACGCGCGGCGTAGGTCGGCACGTCTCGCTCCTCCCGACGCACTCCGTCAGTAGTGGTCACACGGGATAGGTTCACACAACTTCGTGTGTTCTCGTGCGACCACAGAGGGAGGAGGTTGTGCGTCAAGAAGAGCGACATCCTGATTCTGCACACGAGCCTCGTCATCAAGCGCGAATGATGGGCAAAATCAGCGCTGAACCCTCCAGCTTCGTGTCCGCGAACAGGGATCAGTCAGACAGATGCACGACGAACGGCGGGTCACAGCCGATTGAGTGATCCGGGAATAACGCCTTTTGCGTGCTCAATAGTGCCGGCCGTTCACGTGGAGACGTGGCTCGTCCGTGGCGGTTGTCCGTACATCCAGTCATTCGTGGTGAGCCGCTAATTGCCTGGGCATGTAAGTCACGTACCGATACGAGCGTCTGTAGCCGACAGTCGTGATCTGATGTCGTTTGAGTCGACGCAAGCTCCGAAAACTTTTTCCTCTAGAATCAAAGAAACAAAGGCGCAGACGATGAGCGAGTCCCGTGAAATCATTGAATGCCTCTGTAACTCGCCTCAGCGGCTCGAAATACTCGACGTGCTCGGTGACGCACGGATGGACGTTCGTGAGGTGATGGAGGCGCTAGACAGCCCTCGATCTACCGTCCAACGTAACCTCTCTGTTCTGGAAAGACAGGGTTGGGTTGAGAGGACAAGCTCCGGATATACGGCAACTACCGTCGGTGACCTCCTCTGTAGGGAGTTCGTAGAGATGGGCGAGACAGCCTCCAAAATCGAACGCATGGCTCCGTTCTTGAACACGGCGAATGCACCCGGGGAGGTTGCTGTCAACCGATTGAGTGACGTGTTCGTAACGACACCCGATCCAACTCGGCCGTACGCTCCGAGGAAGCGACTGTTGGAGATTTTCGGGGAGGAGGTCGATCGCGTCCGGGGGCTTTTGCCGGTTGTCTCCTTCGTATCGGTCGAGGAGGCCCGTCGTGCGGATGCTGACGGCGAACCCAATGGTGAGTACGTCGTCTCGTCAGCTGTATTCGATGCGCTTCACGATCAGTACGCCGGCGAGGGTGTTGACGGGGCGGAGATAGACCCGCCTGCTCATATCGATGTTTGGGTGTATGACGGCGATCTTCCGTACGGGCTGTTCGTCTCCGATGACGCACTCGCGCTCGCTGCCTACGACGAGTTCGGTCGGATGCAAGTGCTAGTCGAATCGACTAGCGAGACGGCCATCAAATGGGGGAAGCGAGTCTATGAGGCGTACAGACGTCAGTCCACCCCGCCCTCCAAGGCAGCTACTCCGTCGGTAGCGGGCGATAGGGAACTGGTCGAGTAGTCCCAGTCCCTTACCGGTTTAGACAGTAGCTTGGGCGGATCGATCTGGCCGCTGAGAGGCGTCATCCACGGCAGTTTCATCCCACTCCATTTCGAATAGGCGAGCATCGCACTCCTGACAGGCCGAGGCGATCACATCATAGGACCGACAACACGATTCGACGACCTCCTCCTCTACCCGTACGGGACCGTCGCAGTCGGGGCATCGTTCGATAAAGATACGCAGGCTCATCAGGACGCGCGCGGTCTCGGCGGGAGCGAGGTTCTGCCAGTCGGGGAGACGTTCGCTGAGTTCGGTTGCAGCGGCGACGTCAGCGATGACGGCAGCGCGTGAACTCCACTGGCCGACGACGGCATCATCGGTGTGGGCGACGAACGCCTCGTCGTGTTGATCGACCGCGATTTGATCGTCGGTGGTTGAGACGTTGAGCGCATCGGCGAGATGGTGCTCGCTGAGATCGTGTGCGCGGGTAGTGTGGATGCGTTCGCGCCACGCTTGCTGGAAATCGGCGGTGAGACAGAGGTCGGTGCCCTCTCGACAGGGTTCGACTGCGTCGGCGTCGAGGAGTACCCGTTCGGGATCGATTTCAACGGCTTCGTCGGCCATTGGTGTCGCGGAGTCCTTGTCGAACCATCGGAGAACACGGTCGGGGAAGTAGCGTTTCGTGAGCGCGGGTGTGCCGGGAACGAGATAGCCGCGGAGGTAGATGGTTCCGAGCGAGAGGGTAAATATGCCGGCTCCGAGGACGGTTGAGGCAACGGCGACGAGGGCGCTCGTACCGGCAGCGATAGCAATATTGACGGCGGTACAGGGGACGCAGCGGTTTTCGCCGGTGTATTCGGGCTGGCGAAAGCGATCAACGAGTGACATTGCGACGGGGTACAGACGCGGTGGATTTCACCTTACCTGCTGGGCAGATGCCCACTGAATAGGTAATCACCCAGTGGGTGGGCAAATACCCACTAGGTGAACATTTGCCCACTAGATTGGCAACTACCAACCCATTGGGTTGGCGATTACCCACGCAGTAAGGTGAAAATGGGTGCGGGAGTGGGTCGAACTGCGATGCCTGAACGACATGAGGCGAATGAGACAGCAGAGACCAAGAATCACACTGGAGTGAATCGTCGTCGATTCGTCAAGGCTCTTGGTGTGACTGGAGGTACCGCTATCGCTGGAAGCGTGTTCTCTTCATCGGCAATGGCTGCTGAGCCTTCCCGACCTTCGGTCAAAAGTAGTGAGCCGGTTACTGGTAGTGACTTAGGGCAGCTAATAAGTGAGACCAAGAGCCAGGATGATGTTACGAATGTAATGAATACACAGATGCGAGAGACTATACAGAGTGGAGTTGCTTTGGAGGTGGCCCCTAGTGAGCAATCCGGGCACATTGTTTCAAAAAACATCTCAAGCCACACAAGTGCGAGCGACGTCGATAGTTTAGCTGAAGATGACCTCCTTGTCTCCGCTGTTGAGCACACCCTTGAGGATGGAAATAAGATGACGACGGTGGCACTTGGAAATAATGATAACCTCATAACTCGGCAGAAATATGAGAAGGTAACGAATAGCATAAAAGATATGGCTGTCTTGTGGAATATTGTTGGCGAAAACGTAGAAGACATGATGTTGGTTTCCAACAGCTCTAGTTTTAATGGCACTCCAACTGAGTCATTAGCGGAAATTAGTGCTAGTGCTTGTAAGTGTAACCCAGCTCCTGCACCGGAGAAGGGCAAACATCGACGTGTTTGTAAGGCAGTACGTGTGAACTGTATACTATCTAGTTGTGGTGGAGCGTGCTTTTGGTGTAGTGCTCTCGGTCCAGCTGCGTGTTTGACCTGTGCGGCTGGTGCATGTGGTTATCTCATTGGAACCTGCTGTTCCCGTTGGAAAAGAGAGTGTACCGGGTGCCCCTCCGTTTAATAAGTACTGTTTTATGGGAAAGATTGATTAGAACTAATCGAGATGGTACGTATAATGGCCAAAAATTCATTCCCTGCACTCACAGCAGTGTTCAGCCGTGAGTATACCCTCAAAGATCGGATCGATCATAATCAACTCAATATTCTCTCTACTGTGTTGATTGGATTGAGTCAGCTACCTCTAGCGTTCTCTTTCCCAGCGCAGTCGCTCTGGCCACGCTTTGTTATTTTATGTGGTGGTAGTTTGTTAGTCGGAATTGGTATTAGTGCGTATATAGGCGAAGGAATTCTCCAAGATGGTGGTGAGAGTGATGAAGAGAAGTGGATGAGTTCGGTTATCATTTTAATCTTCGCAATCAGTGTGGTTGTTGCTGCTATTTCTGTTGCTGTCGCATAACGGCGCTGTCTAGTTAAGAGCGAGCAGGCCGAGGAGCTGGTTGTTCATGCCACTCAACGACCTACTCGGTGAGGCATTCGAGACGGAAGATACTCACTGTTGGGACCGGGAGCGGACGGCGAACGCCCATTCGGGCGTTCGCCGTCCGCCTGCATTCAGCGGGACTCTCGCTGCGGGAGACGGTAGCGATCCTTGATCTTCTCGACGTTGATCAGTCACACGGAACGGTCGGGGACTGGACGCACCGCCTTGCTGAGACCCAAGCAGACCCGCCTTCCCGAGCGCGTGTTCTCGCCAAGTAACTCGCCGACGTCGTCGTAGAGATCGGTTCGCCATGCATGCTTCCCGCTGGTTTCAATTTTCATGCCGCCGAATTTTGCACATCGAGCACGACCAAACGGGAGGCGTTCAGGGGCGGCTTCGGGGAAGCGTGGTTGCGGGAGTGGTCGAAGCGCTCGAATCGTATATCGAGCCTGGACGGAGTGCGTGATGGGCCGGACGGATCGCCGTCTGTTCACCGGCCGTGCGAGCGCCGAGGCCGACTGACCCACACAGCGCGGTGTTTTTGTACCCCGGCCGCGCAATTCTTGCCGTATGAGTCAACAAGTCGCGGAGCCGTTCGAGCAGTACATCGACGGCGAGTGGACCGAGGGGACCGGCGAGGAGACCTTCGAGAGCACGAACCCGGCGACGGGCGAGACGCTCGGCGAGTTCCAACGGGGCACCGACGCGGACGTCGACCGCGCGCTCGCGGCCGCCGACGACGCCTTCGAGGAGTGGGCCGCGCTCTCGTACACCGACCGGGCCGAGTACCTCTGGGAGATCTACAACGAGCTCAAGGAGCGCCACGAGGAGCTCGGCGAAATCGTCACCAAGGAGTGCGGCAAGGAGATCTCGGAAGGGAAAGCCGACGTCAACGAGGCCTGGGACATGGTCGAGTGGGCCGCCGCCGACGCCCGCCGTCCCCACGGCGACGTCGTCCCCTCAGAGATCGCGGGTAAGGACGCCTACATGCGCCGGAAACCGAGGGGCGTGGTCGGCTGCATCACGCCGTGGAACTTCCCGGTCGCGATCCCCTTCTGGCACATGGCGGTCTCGCTGGTCGAGGGCAACACCGTGGTGTGGAAACCCGCCGAGCAGACCCCGTGGTGCGGCCAGATCATCGCCGAGATGTTCGAGAGCACGGGGATACCGGACGGCGTCTTCAACATGGTTCAGGGCTACGGCGACGCCGGCGAGGCCATCGTCGAGGACGAGCGCGTCGCGACGGTGCTGTTCACCGGGTCGGCCGAGGTCGGCCACGAGATCGCCGGCAAGGTCGGCGGCGAGCCCGGCAAGCTCGCGGCGTGTGAGATGGGCGGCAAGAACGGGATCGTCGTGACGAGCGAGGCCGACCTCGACGTCGCGGTCCACTCGGCGGTGATGAGTTCGTTCAAGACCACCGGCCAGCGGTGTGTCTCCGCCGAGCGGATCATCGTCCACGAGGACCTCTACGACGAGTTCAAGGACCGCTTCGTCGAGACCGCGAAGAACGTCTCGGTCGGCGACCCTCTCAACGAGGAGACGTTCATGGGGCCGCTGATCGAAGGCGAACACAGGGAGAAGGTCACGGGCTACAACGACCTCGCACACGAGGAGGACGTCGAGGTGCTGGTCGACCGGACCGAACTCGATAGTAGCGAGATCCCCGACGGCCACGAGGACGGCCACTGGGTCGGACCGTTCGTCTACGAGGCCGACCACGAGGCGGACCTGCGGGTCACGAAGGAGGAGGTCTTCGGTCCCCACGTCGCGCTCATGCCCTACGCGGGCGACATCGAGAAAGCCGTCGAGATCCACAACGACACCGAGTACGGGCTGGCGGGGGCGATCATCTCGGAGGACTACCGCGAGATCAACTACTTCCGCGACAACGCCGAGATCGGGCTGGCCTACGGCAACCTCCCGTGTATCGGCGCGGAGATCCAGCTCCCGTTCGGCGGCGTGAAGAAGTCCGGCAACGGCTACCCGAGCGCGCGAGAGGTCATCGAGGCCGTCACCGAGCGCACCGCGTGGACGCTCAACAACGCCGACGGGATCGAGATGGCCCAGGGGCTCTCGGCGGACATCCTGACCGACGACGACTGAGCTACACGGGGCTGGAGAGCAGTTCTCGAAAACGGAGCACGAAAGGGGGGGGGGACGAGGAGCGAGTGGACG
>NZ_QZWE01000016.1:0-91253 GCF_003602035.1 Halococcus sp. IIIV-5B | reverse complement strand
GGTCGGGTGGGAGGTAGGCCTCGCCGGTGGTGCTCTGATAGACCCCCGCGACCCCTTCGTCCGGTCCTCGGAACAGCACGACGTCGTCGGGTTCGAGTTGTGTTTCGCGGTCCGGGTTCAGGATCCACTCGCCGGCCCGCCGGATCGCGATGGCCCTGACCCCCGTCTCGGTTTCGAGGTTCAGCCCGCCGAGGGTCTCCCCGACGAACCGGGAGTCGGGGTCGACGCGGGCGCGCACGAGGGTCTCGACCGCCTCGGGGAGCGCCGCCCGGATCGCGTCGGGTAGTCGGATGTCCTCGAGGACGATCTTCGCGATGTCGCCGGTCGCGTCGGAGACCTTCTCGGTCGCGCCCACGATCCCCAGCACCGGGGCGAGCGCCTCGGCGTCGTCGGGGGTGCGCGAGGCCATCAGCAGGCTCATGTGGGTTCTGAGCTGGAGGACGTCCATCTCGTCTTCGAGCTGGAGGACCTCCTCGGCGACCTCGTCGCTGTCGAGGAGCACCGCCGAGTACGACAGGTCGATCATGAGCTCGGCGATGTCCTTCATCTCCGCGAGGAGTCGCTTGACGCTGCGCGGCTCGTAGTCGACCTCGCGTGTCATGCTCGACGTTCGTCCGGGCGGGCAAAAGCGTTGCTCGCGCACGTGCGTGGGGAAACGGTAATACTTTTCCCGGCAGGTCGGGTACAAGCGCCATGGCAGACGACCTCCAGAAGGGGCTCGATGAGGTTCTCGTGGCCGAATCGTCGTTGAGTTACATCGACGGTGACGCCGGACAGCTGGTCTATCACGGCTACGATATCAAGGACCTCGCGCGCGAGGCGAGTTTCGAGGAGGTTCTCTACTTGCTCTGGAACAACGAACTCCCGGAACGCGACGAGCTGGACGTGTTCGTCGAGGAGCTCTCGGCGGAGTACACCATCGAGGAGGGCGTGGTCACGACGCTCGAGGACCTCGTGGCGGCGGACGAACGCCCGATGGCGGCGGTTCGGACCGCGGTGTCGATGCTGTCGGCCTCGGACGACGAGGACCCCGAACCCGGCGATATCGACGCGATCCGTCACCAGGGGCTCCGTATCGCCGCGAAGTTCCCGACGATCCTCGCGGCCTACGACCGCCTCCGCAACGGCGAGGAGCCCGTGGAACCGAACGAGGAGCTCTCGTACGCAGCGAACTTCCTCTACATGCTCCACGGCGAGGAGCCCGACGACGTCGCCGCCGAGACGTTCGACATGGCGTTGATCCTCCACGCTGACCACGGCCTCAACGCCTCGACGTTCACCTCGATGGTGATCGCGAGTACGCTCGCCGACACCTACAGCTCGGTGACCGGCGGGATCTCGGCGCTCTCGGGGTCGCTCCACGGCGGCGCGAACCAGGACGTGATGGAGGTCCTGCTCGAACTCGACGAGAGCGGTCAGGACCCCACCGAGTGGATCGCCGAACAGATCGACGACGGCCGCCGCATCCCCGGCTGGGGCCACCGCGTCTACAACGTCAAGGACCCGCGCGCCGAGATCCTGACCGAGAAATCCGAGGACCTCGGCAACGCCTCCGGCGAGAAGAAGTGGTACGACTACGCCGCCGCCATCGAGGAGTACCTCACCGAGGAGGAGGACTTCCCGAGCAAGGGCCTCGCGCCCAACGTCGACTTTTATTCAGGAACGGTCTACTACCAGCTCGGTATCCCGCTCGACATGTACACCCCGATATTCGCGATGAGCCGGACCGCGGGCTGGGTCGGCCACATCCTCGAATACCAGACCGACAACCGCCTGATCCGCCCCCGCGCCCGGTACGTCGGTCCCCAGGACGAGGCGTTCGTCCCGATCGACGAGCGATAACCGGCCCCCCGACCGTCGACGCGCGGGCGAGCGCCATGTTTTTATCACCGCCGGCCATCGCTTCGCGCATGACCCGGGGCGAGCAGCGATGAAGGAGTCGTTGATGGAGATCATCCGGTGTCCGATGGACAAGCAGGAACTCGAACTCGAACCCATCCAGGAGTCCGACGACGAGGTGCTTGAAGGCCGTCTCGTCTGCACCGAGTGCGGCGAGGAGTACCCGATCGAGGAGGGCATCCCGAACCTCCTGCCGCCGGACATGCGCGACGACGCACCGGCGTAGCATGGTGGGCGAATCGAGCGACTCCACGACGCTCACCGTCCACCTCAACCGCACGGGGCTCCACTCGATAGACGTCCCCGAGAGCTTCGCGAGCGCCGACTCGTTCGTGATCGAACTCGAGAACCACGGCGAGGGGACCCACGTCCACCTCCGGCTCGACGAGGCGCTCTCGGGGGTCGCTTCGGTGCCATCGAGCAACCACTACGTCCGCCCCGGCGCGACGACGCGTATCCCGGTCAGCGTCAGCGACCCCGGTCCGGCCGGCGGCACGCTCACCATCGCGACCGCCTACGGCAGCCAGACCGAGACGGTCCCGCTCACCATCGAACCCAACGCGGGCAAACGCCGCGTCAAGATCGACGAGTCCCTCATCGAGCGCTCCGGAAGCGGGAGTCTCGCGAGTTCGGGGAACGTCGAATCGACCCGCTCGACTGCTTCGAGCGCCCCACGACGCACGGGTTCGACGGGCTCCTCGGCGTCGGCTCGATCGACCGCGGGCTTCGGTACGCCCGCCCTCCTCGGAGCCGCGGCGGTGGTCGTGATCGTCGGTATCGTCCTGCTCTTCCTCTCGGACGTCGTGGCGGTCTACATCGGCGCGCTCGCGGTGCTCGTCGGCGTCATCGCGGCCGCCTATCTCGTGCTCTACTGATCAGGAGTCCGTCTCGCGGATCCCCTTGAACCCGCCGTCGTCGTCGAGCCGTTTCGCCCGGAGGTACCGCGCCCGGTAGCGGTTCGCGCCGTCGCCGACGTCGGCCTCGCGGACCTCGTCGACCCGGCCGTCGGCCACCGCCCCGATCAACGTCTCGATCTGACTCCGTTCGCTCGGCGTGAGTTCGACCTCGTAGGTTCGCGGCTCCTCGTTTTCGAGGATCGCCCACTGGCGCGCCGCGGCGACCACCAGCGAGCAGGGCTCGCGACACGGGAACACGCCGTCGCCGCGCGGCACGTCGAGTTCCGTACTGCTATCCTCGTCCCACTCGCGGCGCTTGAGACACTGGGAGTCGACACAGCAGGCCGCCGCGAGGTTCTCGACCCCCTCGACGTCGAGTTCGTCGACGACGCCGTAGATCCCGGTCTGGCGCTCGGCGGTCTCGCGGAAGTGGGTGACGTCGAGGTCGCCCTCGCGCTCGCGGTGCCAGTTCGCCACCGTCGCGGGGTAGAAGAACTCCACGGTCCTGACGAGGTCGCGACCGTCGAGCGCGGGGAAGACCCACCCGGTGGCGAGCGTCGGTGCGGTCTTGAGCGGTCGGTATTCTCCATCGTCGTCGAGGGTGGCCAGTTCGCGGGCGTCGAGCGGGTCGTCGTGGTGTTCGAGGTCGTCGACCTCGACGTCGACGTCGGCGGTGTGCCGGAGTTCGTAGACGCGCTCGCCGTCGTCGCCGAGCCCGGCGGTGATCAGGAGCTGGCCCCACTCGCGGGCGAGCCCGGCGACGAGGCTCTCGTAGCGTTCGCGGACCCCCACCTCGTCGGCGCGTTCGACCCACCGGAGGAACGCCTTCGTCGCGCCGTCCAGCCCGTCCCAGTACTCCCAGTTCGAGACGAACCACGGGTTCTCGGTCGCGAGCGCGTCGAACTCGGTCTCGGAGAGGTCCGCGTGACTCGCGCCCGGCGTCTCGAAGGTGTAGCCCGACCCGTCGCGGGTCACCGAGAGACCGTCACACGCCACGTCGTCGGCGGCGGCCTCGCGGAGCGCGTCGAGTTGGGAGTCGTTCATCTAGTCCCCCGCCGCCGGGGTCGCGGTCCGTCGGCGGACGATGTCGAGTGCTTCGGTGACGTCCGCCCCCGCGTCGGCGGCGCGTTCGAGGATCACGTCCGCCATCAGGGGTTCGGTGCCGACCGCGCCCGCGTACCAGATCCGGTGGCCCTCGACCGTCGTCGGAATATCGTAGCCCTCGCGGTAGTCGTCGGTCAGGCCCATGTCCTCGGGGATGTCCTCCTGGGTGTGGTAGCCGTCGGCGATGAACAGCGGGACGACGACCACGTCCTCCGATTCGAAGTAGTCGGTGACGTCGTCGACCTCGGGCTCCTCGTCCATGAACAGCGCCTTCACCTCGCTGAACCGGTCCATCTCGGCGATCCGGTCGGCGTGGTACTTCACGGCTTTCGCGGAGTTCTCGTTCCTGTCGGTGCCGTGGCCGACGACCGCGAGGCCGAAGTCCTCGCCGACGTCGGGATCGCCCGTGACGCTCTCGGCGCGCTGGACGATCACGTCGGTCATCGAGGGATGGGTCCCGGCCGGACCACAGTAGTGAACGGTCTTCTCGACGTCCGTGGCAGTGAGGGTGGCGGTGTCGGCGTCGGTCCCCGACGAATCCCACAGCGAGACGTCCCAGTCGTCGAGGCGGAGTTCGCGCGGGATGACCTGTTCGGTGAAGTACCCCTCCGAGATGAACAGCGGGACCACGTAGACCTCCTCGCTGTCGAGGGTCCGGAGGACCTCCCGGAAGGAGGGCTCCTCCTTCCAGAACGCCTCGCGGACCTCGGCGAACGCGCCGGACTCGCGGACGGTGTCGGCGTGGGCGAAGGCCGGTCCGTGCGAGCCGGGATTCAGGTGTGAGCCGTGGGCGACGATGACGAGCGCCGGCATGACCGGCACTACGGGCGACGGCGATTTAGTGGCTTCGTCTCCCGAACCTCGACCGGTTACGGTGTGATGACCGCCCGTCCCTCGATCTCGCCGTGTTCGAGCTTCGCCGCGACGTCGTTGATCTCGTCGAGCCCGTAGCGCGTGGTCCGGAGGTCGACGTCGCCGCGCTCGACCAGCGCGACGAGCTCCTGAAGTTCGGTGTAGTTGCCGACGAGGCTCCCCCGATAGCTGAAGTCGCCGTTGACCAGCGCCTGGGAGGGTTGGTGGACGTGGCCACCGTAGCCGATGACGGTGTGTGCGCCGCCGGCGGCGACGATCTCGGGAGCCAGTGCCGTGGTCTCGTCCGCCCCGACGAAGTCGAGCACCGAGTGCGCGCCCACGCCGTCGGTGATCGCCTCGATCTCGCTCGCGACGTCCTCGTTCCCCGGGTCGACCGTGTGGTGTGCGCCGAGGTCGTCGGCCATCGAGAGCGCTTCGTCCTTCATGTCGACCGCGGTGATGGTGACGGGGCTCATCGCGTTCAGACACTGGAGCCCGATGTGGCCGAGCCCGCCGATCCCGATCACGACGGCGTGGTCGCCGGGGTTGAGTTCGCGCGAGGCGCGTTTGACCGCGTGGTAGGCCGTGATGCCCGCGTCGGCGTGGGGCGCGATGTCGACGGTGCTCACGCCGTCGGGGAGCGGGATCACCGCCCGCTCGTTCGTCCGGAGGTAGTCGGCGAAGCCGCCGTCCGTCGAGAGACCGGGGAACGCGAGGTCCTCACAGTGCATGTCGTCGCCGAGCCGGCAGGGGCGACACGTCCCACAGGTCATCACGGTGTGGCAGATCACCGGGTCGCCCTCCGCGACCATCGTGACGTCGTCGCCGACCTCGACGACCCGGCCGGCGTTCTCGTGGCCGAGGGTCATCGGGAGGTCCTGGGGCATGTACTCGGCCCACTGGCCCTCGATCACGTGGTTGTCGGTCTGGCACCATCCCGCGCCCTCGACCTCGACGACCACGCCGTCGGGGGCCTCGGCCTGCGGTTCGTCGACCTCGTCGATCGAGAGCGCGTCCTCCATCTCCTCGGTGTACTCGTGGAGTCTGGCTGCTTGCATGTGACCACACCGCGGTAGGACTGTCACGGTCAAAAGTGTTCGTACCGAAATCGGGGTACAGCCGCTTTCCGGGGCCAAAAGACGTATGCTTGTCAAACACTATCGATGATGTGCAATGTACCGGCACGAGGGAGCGGATGTCTTCGTCATCGACGCCCACGTCCATCACTGGGATGCGAGCACGGAGAACATCATCCACGAGGGTGGCGAACAGTTCATCCAGTGCTTCCACGACTATCACACCGCGTTCACACCGGCGGAGCGCCAGTGGAGTATCGACGAGTACCGGAAGTACAGCGCCGAACGGATGGTCGAGGACCTCTTTCGGGACGGCCACGACGACATGGCGGTCTTCCAGCCTACGTACCTCGGCGAGTTCTACGAGAACGGATTCAACACCATCGAGGACAACGCGGGGCTCGCCGAGGCCTACGAGGGTCGGTTCGTGCTCAACGGCCGGTTCGACCCGCGTGAAGGGGAGGCCGGACTGCAGGAGCTCGAACGGCAAAAGGACGAACACGACATCACGGGGGTCAAGCTCTACACCGCCGAGTGGCGGGGTGACTCGAAGGGCTGGCGGCTCGACTCGGAGGACTCCTTCGAGTACCTCGAGAAGTGTGCCGAGCTCGGCATCACCAACATCCACGCCCACAAGGGACCGACGATCCGCCCGCTGAACCGCGACGCCTTCGACGTCCGGGACGTCGACGACGCCGCGACCTCGTTCCCCGAGCTCAACTTCATCGTCGAGCACGTCGGCTTCCCCCGGTTCGACGACTTCGCCCACATCGCGACCCAGGAGACCAACGTCTACGGGGGATTGGCGGTGGTCGCGCCGATGGCGCTGGCCCGACCACGGAAGTTCGGCGAGATCATGGGCGAACTCCTCTACTGGGTCGGCGAGGACAACCTCCTCTTCGGCAGCGACTACGCGCTCTGGGAACCGGAGTGGGTGGTCGAGGCCGTGATGGAGGCCGAACTTACCGACGAACAGCGCGACGAGTACGGCCTCGAGTTCGACCTCGAAACCAAGCAGAAGGTGATGGGTGAGAACGCCGCCGAGCTCTACGACATCGACATCGAGGAGCAGAAGAAAAAACTCGCCGACGACGCCATCAGCGCCGAGTTCGACCTTGGGGACCAGTACGGGGGTGCCACCGCGGACTGATGGCCGCCACTGCCCAGCCGACGACCGACGACGTTCGCGCGCGGCTGGCGGCGGTCGACGACCCCGAGCTCGACGAGTCGATCGTCGACCTCGAATACGTCCACGACCTCACGATCGACGGGTCGGAGGTACTGGTAACGCTCGTGTTGCCGACGGCGTGGTGCTCGCCGGCGTTTGCGTGGATGATGGCGACCGGCGCGCGCGACGAGCTCGAAGGCCTTCCGACCGTGACGACCGCGACGATCACCCTCGACGACCACATGCACGCGAGGGAGATCAACCGCGGGGTCAACGAACGCCTCGCCTTCGAGACGGTCTTCGAGGACGCCGAGGACGACATCGAGGCGGTCCGTCGAACCCTCGCGGAGAAGGCGCGCGTGAGCCGCCAGTACCGTGCCGTCGACGTGCTGCTCGATGCGGGACTCGACGCCGACCAGGTCGTCGCCCTCACCCGCGCGGACATCGACTTCGAGGACGAAACGGACGAGGCGCTGGTCTACCTCGCCGACGACGCCTTCGCCGTGTGCGTCCCGGCCGACCCGCTCGCCGACCACCTCGAAAAGGCAGCCGAGACCGGGCTGGTCCGGGAACCGACCGACCGGCTCTTCGCCACCGTCGAAGCGGACCCGATCGCGGCCGACGACCTCGCCCACGAACAGCGCCGGGCACGGCTGACGGGCGCGACCATCTCTGGACAGGGAACCATCTGCGAGGGGCTCGACCGGGCGCGAAAACTGAAGCGCGACTAGCCGGAGCCTTCGATCCCGTAGGACCCGCCGAGGCCGTACCGACCGCTCTCGACCCACTCGTCCTTCTCCCACCCGCAGGCCGGACAGACGTCCTCGTGCCAGTCGAACGCCTCGCTACAGCGTTGGCACAGCACCGTTCGGGGTTGGCGGTCCTCCGCGAGCTGCCGGTCGTCGCTCTCGTCGTTCGATGCCATCCCCGCTCCCTACACCACGAACCATCATATACGTTCGGGAGGATCACCTCAGACGACGTCGTTGTCGCGCAGGAGGTCGGCGAGAACGTGGACGTAGAGTACGACCCCGGTCAGCAGCGCGACCGGCCGGCTGACCCGTGCCCAGAGCCAGGTTAGCGCGCCACCGATGACGACGTGGCTCAAGATCCGGAGGCTCGCCATCCCGCCCGTCCCCTCGAAGAGGTTCTCCTGATCGGTGAACACGCGTGTCGGGTTGCGGAGGACGTCCACGGTGTGTCGCCAGTCGCCCACGCGGAGCCGCGCGAGCACGAAGTGGTCGAGGTCGATCAGCACGCCGAGCCCGACGCCGTAGACCGCGAGCAGTCCCAGTTGGCGCGACGAGTAGTGCTCGCGGAGTTTCGTGAGGACGACGCCGACCACGGGGATCGATATCAGGAAGTGCTCGCCGGACTTCATACGTTCAATAGCGCGGTCGTCGCGGTGTGTTTTTCGTTCCTACTCCGTCGTCTCGACCGAGTAGGTCGGGCCGTCGTCGGTGTCCTCGATCTCGACGCCGAGGGCTTCGAGTTCGTTTCTGAGGTCGTCGGCGCGGTCGTAGTTGCCGGCGGCGCGTTCGGCCTCGCGGGTTTCGAGCACGAGCTCGACGAGTTCGTCGGCGAGGCTGACGTCGCCGTCCGCCGTCTCGCCGAAGCTCAGCCCGAGTACCCCGCCGCCGAGGTCCTCGACCGTCTCGACCGCCGCCAGGAGCCCCTGATAGTCGTAGGCTTCGCCGGCGGCCCCGCGGTCGTCGAGGTGGCGGTTGACGACCGTCGAGAGTTCGAGCAACGAGGCGAGCGCGCCCCGGGTGTTGAAGTCGTCGTTCATCGCGGCCTCGAACGCCTCGCGCGTGTCGTTCGTCGACTCCCGAAGCACGCTGTCGGGTGATTTCGAGGAGGTGTGCGAACCGTCGAGGGCCGTCTCGGCGCGCTCGTGGGTGCGTTCGAGGCGCGCCGCCCGCTCGACGGCCTCCTCGATGGCGGCCTCGCTGTAGGTCTGGGTCGTGTTGTAGCTCCCCGAGAGGAGGAACGTGCGGACCGCGTTGCGACCGTATTCGGCGAGCGCGTCCTCGACAGTAATGAAATTCCCGAGGCTGGTGCTCATCTTCTCCTCGTCCATCGAGAAGAGGTCGGCGTGGAGCCAGTAACGGGCGAACTCCTTCCCTGTCGCGGCCTCGCTCTGGGCGATCTCGTTCTCGTGGTGGGGGAAGACCAAGTCTCGACCGCCGACGTGGATGTCGATGGTGTCGTCGAGGTGGGTCATGCTCATCGCCGAGCACTCGATGTGCCAGCCCGGCCGGCCCTCGCCCCACGGCGAGTCCCAGACCTCGCCGTTCGGCGGGTGGTCACCGACCGGACGGTCCTCGGAGCGGTGGTCGGCGAGCGCGTTCGGCGAGACCCCGTCGGCCTTCCAGAGCGCGAAGTCGGCAGCGTGGCGCTTCTCCGAACGTTCGTCGGCCTCGCCCTGGGCTTCGATGTCGTCGAGGCGCTGGTTCGAGAGTTTTCCATAGTCCTCGAAGGTCGTGACGTCGAAGTACACCGACCCGTTCGACTCGTAGGCGTAGCCCTTCTCGACCAGCGTCTCGACGAGGTCGATTATCTCGGGGACGTGTTCTGAGACCCGTGGATAGACCTCGGCACGCTTGAGGCCCAGCGCGCGCATGTCGTCGAGTGTCTTCCCGATGAAGCCGTCCGCGACCGCGTGCTCCGAGTCGCCGAGGTCGTCTTCACCCACGCGGGCGACGATCTTCTCGTTGACATCAGTGAAGTTCTCGACGTGGCGGACGTCGTAGCCGAGGAATTCGAGCCAGCGGTGCATCACGTCGACGTGGGTCCAGGTGCGCGCGTGGCCGAGGTGAGCGCGGTCCGAGACCGTGAGCCCACAGTAGTAGAGGAGAACGGAGTCGGGGTCGCGTGGCTCGAACGGCTCGCGCTCGCCGGTCAGCGTGTTCTCGACGCGCAGCGTCATGGGGTTCCTACGCGTTCGAGCGTTTCAATCCGTCGGAGTCCCCGTAACCGGGACCGCCGACAGCGCGTCCTCGACGACACGCACGGCGTCGGGCGCGTCGCGCCGTCCCACGACCACGACGAGCGCCTCACCGGCGACACCCGCGGCCTCGGGATCGATATCCTCGACGGCGAACCGCGAGAGGACGTGTCCGAGCGCGGCGGGGTCGACCGCGCCCGTGGCGAGCACGCCCGTGAGTGACCCCCCGTCCGCGAACGCGGTGTCGCCGACCGCGAGCACGGTCTCCTCCGGATCGGCATCGTCAGCGAGGCCGATCCCGCTTCGCATCGTGACCCGCGCCTCGCGGGAGGCGGTCTCGGGGTCGGGGAGGGCCTCGGCGTAGCGCCGGAGTGCGGCCGCGACAGCTTCGGGCTCCCCGACGTCGAGGAATCGGGCGGCGGCGGTGTAGTTGATGACCCCGGCCCGGAGCGCCTCGTGGACGAACGGCTGTTCATGGACGGCGCGTCTGGTCTCGGCGGCGACGGACATGGTTCGAGGTCGACGAGCACCACGAAAAGACCGACGACTCGGTGAAGGGCGGAACAATGCTGAGCCAACCACCCACCACCGTGCGGCCAGTGGTCGTCGCACACGATTTATCCGACCGGCGGTCGTACGGCCGACGGTATGACGGACACTGATGTCGCGATCGTCGGTGGTGGCCCGGCCGGACTCAGCGCGGCGCTGTTCACCGCGAAGAACGGGCTGGAGACCCAGCTGTTCGACACCGACCAGACGTGGATGCACAAGGCGCACCTGTTCAACTACCTCGGGATCGAGAGCGAGGACGGCTCCGCGTTCATGGAGGACTCGCGCGCCCAAGTCGACGAGTTCGGCGTCGAGCGCCACCAGGGCACCGAGGTCACGGGTGTCGAGACAGACGGCGACGGCTTCACCGTCTCGACCGAGGACGAGGAGTACGAGGCGAGCTACGTGGTCCTCGCGACGGGCGCGAAGCGCGATCTCGCCGAGGAGTTGGGCTGTGCGTTCACCGACGAGGACGTGGTCGACATCGACGTGACGACCGAGACGAGTGTCGAGGACGCCTACGCGACGGGCGCGATGGTCCGTGCCGAGGAGTGGCAGGCGGTCATCGCCGCCGGCGACGGTGCGGCGGCGGCGCTCAACATCCTCACGAAGGAGAAGGGCGAGCACTTCCACGACTTCGACGTGCCCGACGACGCCGAGTAATCGAGTTTCGTGCCAACCGGACGTGCGTCGCACGTCCGGTGACGCCGAATAACCGGGAAACACAACCCGTAAACACGCACTCGTCGTCGGGTCGCGTGTGAGTACCCGTTCGGTCGTCGGTATCGAGCGCGGGACGTTGCCGTTCGTCGCGCTCGGGGTCGCCGTGGTCGCGGTGAGCACCAGCGCGATCCTGGTTCGGTACAGCGCCGCGCCGAGCCTCGTGAAGGCGTTCTACCGGGTGCTCTTCACGACCCTCCTCCTCTTGCCGTTCGCCCTCGTCCGCCACCGCGACGCCTTCGCCCGACTCACCCGTCGGGACTGGTTGGCCGCGGGGGCTGGCGGCGTCGCGCTCGCCCTCCACTTCGCGTCGTGGTTCGCGAGCCTCGAACTCACGAGCGTCGCGGCCTCGGTGACGATCGTCCAGTGTCAGGTGCTCTTCGTCGCGGCCGGCGCGGCGGTGTTCCTCGACGAGTTCGTCACCCGGCGTACCGTCGCGGGGATGCTCCTCGCGCTCGTCGGCATCGTGGTGCTCTCGGTCGGCGACGCGTCGGGCGGTGTGGTCGCGGGGAGCGCCCCGCTTCTCGGCGACGCGCTCGCGGTGGCCGGCGCGGCCTTCTCGGCGGGCTACGTCCTCGTGGGACGGGTGCTCCGCCAGCGAATCGCGCTGATCCCCTACGTCGTCGTGGTCTACTCGGCCTGTACCATCGTGCTCCTCGCGCTCGTTCTCGCTGACGGCGCAGCCCTGACGAACTACCCGCCGCGCGAGTGGGTGCTCTTCCTCGGGATGGCCGTCGGGCCCGGCGTCTTCGGGCACACGGTCCTCAACTGGGCGCTCGGCCACCTCGAATCCAGTGTCGTCAGCGCCTCGCTGCTCGGCGAACCCGTGGGGAGCGCGCTGCTCGCGCTCGTGTTGCTCGGCGAGGTCCCGACCGCCGCGACCGTGGTCGGGGGCGTAGTGATCCTAGCCGGGATAACCGTCGTGGCGCGCGCACGCGGTCGGCGCGAACGACAGTGAGTGCCGACCGCGAATCGGCGTGCGAGGGATGAGCGACGCGAGCACCGCGAGCAGAGCGAATCGGTTGGGGAGGCTTGTGGCTGTCGCGGGGCGGTGCTGTGCGGAGCAGTTGCGGTGGCTGGTAAGTGGTTGTACCGCGAACGAGCGGAGCGAGTGAGCGGCAGTTTTTAGTCCAGGTTTTTGCGACGAGCGGTGGCCGACCGCAGGGAGGCCATCCGAGGAGTAAAAAAGTGGGACAACACACCTATTACAGCCCGGGCCAACCCTCCCGCATGAAAAACGTCGACGACCTCATCGAGAGCGCGAACGAGCTTGCTGGTCAGGGGCTCTCGAACGGCGAAATCGCCGACGAGCTCAACGTCTCGCGCGAGACCGCGAGCTGGCTGGTCGAACGCGGCGGCGGGAGCACCCAGCCCACGACTACCGAGAGCACGGAGCCGGCCGGCCCGCTCTCGGACATCCACATCGACTGGAGCGCGCTCGGGCGGGACAGCACCCGACTCTCGGACGTGGGGCACGCGATGGCGGACCTCCTCGGCGGCCACGACGACAGCGAGATCGACCTCGTGGTTGGAATCGAGAAGGCCGGGACGCCGCTCGCGACCACCGTGGCGCTCGAACTCGGGGCCGACCTCGCGACCTACGCGCCCCGGAAACACCAGTGGGAGGAGGGCGATATCGAGGATCTCAGCGGGAATTTCTCGCGGAACTTCGCCGAGATCCGGGGCCGGGAGTGCTACGTCATCGACGACACCATCACCAGTGGGACGACGATGACCGAGACCATCGACGCCATCACCGAGGAGGGCGGCACGCCGGTCGGCTGCGGTGTGCTCGTCGACAAGAGCGGTGTCGAGGAGTTAGAGGGTGTGCCGGTCGAATCGCTGATGCAGGTCATCCGAGTGAGCCGCGACGAGGAGTGAGCCGGCGGGTGGAGCCTCCCGAACCATCATGAGCGAACGTGGAACCGACCCGACCACCGAGCGGCGTAAGGCGGGGCCGCGAGCCGTCCGGAAGGTCGGAGTCGAGCGATGGGTCGAGAACGTCTTCTTCGGGCTGGCGGAGGTCGCCGTGCTCGGTATTCCGGGACTGCTGGCGCTGATGGCCGCACCGCAGAACGCGGCGGTGAAGTTCGCCGCGCTGGTCGGCGTCACGACCCTCACGCTGGCGATTGGAACGGTTCGGACCGGCCTCACGTCGTTCGACTGGCCGGCGGCGACGCCGGTGCTCTTCCTCGTCCGCCCCGTCTATCACAGCCTCACCGTCGTCGCGGTGGCGGCCGGCGGTGCGGCGGTCGACGTCGCCACGGGGTCGACGATCGGGTCGCTCGTCGTCGCGGTCGGCCTCTCGCTCGGTGCCGTCCGGCTGTTCCCCCGCCTCGTAGCGGTCTTGGATAGCTTGCTTCCCCAGTGGAACTGGGGACTGAGACGGCGATAGCAGGTCGGCTGCACCGAACACAGGAACCCGAACGTCAATTCGGGGTCGGTCTGCCGTCCGAACCCGGAACGCATACCACCACCCTGGGTAAACACCGACCATCATGTCATCCCGCGTGGTCACCCTCGGCGAGACGATGGTGCTCGTCTACCCATCGACGACGGGCCCGATGAAACACGCCCACGAGTTCGAAAAGAGCCTCGCCGGTGCCGAGACCAACGTCGCCATCGGTCTCGCACGGCTCGGTCACGACGTCGGCTGGTACTCGAAGCTCGGGGCCGACCCGCACGGCGAGTACCTCGAGTTCTTCGTCCGCGGCGAGGGCATCGACACCTCGACGGTGGAGCTCACCGACGAGGCACCGACGGGCATCATGTTCAAGGAGCGCCGCGAACTCGGCGAACCCGCCGTCCATTACTACCGGCACGGCTCCGCGGCGTCGCTGATGGCTCCCGACGACCTTCCCATGGACTACCTCACGGACGCGGAGTACCTCCACCTCACCGGGATCACGCCCGCCCTCAGCGAGTCGTGTCGTGCGGCGACGCTCCTGGCGGCCGAACGCGCTACCGAGGCGGGAATGACGGTCTCGTTCGACCCGAACGTTCGCCGGAAGCTCTGGGAGTCCGACGAACGGATGCGCGAGACGATGCTCGACCTCGTCTCGCTGTCGGACATCGTCCTCCCGGGTATCGAGGAGGGGGCCGCGCTGTTCGGGACGGACGACCCCGAGGAAATCGCGGCGGCGTGTCTCGACCACGGTGCGGGGATCGCGGTCGTCAAACTCGGTGCGGCCGGTGCGGTCGTCGCCGACGGCTCGACGACCGAACAGGTGTCGGGCTACGACGTCGAGCGCGTGGTCGACCCCGTCGGCGCGGGCGACGGCTTCGCCGCCGGCTTCCTCGCGGGTCGGATCGAGGGCCAGGACCCGGTCGCGGCCACCGAGACGGCGAACGCGGTCGGCGCGTTCGCGACGACCGTGGCCGGCGACACCGAGGGGCTCCCCACGAGAAAGGAACTCGACGTCTTCGTCGGCGAGCGTGACGCGGTCCGTCGGTAGGTTCGGTAGCTACTCGTTCTCGGCACGGAACTCGGCGACGGCGGCACGGTCGGGGAG
Organism: Halococcus sp. IIIV-5B; assembly: GCF_003602035.1. Lineage (NCBI taxonomy): Archaea > Methanobacteriati > Methanobacteriota > Halobacteria > Halobacteriales > Halococcaceae > Halococcus > Halococcus sp. IIIV-5B. Next base: position 76,530 of record NZ_QZWE01000016.1, on the reverse strand, counting down.
CGCGGTGCTCGCGCCCGCATCGGTGGTCGTGAGTGCCGCGACCGCGTTGGCGAACCCGAGCACCTCGTCGAGCGGTTCGTCGTCGACGAGTCCCGCGAGCACCCCCGCGAGGAACGCATCGCCCGCACCCGTGGTGTCGACGGGGTCGACGGCGTAGCCGGGATGGGTCTCGTCGAGCGCCCCCCACGGGGCGTCGGGGCTCGAAACGGCGCGCGCGCCGGCGGCCCCACTGGTCGCGACGACGGTGTGCGGCCCGACGTCGAACAGCGCTTCTTCGGCCACCGATCCCTGGTCGGCGAATCCGGTCCCGAGGAGGTCGTCGGCCGAGGTCTTGAGGACGTCCGTCAACGAGAGCATCCGTTCGAGCACGGCCTCGAAGGTTTCGTCGGACTCCCAGAGTTCGGGTCGGGTGTTGGGGTCGAAGACGATGGCACAGTCGTGGTCCCGCGCGCGCTCGACGAACTCGAAGAGGCGCGACCGCGCGGGTTCGTTCGCGAGCGCGACCCCGCCGAGCGCGACCCACGACGTCGAATCGAGCGCGCCGTCGTCCACGATCGCCGGGTCGACGTACTGGTCGGCGGTCTCGGTTCGGTAAAAGGAGAACTCCCGGTCGGCGGCCGCGTCGTGGGCGACGAACGCCAGCGTCGTCTGGTGGTCGGGGTCGCGGGTCACGAACCGCTGGGGGATCCCGTGTTCGCGGAGGCCGTCGACGAGGAACTCGCCGAAGGCGTCCTCGGCGACGTTGGTGAGAAACCACGGCGGGCAGTCGAGCCGTGCCAGCCCGACTGCGACGTTCGCGGGTGCGCCGCCCGCCCGCCGCGAGAAGGTCTCGACCGACGAGAGCGAGCCGGCCTGACCCGGGATGAAGTCGATCAACGTCTCCCCGGCGACGAGGACGTCGGGTGTGGTCATGATACGAAACCGATGTGCACGGGGGAGTTGAATCTACTCCCTCCGCGAGCCGACAGCAGGACCGTTTCGCGAACCCGGATCGGTGACCCGGTCGGGTCGCCGGCCTTCCTGCGTGCGCTCGGCTCACACGGCGTGCGCGGTTTGAAAGCGCTTTTATGCGGTGCTCCGCTACCGGAGTCCACAGCCTGCGCGGGGTTGTGAAGCTCCTAGCCTCTCAGGAAATCGTCGCCGTCGAGGCGGTCTCGACGAGCGGCCGAGGACCATCGTCGGTCCTCGCAACGGCGGGGGAGCCCGAACCCGCGCGCGGGAAGGACCAACCAATGTCAGTTTACGTTACCTACGACGTTCCGGCGGACCTCGAAGACGACGCCATCGAGGCGCTCGAGGTCGCTCGGGACACCGGCACCGTGAAGAAAGGCACGAACGAGACCACCAAGGCGATCGAGCGCGGCAACGCCTCGCTGGTCTACATCGCCGAGGACGTGAGCCCCGAGGAGATCGTGATGCACCTCCCCGAGCTCGCCGACGAGAAGGAGATCCCGTTCGTGTTCGTCGAGACCCAGGACGACGTCGGCCACGCGGCCGGCCTCGAAGTCGGCAGCGCCGCGGCGGCCATCGTGGACGCCGGCGATGCCGAGTCCGACGTCGAGGAGATCACCGGCAAGGTCGAGGACCTCCGATAGGACGATGAGCTCCGAAGGAACTGACTCCACGCCCGCCGAGGTCATCGAGGTCGTCGGGAAGACCGGGATGCACGGCGAGGCGATGCAGGTCAACTGTCGGATCCAGGCGGGCGAGAACCGCGGTCGGATCATCACGCGCAACTGTATCGGCCCGGTCCGCGAGGGCGACATCATCCAGCTCAAGGAGACCGCCCGCGAGGCCGACGCCATCGGGGGTCGCTGATGGTCGAGACGCGTTCGTGCGATTACTGCGGGTCGGACATCGAGCCCGGCACCGGCACGATGTACGTCCACGTCGACGGTCGCGTCGTCCACTTCTGTTCGTCGAAGTGCGAGAACAACGCCGAACTCGGTCGGGCTTCGCGCGACCTCGAGTGGACCGCCGAGGGCCAGCGTATCGGGGCCAGCCAGGCGGGCACCCCCGAGGCGGCCGAGCAGGTCGCGGCGGAGCCGTCCGCGGGCGGAAGCGAGACCGTCGCGGACGAGATCGACACCGTCGAAGGCGAGTCCGACGCCGAGGCGGTCGCCGCGGCGGCGGTCGAGACGGAGTCGGAGGACGTGCCGACCGACGACCCCGACGAGGTCGTCGACACCGGGGCCGAGACCGACGAACTCGACGAGGTCGAGGGTCGACGCGCCGGCGGGAGCGACCCCGACGTCGAGGAGGACCAGGACGTCCCCGACCTCGACGAGAGCGACGCCGAGGTGAACGTCGACGAGGAGACCACGCGGGAGACCGACGCGGACGCCGAGTTCGACGAGGACGACGTCGACCGCACCAGCGACGAGACGGTCTCCCAGGACGAGGCCGACGAAGTGGTCGTCGACGAGGACCGCGAGGAAAGCGACGACGACGAGGACGACCAGTGAGCCACCACGACGAGCGGACGTTCGTGATGGCGAAACCCGACGCCGTCCAGCGCGGCGTGGTCGGCGAGATCGTCTCCCGGCTCGAAGGCAAGGGTCTCAAGATGGTCGGCGGGAAGTTCATGCAGATCGACGAGGAACTCGCCCACGAACACTACGGCGAGCACGAGGACAAGCCGTTCTTCGACGGTCTCGTGGAGTTCATCACCTCCGGGCCGGTCTTCGCGATGGTCTGGGAGGGCGCGGACGCCACCCGACAGGTCCGCCGGATGATGGGCGCGACGGACGCCCAGGAGGCCCAGCCGGGTACGATCCGCGGCGACCTCGGGAACGACCTCGGGCACAACCTCATCCACGGGAGCGACCACGAGGACGAGGGCGCGAACGAACGCGAGATCGACCTGTTCTTCGACGAGGACGAACTCGTCGACTGGGAGCAGGGCACCGCGGCCTGGGTCTACGAGGACGCCGACGACCACTGAGGTCGTTCGGGCGACGATTTTTCCATGACGAAACAGTTCGTAGAGCGACGACCGCCCGGACCGGCACGATCGTCGCTATTCGAGGAGGTCTTCGGGCGCGTCCGGATACGGTTCGCGAACGAGGCGGCCCATGTCGATCTGCTGGGCGGCCGCACGCCGGGGCGTTCCGTTCTCGACGAACTCGGTCGCGCCCACCTCGGTCAGTTTCTCGGCGAGACGTGCGCGTAGCTCGGCGGTCGTCTCGGGATTGCGTCCGGAGCACTCGTCGAGTTCGTTCGGGTCCGCCGCGAGGTCGAAGAGCTGTTCGCGACCGCCGTTGCGCATGAAGACGTACTTCCAGTCGTCCTCCCTGACCATCGCGGTAAAGTTCGGGGCCAGCCCCGGCGTTCGATGGTAGCCGAACAGCCGCGTTCGTGGTTCGGCTTCACCGTCGAGCAGTCCGAGGACGTCGCTTCCGTCGCGGAGGTCCGGCTCGCCCGCCGCGTTCGTCGCGATCCCGAAGAGGTCGGTCAGTGACACCAGCTCGTCCCGTCGTTCACCGCCCGACAGTTCGGCCGGCCAGCTCACGAGGAACGGAACCCGACAGGCGGATTCGAAGAACGAGGACTTCTCCCAGCCGCGGTGGTCCCCGAGGAGTTCGCCGTGGTCCGAGAAGAAGCAGATCAGGGTGTTGTCGGCGTCCTCGCGGTTCTCGACGGCGTCGAGCAGGCGGCCGATGTGGCGATCGGTCTCCGTGACCAACCCATAGTAGGCGGCCTTGATCGCTCTGGTTACCGTCGGGCCGATATCCCCCTCACGCGTCGTCCAGAAGTGGTGGTTCTGTGTGGGGATCTTCTCGTCCATGTGGTCGACCTCGATATCACCGACGACCGGGTTCGCGAGGCGATCGGGGTCGTACATCCGGTCGAACGGTGCGGACGGCGCGAACGGCGGGTGTGGCGGTTCGTAGGAGACGAACCCGAAGAACGGACCGTCCGAGTTCTCCGAGATCAGGTCGACGGCGTGGTCGGTCATCCACGCCTCGTAGTTCGAGTCGGCCGGCAGCGTGTTTCGCTGTGGGAGGTGGACCATCGCGCTCCCGCGCCCGGTCGTCTTGACGTCGTGGTCGGTTTCGTCGAGATACGCCTCGGTGCTCAACAGGGTGTCGTAGCCGAGGTCGATATCCCGCGGCCGGGCGTGGTGTTTCCCGACGAGGAAGGTTCGGTAGCCAAGTTCGCTCATTCGTCGACCGAGGAACGATCCACAGCGGTCCTCGAGGTGGGTCGCGTCGCGCTTCTCGTTGCCGAGGAAGCCGGTCCGGATCGGTTCACAGCCGGTGCGGATGGCGTGTCGCGCCGGAACACAGATGGGGGCGGGCGAGTAGGCGTTCGTGAACGAGACGCCGCGCTCGACGAGTCGGTCGAGGTTCGGCGTGTAGACCCGGCTGTTGCCGAGCGAACGGATCGTGTCGTAGCGCTGTTGGTCCGTCATCACGAACAGGACGTTGGGCGGTGAAGAAGCCACACCTCCTGCTGGATGCCAGGTCTAATAAACACCGGCCTATGACGGAAATATCGGAATCTAGATAGTATTCATGAAGTGAAACTGAATGTTCGGCCAACACATACCGTCCCCAAATGCTGACCGCTGCTTGACGTCCGACTCATGACGGATCCCGGCCGGAGAAAACGTGCCGATCACGGTCAGTCGCCCGGCTGTGGCCTCGTCGAGGCGGGATCGGATCGATGGCTGGAATGTAGTGTCCTCTCCGAAGTCATGTGTTTGGTTTGCGGCGCACCCTCACAGATCTTCCCGAATCTATTCGACGAGACACGTATCTTTCTCGTCGAAGGAGGGCGCTTTCGACGCGAACACAACAGCGGAGTTATACATAGCGAATGATTTTAAATGTCGTATGGACGGGAAGCTGACGCGCCGGGCGCTCATCGGCGCGATCCTCGCGGGCGGGGCGGTCGGGACGGCGTTCTCGCCGGTACGGGGCTATCTCGAACGGTTCGCGCCGCTCTCGGGGTCGGCGTGGGACGCGACCGACGAAACCGATCGGACGGTCGAAAGCCCATACGGAGCGGCCACGGTACGCTACGACGAGTACGGCGTTCCGAACGTCACCGGCGAGAGCGAACGAGCGCTCTACTTCGCGGTCGGGTACGCCCAGGCACGCGACCGGGGGTTCCAACTGGACCTCCAGCGCCGGCAGCTGCGTGGCGAACTCTCGGCGGTCGTCGGGGACGTGACGCTCGATACCGACGAGTTTCACGTGAAGATGGACTTCGCGGGCGCGGCGCGGGCGAACTGGGACCTCCTCGGCGACACCCGTGCGGGGGCGCTCGTCGAAGCCTACACTGCGGGCGTCAACCGAGTCCTGGCGAACGACCCGTCGGCGGTCGAATTCGCGCTGCTGGCGTACGACCCCGACCCGTGGACGCCGGTCGACACGATGTTGATGCAAAAGCAGATCGCTTGGAACCTCACGGGGAGTTTCCGCACCCTCCGGAAGGCGCTCGTCGCGGACCGCCTGGGCGAGGACGCGGCGAACGACCTCTACCCGAACCGGTTCGACTTCGACTCGCCGATCATCCAGAACGGGAACAACGGGCCGGGAAACCAAGCGGACCACGGCTCGGCGGCAGGGGCCCACGCTGTCGAGCCGGCGCTCGTCGAGTGGTTGGGACAGTTCGAGTCCCCGTCGGGGATCGGCTCGAACAGCTGGGTCGTCTCGGGGCAGTACACGGAGAGCGGCGCGCCCATCGTGGCGAACGACCCCCATCTGAGCCTGATGGCCCCGCCAGTGTGGTACGAGATGACCCTCCGAACCGACGACGTGAGCGTCCGTGGCGTGACGTTTCCGGGGGTGCCGTTCGTCGTCATCGGCGAGAACGACGCCGGCGCGTGGGGCTTCACCAACGCCGGCGCGGACGCCATCGACTTCTATCGCTACGACACCCGAGACGGCGAGTATCGGTACAAAGGGGACTGGCGCGAGTTCGACACCGAAGAGCGCGAGATCGCAGTCAGTGACGGCGAGAACCGGCGGGTGACGGTGCGAAAGACCGTTCACGGGCCGGTGATCGAACGCGAGGGTCGACGGGTCGGGGTGGCGTGGACCGGCCACACCGCGACCCGGACCACACGGGCGATCTACGAGTACAGCCGGTGTTCGGGGCTCGACGACATGCTGGCGGCGACCGAGCGCTTCGACTCGCCGACCCAGAACCTCGTCTACGCCGACCGCGACGGCAACACCCTCTACTACGTCACCGGGCAGATCCCGATCCGCACGGTCGACGGCGAGGAAGTCGCAGGGGATCGGGTCTTCGATGGCTCGGTGGGCGAGGGCGAGTGGCGGGGGTTCACCCCCTTCGGAACCTCGTCGTGGGAGGGGTTCGTCCCGTTCGACGAGAAACCCCACGTCGTGAACCCCGACTACCTCGGGACGGCGAACCAGCGGGTAGTCGACCGGCCGAAACACTACCTCGCGGAAGCCTACTCCGATCCCTATCGTGGTATCCGGATCTACGACCTGTTGGACCGGCGCGCGAACTCGGGGGAGCCGATGGATCCGGCGTTCATGAGACGGATGCAACGCGACACGCTCGATCTGCGCGCGAAAGCACTCGTCCCCGTTCTCGTTCGCGCCGCCCGCGAGGCCGACGACACAGACGACCTCACGACCTCCCTCGACGCGCTCGACGCGTGGGACTACCGGATGGAGCGCGACTCGCTGGCCGCGCTCGTCTTCGTCCACTGGTTCGAGCGCTACCGCGACCTGACGTTCTCGCCCGCGTTCGAGCGCCACGGCCTCGATGAGTCCTCCTACCCCGCCGACTGGGTGCTCCAGCACCTCGGCCCCGACAGCCGGTGGTTCGGCGACGAGTCGCGAGACGAGGTGATGGTGCGTGCGCTTCGACAAGCCGTCGGCGACATCGAGGACGCGGGCGAGGAGACCTACGGCGACTACAACACCACCGACGCGCTTGACCACCCGCTCGGTCTCGATTTCCTCGAATACCCCACGCGACCGATGGACGGGTCGCGCGCGACGGTGAACAACTACGCCGTCGAGAACCCCACGGGGAGTAGCTGGCGGATGGTCGTCCCGATGGACGGACCGTCGGCGGGCGTCCTCCCCGGCGGGAACTCGGGGAACTACTTCTCGGACCACTACGACGACCAGCTCGGCCGCTGGGCCGACGGCGAGTACAAGGCCATGTCGCGAGAGATACGGGGCACACTCACGATATCCTTCGAGAACGAGGGCGACCGGTGAGCCTCACGGGCCGCGTTCGTGAGCTCCGTGCCGACGAGCGATCACGATGGGTGACGATGGTCGTCGCCATCCTCGTGGGACTGGTCGCCGCCGCCCTCCACTGGACTGGGCTGTTCCTCGGCGGTGCCCTCGTGGGGCTCGCCGCCGTCACCCGGAGACGTGCGCTGCTCGCGGGGCTGGGATTCGGCGTTCTGGTCTGGGTCGTCTTCCTCGCGACGCTGCTCGCGAGCGGCGACCTCTGGCAGTACCTCGCGATGGGGGAGATCGCCGTCGTCAGCCTCGCGATCCCGGTAGCGACGGCGACGTTCGCGGCACTCGTGCGCTGGCTGCTGTAGAAGCCGGTTCACACTCGTCGACGCCATCGTCGCTGGCGCAAACGGCAAGAACCAGCGGACCGAAGGGCCGGCCAGCGGCCCGACGGACGCCGACCGCGTCCGTACGGACGCCACCCGTTCCACCATGTCATCCGAAACCCAGCCCGTCGACGACACGCGCGACGCGATCCAGGAGCGCCACGCCGAAGCCCGTGAGGAACTCGTCCCCGACGACCCCGTCCGCCACTACATCGGTGGCGAGTGGGTCGAGAGCGCCTCGGGCGAGACGTTCGAGACCCGCGACCCGACGACGGGCGAGGTGCTCGGTGAGGCCCAGGCCGGCACCGGCGAGGACGTCGACCGTGCGGTCGCGGCGGCGTGGGACGCCTACGAATCCGAGTGGTCGGATGCCGACCCCACCAAACGCCAGCGCGTGCTGACCGAGATCGCCGACCGAGTCGAGGAGCACCGGAGCGACCTCGCGACGCTCGAAACCCTCGACAACGGCAAGCCGATCCGGGAGGCGCGGGCCGACGTCGCGCTGGTTGCCGACCAGTTCCGCTACTTCGCGGGCGCGGCCCGAACCCACGGTGGTGAGACGGTCCCCACCGACCACCGAAAGAACATCCAAACCATTCGCGAGCCCTACGGCGTCGTCGGCGCGGTGGTGCCCTGGAACTTCCCGCTCCTGATCGCGGCCTGGAAGCTCGCACCGGCGCTCGCGGCCGGCAACACTGTCGTCCTCAAACCTGCCGAGGAGACCCCGCTCTCGATTCTCGAACTCATGCGCCTCGTCGACGACGTCCTCCCCGACGGCGTGGTCAACGTCGTGACGGGCTACGGCGCGGAGGCCGGCGCGCCGCTCACCGAACACCCCGAGGTCCGAAAGGTCTCCTTCACCGGCTCCACGGCGATCGGTCGGGAGGTCATGAAGGCCGCCGCCGAGAACATCACCGATGTCACTCTCGAACTCGGCGGGAAGAGTCCAGTAATAGTGTTCCCCGATGCCGATATCGACCAGGCCGTCCGGGTGATGATGCTCGCGATGTTCTACAACACTGGCGAATGTTGCACTGCCGGCACGCGCCTGTTCGTCCACGAGGATATCTACGAGGCGTTCATGGACGCGTTCGTCGAGAGCGCACAGGGACTTCAGATGGGTGACCCGCTCTCGAAAGATACCCGTCTCGGCCCGAAGGTCTCCGAAGAACAGGTCGAGCGCACGTTGTCGTACGTCGAGCAGGCCCGCGAGGACGGCGCGCGGATCGTCACCGGCGGCGGCCAGCCCGAGGACGAAGCGCTCGCGGACGGCTGTTTCGTCGTGCCCACCGTGATCGACGAGATCGACCACGACTCCGAACCCGTCCAAGAGGAGATCTTCGGCCCCGTCGAGGAGGTCTTCGCGTGGTCGGACTACGACGAGATGATCGAGCGGGCGAACGACGTCGAGTACGGCCTCGCGGCGGGGGTCATCACCCAGGACCTCTCGAAGGCGAACCGGACGGCTCGGGACATCGAGGCGGGCAACATCTGGGTCAACCAGTACAACGACTTCCCCGCCGGCCAGCCCTTCGGCGGCTACAAACACTCCGGCATCGGTCGCGAGCAGGCGAAGGAGACCCTCGACCACTACTCACAGACCAAGACGATCAACATGCGTCTCTAGTAGTATCGATCATCGGTTGGTGACGTCTATGGACACGTAGGATCGCTCCCTCCTCAGGACGCAACGATTCGCTGCATCCGACGGCCGTTCTGGCCGGTACGATGTTCGTCGCTGGGTGGAGCCGAGACGGGGTTGGCGCTCGTGAGGGCTCAGGTGTTGGCTCTCACGTTACTCAACTGCCTGACGAACTCCGGATCTCGATGGTCGCCGAACAGTGACTTGGACTCGTTCAGCTCCGCGATCGAGTTCATGTCCTCGACGCGCAGTTCGAAATCGAAGACGTCGAAGTTCTCGACGATCCGTTCCTCGTGGACCGACTTGGGAATCGCGACGATCCCTCGCTGTAGCAGCCATCGAAGAACGACCTGTGCGGCCGATTTGCCGTATCGCTCGCCGATCGAAACCAGCACATCGTGTTCGAAGAGGTCGTTCCGTCCCTCGGCGAACGGCCCCCAGGACTCGTGTTGAATCCCATACTCGCTCAAGAACGCAGCATCGTCGGTCCGCTGATAGAAGGGATGTGTCTCGATCTGGTTGACGGCGGGGACGACCTCGTTCTGGACGATTAGGTCGACCAGGCGATCCGGGTCGAAGTTGCTGACACCGATGGCCCGGACCACGTCTTCGTCGTAGAGGTCCTCCATCGCCCGCCACGAGCCGTGAACGTCACCGAAGGGTTGATGGATCAGATACAGATCCAGATAGTCCAGCCCCAGTCGATCCAGCGACCGTTCGAACGCCCGCTTCGTGCTCTCGTAGCCGGCATCCTGTATCCAGAGCTTCGTCGTGACGAACACCTCCTCCCGGGGGACGTCGCTCGCCTCGATCGCCCTGCCGACGGCCTCCTCGTTCTCGTACCCGGCCGCGGTATCGACGAGACGATACCCGGTACGGAGCGCGTCGGCCACGCTTCGTTCACAGACTTCGAGGTCCTCGATCTGATACGTACCGAACCCGAGGACCGGCATTTCCACACCGTTGTTCAGCTCGACGGTTTCGCTTTCCACACCGGAACGTGGACCGCGTCTCGTTTGGACTCGATGCTATTCTGAAAACCCGTTTAAGTTCCAGCTAGCTCGAATATGCTTCCATAGAGCGTTCCGAACGGCAGTATCCGGTTTGGGATCCAGTACGCGGTCGAGAACGGGAACGGTTGTCGGGACAACGACAGTCTCGATGAAGGCAGCGACGGTCGAATAGCGGCTGCCTCGCAGGTCTCCACCATAATCCGGTGCGTGTCACGTCGAAGAGGGAGGTCGCTGTAGTCGTATCCCGATCGTCGACGTGAGCAACTGACGCTCCCCTCGACGAAGGAGATCCGACATCGCAGGTTGGGAAATATCCATCTCCTCGGCCAACTCGCCGGCCGTGACCCCTCGGGGACGTTCGTAGTACCCACGAGAGATAGCGAGCAGCAACGCCTCGTATTGCCGGTCAGTTAGCCCGTACCGTGTGTGTTCGTCCGACGACGGGGAACCCTGTGCGATCGAGATGAGTTCGACCGAAAGGCCGTACTCGTCGCAGTGGTTCTGCATGTCGTTGAACGCCTCGTAGTCCGGAAAGATCTTCTTCTCGTACCAGCCCTCGGGAGTAACGACCGTCGGTTCTACCTGTGTCTTCGCGAGCCGTCCGGGGACGAACACGTCCGAGACGGCATCGTCCAGTTCGATATTTAGTTGATAGACGTCCCGGTCGTTTGCGCGTCCAAGTGCGGTCGTCCCTCTTACTTCCGCGAGGGCGGAGAGGTCGTCCTCGGAAACGTCGTCAGCCGGGTCGAGATGAACGACGAAGACCCGTGAGTCCCTCCCGAGGCAGAGTCCATGGACACACTCGATGCGACCGGATGGTAACGATTCGGCGAAACTGACGAACGGGAGCAAGGGTGAACTGACGAGGAACTCCACGGTGACCGTCATATCGTACAGTGAAGCGTCGTTCGGGCATAACCGTCTAGGGACGATCCCGAAGCCGTTGTCGTGGTAGTGATGGCTGTCGGCCCGAGAAGCAGCCGAACGCGACCGCTCGACCAGCGTGACCGAACCTACTCCTCACCGGGGTCGTAGGCGTCGGGGTCGTTGGTTCCCTCGTCGGCGTCGATCGGGTCCGGTTCGTCGACGGGTTCGTCGGTCGGGATCCGGACCGGGCCGTCGTCGGGGTCGTCGACTTTGGGGATCTCGATCCGGAGGACTCCGGTGTCGGTGAGTTTGGCGGTGGCTCCGTCGGGGTCGACGGTCACGCCGGCAGGGAGGTCGACGTGGCCGTCGAGGGTCATCCCGCGACCGGGAAAGCGCATCTCGAAGCCCGCGCGGTGCTCGCGGGTGCGGTCGATACGGACGTGGACGGTTCCATCGGCGAACCTGACCTGGACGTCGTCGATGTCGACGTCCGGCGCGTCGAAGACGACGAGGTAGGCCTCGTCGCTTTCGAGCAGGTCGTTCGGCAGCGGGTGGCGCTCCTGGGCGCGGCCCGCGAGGCGGCCCGCACGACCGACGAGCGCGTCGCCGAACGCCTCGATCTCCCGCCTCATAGCTCGATGGCTTCGAGGCAGTCGGTGCCCCCACAGTACGGACACTGGAAGTCCTCCACACCCACGTCGTCGGGCATGTCGTAGGTGTAGTGCAGCTCGAACATGTCCATCTCGCAGTCGTCGTCGGTACAGACGACTTCCAGGGTTGCGGGCATGGCCCCTCGTAGGAACGCGCGTCGTATCAACCCCTGGGTTTTCACGCATTCGACGCCACTTATCGTCATGACGAGCTCGTCGGGACGGCGGATCTACGGGGTGGACTTCAGCGGGGCACGGGACGCGGGCAGGAAGGTCTGGATCGCTGGTGGGTACGTCGCGGACGACGAACTCGTGGTCGAGGACTGCCGGTCCGCAGCCGACAGGTTCGGGACGACGGACCGAACGGCGGTCTTCGAGGAGCTGCGAGGGTTCGTTCGCGAGCGCTCGGACTGTCTCTTCGGTTTCGACTTCCCGTTCGGGCTCCCGAGAACGGTCGTCGATGGCGACGAGTGGACGACGGTCATCGACGGGTTCGCGGACCGCTTTGCGGACCCAGCCCATCTCCGAGAGACCTGTACCGAGGACGGGGACGGTCACCGGCTCCGCGCGACGGACGCGCTGGCCGGTGCGATGTGTCCGTACAACATCCGTATTCAGTACCAGACGTACTACGGGGTTAGCGCGGTGCTCCACCCGCTGGTGACCGACCACGGGATTCCGGTCTCGCCGATGACGAACCCCGAGGCGGACCCGAGAGGGCTCGTCGAGGTGTACCCGGCGGCCACGCTCGCTCGATACGGTCTCCACCGCGACGGCTACAAGGAGGCCACCGGGCGGGCGACGACGCGCCGAACGCGGAACCTGGAGGGGTTGGTCGAGCGGGCGGATCTGCGGACGGCCGATTCGCTCCGAGAAACGGTGGCAGCGGACGACGAAGGCGATGCGCTCGACAGCATCGTGGCCGCGTGTGCGACGTTCCGGGCGGCCCGCGAGGGTCCGCTGTCGATGGAGGATCTGTCCGCCCCCGAAGGCTTCGACGGTACCGACGAAGCGTATCGGGAGGCCGTCGGCGTTGAGGGTCACATCTACGGGTGACGGGCCCCGACACCGGTCACACGGAGCGGATCGGGTCCGACCGATATCGAGGTCGACCTCGGATCGGTGGTCTCGGGTGAAACCTTGCAGCCGACCTACTGGTCGACGGGGGCTTCCATCGTCTCGGTGTTGATGATCAGTTTGTTGTCCGCGTTCACGACCCCGTCTATCGTCCCCGTGATGGCGAGGCTCGATTTCGGCGTCGGGCCGACGGTGATCGAATCACCCTCGTGGAAGTCGCGCACCGAGCCCTGCAGACGGATCTCGGCCCGGCACTTCTCGGGGTGGTGGACGCTCATCAGGTTGATCTCCTGGATGACCTGTTCCTCGATCGGGTTGCCGTTGTGACCGAGCGGAACGGGTTCGGCCTCGTCCATTTCCTCGATGTCGAGCGCGTTGTACGCGTTCGCCGTTGGTTTGTAACCACCCTTCGGCCCCGGAACCCCCTCGACCAGCTGGAGGGCCTTCAGGCTCTGCATCTGATTGCGGATCGTGCCCGGGTTCCGGTCGATCTGTTCCGCTATCGTCTCGCCCTTGACCGCGGTCTCGGTGTCCCGATAGAGGTCGACGAGTTCCTGGAGGATCGTCTTCTGGCTCTCGGTGAGTTCGATCGATGACATACGTACGCCAACGAATCTACAGCGGTTAAATCTGGTGGACGAAAGCACGAAAATCCACCACCAGGTGGTGAAACGTACGATTCTCCGTGGACGTGTCCGTTCTCAACGACTATCCGTCGGGCATCGCTCTCGGGTCGGCCCGCGGTGAGAGGGAAACGAGGAGGTCATGGCCAGATTTTTCGTTCGAGCGCCACTGGTCCACGTGTGAGCGAAGCGCGTGACCCCGACGCCGTCTTCGAGGCCCTCTGTAGCAACCACGCCCCCGAGATCCTCGTGGCCGCCGAGGACGAGCCCCGGTCCGCTCAGAACCTCGCCGAACGGTGTGGGACCTCGCTGCCGACGGTCTATCGCCGGGTCAACGCGCTCGTCGAACAGGACCTCCTCGAAGAGGTCGTCCGCGTCGCCGACGACGGCAACCACTACACGCTCTACGTCTCGAACCTCGAAACGGTTCGGCTCGATATCGAACGAACCGGCTTCAGCGCGACCGTCCGGCTCAAACGCGACATCGTCGACCGGTTCGGCGCGTTCTGGCGCGACCTCGGCGACCGCCCCGAGGAGGTCGGCCGAACGCGATGACCCCGGTCACGACCGTCGCGATCATCACGACCGCTTTCGTCCCACTACGCCAGCCGACGGAGTTCTGGACGACCCTCTCGGCCAGTGTGCTGGTCTTCCTCGCCGGCAGTGTGCTCGCGACCATCAGCTATCTGGCCTATCGCCGCGAACGCGACCGGTCGTTCCAGTTCGCGGCGCTCGGCTTCGGGCTCGTGACCGCCGGCAACCTCGTCATCGTGGTCTACCAGGTCGGGATCAAGGGCTCGTTCCTCTTGGGTGGCCTCGAACTCCTCAGGATACAGACCCTCAGCGGCGTGCTCGTCGTGGTCGGGCTCCTGTCGTTGTTGTACTCGCTGTATCGGTACTGACCACCGGTCGGCCTCGACTCGGGGTGTCTTCAACGAGTGAAACCACGGCCGGGAGCTTTATTCGACGCGTTCCAATGGTCGGCCACAATGGAACGAACCGGTCGACGACCGCGACGCACGACGCTCGGAGCGGATCCGCTCGGATCCACCGAGGGAACGACGGCGACCAGGGAGAAGCGATGACCGACGGCCCCAGCCGACGGGCGTACCTCGGCGGGATGGGGGCGCTCCTCGCGGCCGGTCTCGCGGGCTGTTCGAACGCGCTCGGTGATACCGACGGCACCGCCACCGGCAACGAAACGACGACGAACGCGACGACCACAACGAACACGACGAGCCCGACGGCCGCGGCGAACGCCACCCGGTCCGCGAACGGGACGACCAGCCCCTACACGCGTGTCTACCGGAACACCATCCAGTCGGTAGTGCTGATCGACGCGACCACCCCGGCAGGACCCGCCACGGGGTCGGGCTTCGTCTACCGGAACGGCTACGTGGTGACGAACGAACACGTCGTGAGCGAGGCCTCGTCGGTCCGGGTGCGGTTCGCGGAGGGCGGCTGGCGCTCGGCGTCGGTCGTGGGGACCGACGTTTCGAGCGACCTCGCGGTTCTCGAAGTCTCGAACAAACCGGGCTCCGCGACCGCGCTCCCGCTCGTCGAGACGCGACCGCCGATCGGTACCGAGGTGGTGGCGATCGGCAACCCGTACGGTCGGTTCGACGGCTCGGCGTCGGCCGGGATCGTGAGCGGCGTCAATCGCTCGATCCCCGCCCAGAACGGCTACACCATCCCGGACGCGGTCCAGACCGACGCCGCGGTGAACCCGGGGAACTCGGGCGGCCCCCTGATGGACCTCGACTCGCGGGTGGTCGGCGTGATCAACTCCGGCGGCGGCGAGAACATCGCCTTCGCGATCTCGGCGGCGCTCGTCGAGCGGGTCGTCCCCGCGCTCATCGAGGACGGGACGTACGCCCACGCGTACCTCGGCATCGCCTCCGGGACGATGACGCCGTCACTCGCCGAGGCCAACGGTCTCGACCGAACCCGCGGCGTCTACGTCGACGCGGTCTCCCGCGACGGCCCGGCCGCCGGCGTTCTCCAGGGGACCGAGAGTCGACAGCAAGTCGAGGGCGGCGCGGTCCCGACGGGCGGTGACGTGATCGTCGGGGTCGGTGGCACCGCGATCGACACCCGCCAGGAACTCTCCTCGTATCTCGCGCTCAACACCTCGCCCGGCGAGACGGTGCCCGTCACCGTCCGCCGGGACGGGAACCGACGGACCCTCGACGTCACCCTCGGAGAACGGCCCGAACGCGAGGGGGCCGGGATTGCAGGGGGCGAACCGACCACACCCGGCGAGACACCCACCGGCTGACGGACCGGTCGCCTCGCGCACCACCCACGCGGGCCGGTGGATAGTTCAGCGAGTCGTCGCACCGACCGGATCCTGGCCGCGTGACGGCGGTCCCGCCGAAACGGTCGTGCGAAAGGGTCGTCCTCTCACACCTCCGCGGTCTTTCTGGTCGATTCCGTAGCGGCTGTCGCCACCACCGATATGTTCGTTCTCGCACACCAAGAGCGGTAACGGAACTGTCCCATCGCACCCGCGTGGATGAATCAAGGTTGATAAGTCCGAGCCGACAAAACGGAGGCTCAGAAGGGTCTACGTTGTCTAAGTCTACCACCACCGATCTCTCGAGTCTGGCTTCGAGCGCGAGTCTCATGCTCGTCGGCGGGATACTGGGCTCCTCCTCGAAGCTCGTCGAGCGCATCGTCATCACGCGGGTCCTCGACCCGGGAGTCTACGGGGAGGTCGCGCTCGGTCTCTCCGTGCTCGCGCTGAGCACCACGCTCACCGTCCTCGGTCTGAACCAGGGTATCGCCCGGTACATGTCCCGGTTCGACGACGAACGGGACGTGCGCGGGCTGTGGCTGACCGGGCTGGTGCTGGCGGTCGGGGTCTCGCTCGTCTTCACCACCCTCCTCCTCCTCAACGGACGGACGATCGTCGGGCTGATCTACGACACGCCGGACTCACAGGCGCTCCTCAACCTGTTCATCCTCGCGATCCCCTTCAACGTCGGGTTCTACATGGCGGTCGGGGCGATCAGGGGCTTCGAGAACACGATCTATCGGACCTACAGCCAGGACCTCTTCTACAACGGCTTTCGCTTCTTCCTCATCGTCGCGCTGCTGGTCGCCGGTGTCGGCGTGATGGCCGTCGGCTACGCGTACCTGGCCGCCGCGATGGCGACGGTCGTGGTCGCCCACTTCTTCCTGAACCGTCTCCTCCCGCTCCGGGGTGGGGTCAACCTCTACCCCCGCCGGCTCCTCACCTTCTCGATTCCGCTGGTGCTCGCGGCGATGGTCTCGAAGGTCCTCGGCGAGGTCGACACCCTGATGCTCGGGTACTTCAAGACCAACGTCGTCGTGGGGCTCTACGACCCCGCCTACCAGCTCGCCTCCGGCCTGCCGGTGATCCTGAGCTCGTTCGGCTTCCTGTATCTCCCGCTCACCTCCCGGCTCGACTCCGAGAAGAGCTACGACGAGATAAACGAGATCTACAAGGTCACGACGAAGTGGCTCTTCATCGCCGGTTTCCCCCTCTACCTGCTGTTCGTCTCGTTCCCCTACGACACCGTCTCGCTGGTCTTCGGCGCGGAGTACATCGGTGGCAGCGACGCCCTCTGGCTTCTGGCGACCGGGTTCTTCGTCAGCGCGGCCGTCGGTCGGGCCCAGGACACCCTCGCGGCGATCGGCTATACGCGGATCATCCTCGCGGTCAACACCGTCGCCGCCGTCCTCAACATCGTCCTCAACGCCGTCCTGATACCCGCGTTCGGGCTGATGGGTGCCGCGACGGCGACGGCCATCTCGTTCGTCGCCCTCAACGTCATCGCGTTCGCCGTGCTCTGGTACACCCACGGCATCACGCCGTTCTCGAAGTGGTCGGTCCGGGCCTACGTGCTCCTCCCGGGGATACTGATCCCGACGATGGTGTTCGTCTCGCAGTACCTCACGCTGACCGTCGTCGTTTTCCCGGTGGTGGTCGTCGCATGCGTCGTCTCCACGGTCGTCGTCGCGGCGCTCACGGGCTGTCTCCAGGCCGAGGACACGATCCCGCTCGAACTGATTGAGGACAAGCTCCCGATAACGATCCCGTTCGTCCGACGATACATCCCCGAGGGGAACGACGAAGGCGAGTCGGAGCTCACCGCCCAGTTGGACGACTCGGAGTGAGCCGTCCCCGGACGGCCTCGATGGCTACCGAACCCGACTACGTTGTCGGCTCTTACCCTCACAAGGGAGGTCTCAGAACCGGAACTCGCCGATGGTCTCGCCGGCCGACCGGGTGGCGACCCGACCGGCCGCGGCCGCGAGGACCACCGTCACCACCAACCCACCGAGCGTGACCACCGACGGGGAAGCTCCGACCGTGTCGCCCGCCCACGCCGCGACGACCGGAACGCCCATCACGAGCCCCGGGAGCGAGACGGCCAGCAGCGCCAACGAGTAGACGAGGAAGGCCGACAGGCTCGGCACGACGGCCTTCCGGCTCCGGCTGATCCGCGTGCGCTCGAACTTCGGATACGCCGTCCCGACGCCGGCACCGACCGCACAGGCACCGACACACAGGACGACGCCGAGCAGGCCGACCGCGACCGAGCCGACGACGTCGAGGGGGCTCAGTATCCCGAGCCCCGTCGCGACGACCGCGGTCACCGGTGCCCCCACGACCAGCCCGGCCAGCATCAGTCCGGAGAGCACCTGCTCGCCCGAGACCGGCGTCGTGAGCGTGACCGGCAACACCGCCCCCTCGTCGCCGAGCGGGTTGAGCGTGAACGACGCCCCCGTCGCCCACGCCCCGTAGATGGCGACCGCCGCCGGCAACACCGGCGCGACCGTTCCCGACTCGACGCTTCGGCGGATCGGGTCGACGAGGAAGAAGACCGGGACGACCGCGTACTGGAGCTTCATCGGCGCTCGATACGCCCGCCGCCAGCTCTTCTGGGCCACCCGAAGCGTCGGTCGCGAGACGCGCTCGCCGAACAGCCGGTCCGAGACCCCCGTCGCGAGCACGTCGGTCTCGGCGGTCGGTACCGACAAAGCGGTCGTTTCAGCGGAACCGCTTTCGGACGTATTCGAGGTCGCCGAGGACCGTCCACCCAGTATCGAACCCCCGCCGTGACCGGGCTGGACGGAGTCGCGGTACCAGAGCCCACGGTCGAGCCGGACGACGACCCACGTCAGCAGCGGCACGGCGACCACCAGCGTCACCGCGGCCACCGCCGGTCGCACGACCCCGATGGCCGGGTCGGGGGTACCGAACAGCGCGAGGTCGGTGATCCAGCCGAGCGGCGTTCGCTGGACCACAGCGAACGCCTGCCCGAAGACGCTGTCCAGTCCACCGCTCCACAGTACCGCCAGGTAGGCGAGGAAGAGCGCGATGCTCAGCACCGTCTTGAGCCGTGCGATCACCGCGGAGCGGGAGATAACGGTCTTGATGACCAGCCCCAGCACGAAACCGAGCACGACGCCGAGCGCGAGCGCGGCGAGCAGCACGACCGGGGCGACGACGACGCTCACCGGTGTGCCCGCGCCGAGGGCGAACAGGAGCCCCGCCACCACGAGCGGGAGCACGGCGATCCCGGCGACGACCGCGTAGTCGGCGAGGAGCAGCCCGACCGCCGCCGCGGCGGGCGAGGTGGCCGTCAGTATCCCTGCGGGCGCATCGAGCGCGTTCTGGTTCTGTACCGTTCGAACCCCCGTGATGAAGACGACGTAGCCACAGACGCCGAGAACGATGCTGCGGGCGATCGGAAGCGCGTCGGCGAACCCCTCGGTGCCGACCATCGTCCCGAACGAGTAGGCCCCGCCCAGGAACACCAGGACGAACACCAGTCCGAAGAGAGCGCCGAAGGCCCAGACGACGAGCATCCGGTCGTTCTCGCCGAGCGTTCGACGACGGCGGCGGAGCTCGGTCCGGGCGACCAGTCGGGCGTCGTCGAGAACATGCACAAGGCTATCGGGCGAGCTCATTCGGCCGGGCCGGCCTCCCGTTCGACGGGCCGTTCCGCGGTGAGTTCGAGAAAGACGTCTTCGAGGGAGCTCCCGGCACCGGTCTCGACGCGGTCCTTGAGGCGATCGGGCGCGCCCTCGGCGACCATCGTGCCGTCGAGGAGCACGCCGACCGTGTCCGCGAGCTCCTCGACGACCGGGAGGATGTGCGTCGAGAGGAACACGGTCGAGTCCCCGGCGGCGACCTCGGCGATGATCTCCCGGACGGTCCGGGCGGCCCGGGGATCGAGCCCGGAGGTGGGTTCGTCGAGGAACACGACGGACGGTTCGTGGAGCAGTGCCTGGATAATGCCGGTCTTCTGTTTCATCCCCTTCGAGTAGGTCGCGATCCGGTCGTCGGCGGCCCCGGTGAGGTCGAAGCGGTCGAGGAACGTCCCGATACGCTCGGCGGCCCGCTCGGTCGGCATGTCGCGCAGCCCGGCGATGTAGGTGAGCTGTTCGCGGCCCGTGAGCTCGTCGTACAACGGCGGTTCCTCGGGAAGGTAGCCGATGTGCGGGGTGACCTTCGAGCGGTCCTCGACGGAGTGACCCATGATCCGCGCCGACCCGGCCGAGGGGCGGGTGAGCGTGGTGAGCATCCGGATCGTCGAGGTCTTGCCCGCGCCGTTCGGCCCGAGAAACCCGTAGATCGTCCCGCGGTCGATCGAGAACCGGAGGTCGTGGACGGCCCGCGTCCCCCCGTACCGCTTTTCGAGGCCGTCGGCTTCGATGGCGAGCGGCTCGGTCATGCGTCGATCGACCGACCGCGACCTGATAAATCCTGATACCGGTTCTCGCTGATTTAACGGATCGACGGTCGGTGACGATCTCGCTCCCGGCCCACCCCGATCCGTTCCATCCCGACACGCCTACCCGTCTCAGAGGGGTACTGTCAGTGTGTCTGAAACAGGGCGTTCGGTACGGTCCCTCTGGAATCGATATCGGTCGATCCCGGTCGTGTATCGTCTCGCGGTCTCGTTCGTGCTCGGCGTCGTCGTCGCCTTCGGCGTTGGCGAACCGGCGACGGTGCTCGCCCCCATCGGCGACCTCTTCCTCCGGCTGCTCCAGATGATCGTGGTTCCGGTCGTCGTCTTCAGCCTCCTCGTCGGCGTTCGACAGCTCTCGCCAACGCAGATGGGGCGCGTCGGGGGCAGCGTCGTGGGGCTCTACGCGGTGACGACGACCGTCGCCGGCGTCATCGGGCTCACGGTGGCGAACCTCCTCGATCCGGGGACCGGCCTCGCCTTCACCGGGGGCGAAGCACAGTCGGCGCAGGTCCCGAGCCTTCAGGAACTCGTTCTCGGGATCGTCCCCGAGAACCCCCTGAACGCCCTCGCGGAGGGGAACCTCCTCCCGATAATCTTCTTCACGATCGTCTTCGGGATCGCGCTGGCGGTCGCCCGCGACACGGCCACCGACGAGTCGGTGCGCCGTGGGGCCGAGACCTTCTTCTCGCTGGCCGAGGCCGGTATGGAGGCCCTGTTCACCATCGTCTGGGGTGTGATGGAGTTCGGCGTCGTCGGGGTCTTCGCGCTCGTCGCCGCCGAACTCGCTGGAGAGGACGTCGGCGCGGTCCTCGCGCTGGCGTCGCTCGTCGGGGTCGTCGCCCTCGGCGTGGTCGTCCACATCGGGGTCACGTACCTCGGCAGCATCGTCGGTGGGCTCCTCGGGAAGTCACCCGTCGCGTTCCTGCGGGGGGCGAAGAACGCCATGGTGATGGCGTTCAGCACCCGGTCGTCGAGCGCGACGCTGCCGGTCACGATGCGCGACGCCGAGGAGAACCTCCGGATCGACGAGAGCGTCTACGGCTTCTCGCTGCCGTTCGGTTCGACCGCCAACATGGACGGGGCGGCGATCCGACAGACCGTGACGGTGGTGTTCGCCGCCAACGTGGTGGGACAGCCGCTCGACCTCGGGACCCAGGTCTCGGTGCTCCTCGTGACGGTCCTGATCAGCATCGGCACCGCCGGGGTCCCCGGCGCGGGGCTGATCATGCTCACCGTGATCCTCCAGCAGGCAGGCCTCCCGCTGACCGTCGTCGGCTTCGTCGCCGCCGTCGACCCGATCCTGGGTCGGATCGCGACGATGAACAACGTGACCGGCGACCTCGCGGTCTCGGCGCTCGCCGCGAAGTGGAACCGGGCGATCGACTTCGGGAGCGGAACCTGGGTCGATGGCGGAACGAGCACGGCGGCGGACACGGTCGCCGACGACTGACGAACCCGTTCTTCTCGCGAAGCCGAGCCTCCGCCAGTATGTCGAACGGTGACGGATCCGCGCGGGGCGGAACGGTCGAAATCCCCAAATCGTCGGCGGTCCGCGTGCCGGGATGGATCGCACGACGGACTGGTACGAGAGGGCGTCGACGACGGTGGGCGACTACCGGCTCACCGAGACCCTGAACGGCGTCCCGAGCAACGCGTACCTCCTGACCGACGGCGAGGAACGGTTGGTCGTCGATTCGGGGTTCGGCGTCGGCGACCTCCGGGGTACGTGCAGCGAACTCGCGGGCGATACCGACCGATTGCTGCTCACCCACACCCACTGGGACCACATCGGGGCCGGACATCAGTTCGATCGGGCGCACGTCCACCCGACCGAGTCCGCCGAGGGCGAGGTTCGGATCGATTCGCTCTCGGAGGAGTTCGTTGGCCGTCCGAAACGGTTCGTCGAGGAGCATCTCGCGGCCGGCGGCTCACTCCCGGACGCAGTCGACCCCGAGACGTTCGACGTGCCACCGGTCACGGGCGTCGAGCCGGTCGAAGCCGGGGACGTGATCGAGCTCGGGGACCGACGGCTCGAACTCGTCGACCTCGCGGGGCACTCACCGGGCCAGCTCGGGGTCCTCGACCGCGACCGCGGCCGGCTCTACGGCGGCGACCTCGTCCACGGCGACCGAAACCTCTACGTCCACTTTCGGGACTGCGATATTCGGGAGTATATCGAGAGCTTCGAACGGGTCATCGAGCTTCGGGAGGCGAACGCCTTCTCCACGCTGCTGACGGGCCACAACCCGCCGATAGCTGGCGAGGAGCTCTCGGTCCTCGATACGCTCCGCGACCACCTCGAATCGATCGTCAACGGCGAGCGAACCCCCGAGACCATCGAGACGGCGTGGGGCGAGAAACACCGTTACCGGATCGAGGGGACCGAGATATTGACCAAATCCTCGGTGTAGCCGACGAGAGAACGAGAGAGCGGTGTCGGGACGATGACACCCAGAAGGCGAAATCGGCGGGGTAGAAACCACGGTCTACGAAGAAACCTTTAGGGGCCGACTCGTTCGAATACAACCATGCAACGAGCGGAGCAACGGGGGGACGCGGCGGAACGGTCGCGATCGACCCGTGAGACCGTCCTTCGTGTCGACGGCCTCGAAAAGACCTACGGTCAGGGCGACGGGGCGGTGACGGCCGCCGACGGCGTCTCCTTCGATGTCGAACGCGGCGAGGTCGTCGGTGTGCTCGGGCCGAACGGCGCGGGCAAGACCACGACCATCAAATCCATCCTCGGTCTCATCGTCCCCTCGGCGGGTCGGATCGAGGTCTGTGGACTGGACGCGAGCGAGCATCCCCGCGCGGCCTACGGTCACGTCAGCGCGATGCTGGAGGGTGCACGGAACGTCTACTGGCGGCTCACCGTTCGCGAGAACCTCTCCTTCTTCGCCGCACTCGGTGGGCAAGGGGGTGAAGCGACGCGGGAGCGCCGGGAGCGCCTGCTCGAACAGTTCGGTCTCTCGGGGATGGCCGACGAGCCCGTCAACGACCTCTCACGCGGACAGAAACAGAAGGTCTCGCTCGCCTGCACGCTCGCACGAGGGACGGACGTCGTCTTCCTCGACGAACCGACTCTTGGGCTCGACGTCGAGGCCTCGCTCGAACTCCGTCGCGAGCTCCGTCGGCTGGCCGACGAGGACGACGTGACGGTGGTGCTCTCCAGCCACGACATGGCCGTCGTCGAGGAGCTCTGTGACCGCGTCGTCATCCTCTCGAACGGTCGTGTGATCGCCGACGACACCGTGACCGACCTCGTGGACCTCTTCGAGACCCAGGCCTATCGGATCGAGACCGACGGACCGGTCGAGGACCGGACACGCGGGATACTCGACGAACGCTTCGACGCGACGGGATGGGAGACTCGCGGCAACCGGACCAGCTTCGAGGTGACGCTGACCGACGACGAATCGCTCTACGACGTCCTCGACGTGCTTCGGGAGACGGGCAGCAGGGTCGCGGACATCGATAGCCAGGACCCCGACCTCGAAGACGTCTTCCTCGAAGTCACCGACCGTGCCGTCGGGAGCACGGGAGCCGAGCGGTGAGCGGTCTCGGTGCCGAGGGTAACGAGCGGATCGACCCCGGCTTTCGGGACTACCTCCGGTTCTTCGTCGCCTCGCTACGAAAGACGATTATCCTGCTCGTTCGCTACCCGGTGAACACGCTCTCGCAGTTCGGAACGATACTGCTCTTCTTCGTCATCCTCTTTTACACCGGCCGCGCGCTCGCGCCGGCGGCGATGAGCGACTCGCTCTCGGGGCTGATCGTCGGCTACCTACTCTGGACCCTCTCGCTGACGGCGTACTCGGGGCTCTCCTGGGCCGTCACCCGTGAAGCGCAGTGGGGGACGCTCGAACAGCTGTTCATGTCGCCGCTCGGCTTCGGTGCCGTGATGGTGATCAAGACGGTCGTCAACCTGTGTGAATCGCTGCTCTGGGGGGTGGTGACGCTCGCCGTGATGTTGTTCGTGACCGGGCGGACGCTGGCGCTCGACCCGCTGACCGTGGTCCCTATCGCCACCCTCGCCGTCGCGCCGGCGGTCGGCGTCGGGTTCGTCTTCGGGGGGCTCGCGATCCGGTTCAAACGGATCGAGAACGCGTTTCAACTCGTTCAGTTCGTCTTCATCGGGCTGATCGCCGCGCCGGTCGACCAGTATCCGTTGCTCAAGTGGCTCCCGCTCGCCGAGGGCAGCCACCTGCTCACACGCGCGATGGCGGACGGGGTTTCGGTCGTCGCGATGGACCCGACCGACCTCGGTATCCTCCTCGCGACGGCGGTCGGCTACCTCTTGGTCGGCTACGTCGTCCTCCAGTACTGCCAGCGATGGGCGCGCCGCGAGGGCGTCATGGGTCACTACTGAACCTACTCGTCTTCACAGGACATCACCCAGCCGTTTGATCGACCACCGTGATCGGACTCCCTTCCCGTCGCCGACGACATCTATCGATCGATGGACGCCTACGAAGTCCGCGAGACCGACCCCGACTACGACGGGGTGACCAGAACGGAGCGCGACCGACCGACACCGGCGGACGACGAGGTACTGATCCGGCTGCGGGCCGCCTCGCTCAACTACCGCGACCTCGCGATCGCGAACAGCGAACTCGAGTACCCGGGCGCGTCCCTCCCGGTCGTCCCGCTCTCGGACGGGGCCGGGGACGTGGTCGAGGTCGGGGCCGCCGTCGAACGCCTCGCCGAGGGCGACCGGGTCGCGACCCCGTTCGCCCCGAACTGGGTCGACGGGCCGGGGACCTACGAGAAGCTCGCGACGAGCACCGGCGGGAACGTCGACGGGGCGCTCACGCAGTACGCCACCTTCCCCGCGGAGAGCGTACCCCGCCTCCCCGAGCACTTCTCGTACGAGGAGGGGGCGACCCTCTCCTGCGCGGGGCTCACGGCGTGGCGCGCGCTCGTCGAGGACGGCGGCCTCAGCGCCGACGAGACCGTCCTCGCGCTCGGAACGGGCGGCGTCTCGACGTTCGCGCTCCAGTTCGCCGAGATGCACGGTGCGCGCTCGGTCGTCACCTCCTCCAGCGATGAGAAGCTCGACCGGGCCCGCGAGCTAGGTGCCTGGGAGACCATCAACTACGAGGAGACGCCCGACTGGCACGAGACGGTCATGGAGCGCACCGACGGCGAGGGCGTCGACCACGTCGTCGAGGTCGGTGGACAGGGCACGCTCGAACGCTCGCTCGGGGCGGCGGGTATCAACGGCCACGTCCACCTCATCGGTGTTCTGACGGGTCAACAGGGCGAGATCGACCCGTCGCCGGTCCTCGGGAAGGCCGTCACGCTCGAAGGGGTACTCGGGGTCGGCAGTCGGGCGATGTTCGACCGGATGAACCGCGCGCTCGAAACGACCGGCACGACGCCCGTCATCGACCGCGTCTTCGAGTTCGACGCGGCACGCGACGCCTACCGATACCTGGAGAGCGGCGACCACCAAGGGAAGGTCGTCGTCGACATCGAGTAGACGCGAGTAGAACCGCGTGCAAAAGCACTGAGGGAGGCGACAACCACAAAGCATCTCGCTTCATAGGCCCGCGACGAGATGGGTTACAAGAGACAGCCCGAAAGCGGCTCTCCGGATTCGTGTCCGGCGGCTGAGACGGGGCCATTCCTCGACCGACGATGAGTGGCGTTACGCTGACCGATGAAACCCTTGTCGTCGATCGAGACCCGAACCGGCTTGACGAGCTAGCGATCGCGTTCTCACGACTTCTCGAACGGTTCGACGTTGGCCACGTTTTCGTTGCTGGCTATGTCGCGATTCTCTCCGGGCGAGCACGGGCAACGCAGGATATCGATGTGCTCGTCGAATCGCTGACTGAACGACAGGTCGACGACCTCACGGCGGCGCTCGATGCGGAAGGATTCTGGGGTCCCGCGATGCCACTCGCGTCCGCGTACGAAATGCTCTCGAACGGCGATAACATCTGGGTTGCACCGGAAGACCAGATGACTCCGCACTTGGAAGTGAAGTTCGTCGGCGATGAGTTCGACCGAGCGTCGTTACGGACCGCTATCACGGCGCAGGTCGGTGAAGAGACGATCCCGATCGGGCCGCTAGAACTACAGATCGCGTACAAGCTCTATCTGGGGGCGCAGAAGGACGTCGAGGACGCGGTGCACCTGTACACGCTCTTCGAGCCAAACCTTAGTACCCAGCGGCTCGAACAGTGGACCAAGCGACTCGGTGTCGAGGACGAATATGACCGACTCAGACGTGCATGAAACGCTCACCACGAAGCACGAAGCGAACCGCGAACGGCGCATAGAAGCGATCAAACAGTGGGTACGATACATCGAACGCGAGCCACCGGGCGTCTGGGGCCCACAACAGAACGCGCTGGTCGACGACCAGCTCGAAGCCGCACGAGCGACGAACACGTCCCCGGAGCATCAACGGCACGTTCGGAGTGTCGCCGAGGACATCGTCACCGACGACGACGCCGTGCAGTAGGTCGAGACAACCGATTCGACCGGGTTCCCGATGCCGAGTCGGTGATTTCTCGAAGCCCACTCGGAACGGTTCGATCGGCGAATTTCGTCGAGACCATGGACTCTCCTTCGGTAGAGACGGGAACGAATGACTGGCGAACGGGCCGGCAGCGTTACGGGTCGGGAACCGGCGACTCGTTGGTTCGGCCCGTCTCCAGCAGTCGCGCCTCCTCATCCCCGTCGAGCGGCTCGTACGCGGTCGCCGCATCGAGGATCGCCGGGACGAGCTGGGGGTCGCCCGCGCTCGGGATGCTGGTCATCCCCTGCGAGAGGGCGTATCGAAGGCAATCGACGAGGTCCTCCTTCTCGTCGTAGGGTTCGTACCACGTGGCGTAGGGGCGCTCGTCCTCGGGGAGGTCCTCCGGCCACGGCTGTTTCGCGAATCCCTTGATGCAGAGGGTCCCGAGGCCGCGCTCCTGGGCGAGGTCGAGCACCGAGCGGTAGTCGTACTCGGGGCCGGCCTTCGAATCGAGGGTGTAGTTGAACGGGAACATCACCGATTCGAGTTCGGGGATCCGCTTGATCGCCGTGCGGATGAGGCTCGGGTCGCCGTGGCTCGTCAGCCCGATGTGGTCGATCAACCCCTCCTCCTTTGCGTCCACGAACGCCTGCAGCGCGCCCGGGTCGTGCTCGCCTTGGGACATCTCGGGGTGGTAGTCGCCCGTGATGGTGTCGAGTTCGTCGTACCGAGTCACCGCGTGGAACTGATAGAGGTCGATCGAGTCGGTGCCGAGCCGGTCGAGGGACCGCTGGAGTTCACCCCACGCGCCGTAGTAGGTTCGCTCCTGGGTCTTGCAACCGAGGAAGACCTCGTCGCGGTGCTCGGCGAGCTTCGGGGCCAGTTTGAGCTCGGCATCGCCGTAGGTCGGCGCGACGTCGAAGTGGTTGACGCCCGCGTCGAGGACGTCCTCGACCATCCGGTCGGCGTCGTTCTGGTCGAGGAAGTCCAACGCGATGGTACCGAAGGTGAGGACCGAACTGTCGTGGCCGATGTCGCCGAGCGGGCGGGTCTCCATTCGTCCCACAACGACGGGCGGGGGTAAATACCATGCCGATAGTTTCGATCCAATCGCCGGTCGTACGATCACGTACCACGAACGGCTTTATTCGCTCACCGTGAAGACCACGCGTGGACCCCATCACGATAGCGGACGCCGAGATCCCGGCGCTCGGGTTCGGGACGGCTGGAATGGACACCGACGAGGAACGATACGACGCCATCTCGGCCGCGCTCGACGCGGGCTATCGGCACATCGACACGGCACAGATGTACGACAGCGAGTCCGCGGTCGGGGCGGCGATCGCCGACTCGGGGATCGACCGCGAGGAGCTGTTCGTCACCACGAAGTTGGACGGCGGCAACCGCGACCACGAGTCGGTCGTCGACTCGACCCACGAGAGCCTCACCCGACTCGACACCGACTACGTCGACCTCCTGTTGATCCACATGCCCGACCAGGAGCCCTCCCACGAGGAGACCCTCGACGCGATGAACGAACTCGTCGCCGAGGACGTCGTGAAACACATCGGGGTGTCGAACTTCTCCGTCGAGGAGACGAAGAACGCGATCGAACACTCCTCGGCACCGATCCTCACCAACCAGGTCGAGTACAACCTCGCCGAGCGCCAGGACGACCTCCTCTCGTTCTGTATCGACGAGGAGGTCATGCTCACCGCTTACAGCCCGATCAAGCTCGGGGACCGACTCGAAGACGACGTCGTCCGGGGGATCGCCGACACACACGGGAAGACACCCCGACAGGTCGCGATCCGCTGGCTGCTCCAGCAACCGTACGTGTCGACGATCCCACGCTCCTCGAACCCGGAACACGTCCGCGAGAATTACGACGTCTTCGACTTCGAACTCACCGACGAGGAGATGCGGCGGCTGTTCGCCATGCAGGGCGACCTCGACGACGCACTCGCCTCGAAGCTCGGTCTCTGAGGGAACTTTCCCGTTCGACCTCCATCCCAGACCGTCGAAGTTCTACCGACGGCACCGGTCTCGCGGGTCGACCCCATCCTTGAAGTCGCCGTCCGCTATACCACGCGTAATGGCAACGAGATACGGTCGATTGGTCCGCGAACCCGAGACCGGCGAGCGGCTCCAGGAGTGGGAGACGCTCGAACCGAACGAACTCCGCATCCCCGGCGACGTCGCCGAGCGGTTGGTCAAGGTGCTCGGGGTCGACTTCGCCGGGTCGTTCAACCTGTTCTACCTGCTGAGAAAACACTACTGGACCGTCGAGGGTGCCGAACACGAGGAGGTGAGCGAGTTCCTCGAAGCCGCCTACAAACGCGCCCGCGACATCAACGACGACCTCGCCGAACGGATCGTCGAACTCGGCGGCATCCCGCCGAACACGCCGCCGACGATCCAGGAACGCGCCGGGGTCCACCTCGAAGCCGAGAACCTCTACGACGTGCGCACCTCGCTCGAGGGTGACCTCGACGGCTACGCGGTGTTGGTCGTGAGCCTCCGCGAGCACATCGAGCTGGCGGAGAACCTGGGCGACCCGGACACGGCGGAGCGCCTGCGCGAACACCTCGAAGTCCTCGAAGACGACGCCCAGACCGTCGAGGAGTTCCTCGAAGACGACACCCTCGTCCGCGCCGAGGAGGTGCGCTGACCGTGGCGAGCGCGCCCCACCTCCGCAGCCCCGACCCGGCCCATCTCCGCCAGGAGTGGGGGACGGTCACCGAGAACGCCCTCGGGATCGAACGGGCGGCGGCCGAACAGGTGGTCGAGGCCCTCAATCGAGACGTCTCGGGGCTCTACCTCCTCTTCAACCAGGTCCGCAAACACAAGTGGTGCGTCGAGGGGGCCGAGTTCGAACTCCTGAAGGCGTTCCTCGCGGACGCCGCCGACCGGCTCTCGACGATCACCGACGAGGTCGCGGTCCGGGTTCACGCGCTCGGCGGCGTCCCGGTCTGTGGGCCGATGGGTATCCGGCAGTACGCGCCGATGGACATCGAGGCCGCCCACCGGTACGACGTCCGGTCGTCGCTCGCCCGCGACCTCGACGGCTACGCGACGCTCGTCGTGGGGATGCGAGAGCATATCGAGCTGGCCGAGCGGCTGGGCGATACGGGGACGGGCGAGATCCTCCGGCGACACCTCCCGACCCTGGAGGACGACGGTGACACGCTCGCGAAGTGCCTCGCCGGCGACACGCTCGTTCGGAGCGACGTCCTGGCGTCTCGACGGTAGCACCCCGCCGAGATCCGCTGCACGCCCGGAGAACGGGACGACGGGCGAGCGCGAGACGGTGCAGTACGCTTCCTCATTGGCTACGGTTAAGCGTCCGCGGAACGAGTATCGAACACGACCACAGTCAGTGATGCTCGAGAGACTACGACGCTGGTTCAGGGACGAACCACGGGTTCGGACGATCGACCTCCCGGCGGACGCCACGGGACCAGCCGACGACGAACGGGTCCGCACCGTCCCCGACGAAGTGACGACGACGCTCGGGAAGGCGGGGTGGAGCGTGTGCGACATCGAACCGACCGACCCCCTGCTGGCGGCCTCCGACGAGGGAGTGAGCGAGGCCTACACGGTGACCATCGAACGCCACCGGACGATCGCCGACCGCGACGAGGATCCCGTCAGTCCCCGAGAGGGGCCGGGAAGCGACTAGCTCGACACGACCGGTACGTACCGTTCCCGGCGACACGACCGTGATTCAGTTCGAGTAGCGACGGGTGGCGGAACGGCACCGCTTCGCCGAGGACGTCCGAGGTGATCTGTGGGACCCGTTCGTCGAGGCAGGGCTCCATAGTCGAGCGAAGGGAGGCCGTCAGGACTCGGCGTCGTGCCCGGCGAGGTCCGTCTTCAGGGTCTCCCAGCAGTCCCGGCAGACCTGATACCGGCGGTGTCCCGTCGACGTCTCCGGAGCCATCGTCTCGGGCTCGGCGACCGACCGGGTGTCGTCGCGGGCTTTGAGGGTGACCTTGTGCCGGGGTCGCTCCTCAGGGAGGGGTGCCCCGCAGAGTGGACAGTCGTTCATCGCTCGTTCCCGGCGGTCCCCGAAAACGCGCGGCGCACGCTGTCGCCACGTTCCCGCCGGGTACGGAGCTGCCACTCGAACTCCATTTTACACCGACTACTATCTACCGACAAAAATAACTCTTGCTCCCCAGGCAAACTCGACCGGTCGACGACCGGAACGCGATGGCGACGGCCCGGCCAGCGACCGACCCCTGCCCCGACGTGACGGGTCGGGCCGGTCACGTCGGTGGGGACACGTCCTCGACCGCTCGCCAGACCGACTCGGCGTCGAGCGGCATGTCGAGGTGTCGGACCCCGAACGGCGAAAG
Organism: Halococcus sp. IIIV-5B; assembly: GCF_003602035.1. Taxonomy (NCBI): domain Archaea; kingdom Methanobacteriati; phylum Methanobacteriota; class Halobacteria; order Halobacteriales; family Halococcaceae; genus Halococcus; species Halococcus sp. IIIV-5B. Next base: position 45,536 of record NZ_QZWE01000016.1, on the reverse strand, counting down.
GGCATCACAGACGGCGTTCACGACCGCCGGCGGTGCGGCGATGGTGCCGGCCTCACCGATTCCCTTCACCCCGAGTCGGTTCGTCGGGCTCGGGGTCACCGTCGAACCCGTCTCGATGGAGGGCAGATCGACGGCCTTCGGGACGGCGTAATCCTGGAGGGATCCGGTCAACAACGACCCGTTCTCGTCGTAGAGCGCGTGTTCGGAGAGCGCCTGAGCGATGCCCTGTGCGACGCCGCCGTGGACCTGTCCCTCGACGATGGTGGGGTTGACGCGCGGACCGCAGTCGTCGACCGCGACGTAGCGCTCGATCGAGACTTCGCCTGTGGTTGGATCGACCGCGACGACCGCGGCGTGGGTTCCGAAGGTGTAGGCCGTCTCGTCGAGCCGGTAGAACGTCGTCTCGTCGAGTCCGGGTTCGGTTTCGCCGAGTCCGCGGCCGTAGGCGGCCTCCGCGACCGTCGCGAACGAGAGGTTCCGGTCCGGGGCCCCCGCGACGTGGAACTCGCCGTCCTCGAACGCGACATCGTCGACGTCGGCTTCGAGCCGGTCGGCGGCGATCCGCCGCGCCTTCGCCGCGACCGCCCGCGCGCTCTCGGCGACCGCGTTCCCACCCACGATAGTGCTCCGGGAGCCGAAGGTCCCGGTCCCCGCTGGCACCCGTTCCGTGTCGCCCTCAACCACCTCGATGTCGTCGTAGGGTACTCCGAGCTCCGCGGCCACGATCTGTGCGTAGGTCGTCCGGTGGCCCTGCCCGTGCGAGTGGGTCCCCGCGTAGACGGTGACGCCGCCGTCCGGGTGGACGCGAACGACGCCGCTCTCGAAACCGAGACCCGTCGACTCGACGTAACACGCGACCCCGACCCCGACGTACCGACCGTCGGCACGGGGTTTCGTCTCTCGTTCACGGCGCTCGTCGTAGCCGACCTCCGTCAGCGCCTCTTCGAGCGCGGTCCCGTAGTCGCCGCTGTCGTAGGTCGCTCCCACCGGGGTCTCGTAGGGGAACGCGTCGGGCGGGAGCTGGTTCTCGCGGCGAAGCGCGACCGGGTCGACGTCGAGTTCGCGGGCGGCGACGTCGACCAGCCGTTCGACGACGTAGACCGCCTCCGGCCGCCCGGCACCCCGGTAGCTGTGCACCGGCGCGGTGTTCGTGAAGACGCTGTGGGTTCGGCAGTGGATCGCCGGGATCCGGTACTGACCCGATAGCAACCGGCCGTAGCCCGTCGGGAGGACGGGCGCGCTGCCGAGGCCGTAGCCGCCGACGTTGGCGTGCGTCTCGACGCGGAGCCCCCGGATCGAACCGTTCTCGTCGAGCGCGAGCTCGGCGTGGGTTCGGTGGTCGCGGCCGTGCGCGCCGGCGGCGTAGTTCTCGCTCCGCGTCGCGGTCCACTTCACGGGTCGGTCGAGTTCGCGGGCACACCACGCCGCGACGGCCTCCCCGGGGTAGTGGTGGCCCTTGTGACCGAACCCACCACCGACGCGGGGCGCGACCACGCGGATCTTGCGTTCGGGGACCCCGAGGGTGGTCGAGAGGTCGCTCCGGTGGCCGTGGGGCGACTGGCTGGTCATCTCGACCCGGAGCCGGTCCTCGGCGGCCTCGTAGCTCGCGAGCGCGGCCCGCGGCTCCATCGCGTTCGGGATCAGGCGGTTGTTTTCGAGGTCGATAGCCACCGTCCGGTCCGCCCGGGCGAACGCGCGGTCGGTCGCCTCGCGGTCGCCCAGCGTCCCGCTGACGGCGACGTTGTCCGGGACACCCTCGAAGACCGTCGGTGCGCCGTCGGCGGTGGCGTCGACCGGGTCCACGACGACGTCGAGTCGGTCGTACTCGACGGCGACCGCCGCCGCGGCATCGGCCGCGAGCGCGGGCGTTTCGGCGACGACCGCCGCGACGGGCTGGCCCTGATACCGGACCCGGTCGCGGGCGAGCACGGGGTGACCGGGAACGTCGGCGTCGAGCTGTTCGCTCGCCAGCGGGAGGACCCCCGGCGCGTCCGAAGCCGCCACGTCCGCCCAGGTGAACACCGCGTGCACCTCGTCCAGCCGAGCCGCGGCAGCCGTCTCGACCCGTTTGATACGGGCGTGGCCGTACCGGCTCCGGACGAACGCGAGATGAGCCAGCCGCGGGGCGTCCGAATCGGCCGTGAACGTGGCCGCGCCCGTGAGGAGCCCGCGGTCCTCCCGGCGGGGCGGGTCACTTCCCACGGATGGGCCGTCGGCTGGGTTCATACGGTGTGTCACCGATGAACGAGCAAAAGCGCACCGTTCACCCGAACCGGCCGTCGTAACCGGCACACTCGGTTCCCGTCCCCGGCCGAACCGTGAGCGACCCACCGACCTCGGTGCCGATGGAACGTTGAGGCGGTCGGGAGCGAGTGGATCGACCCCGTTCGGTCACCGGATCGACCGGCCCGGCAACCTCATCAGGTAGCCGCTCCAATCCTGTGAAGGGATATCAATGTACTCGTTCGAATCGCCCGCGGCGCACGTTCAGGGACGGGGTGTCGTGACCGAACTCGGGGACTGCGTCGCCTCCCTCGGGTCGTCCGCCCTCGTCATCGGCGACGAGGTGGTGCTGGATATCGTCGGCGACCGGGCGCGAACCAGCCTCGACGACGCACCACCGCCAAATCAGCTCGATAGAGCAGTTCCCCCTCCCACAAAACCAAGGTAATACAACGGGTATTACTGAATATGAGCGAATCCACACGTGTCACGGAGAAGGGACAAGCAACGATCCCGAAGCACCTTCGCGAAAAATACGACTTAGAGCCCGGCGACGAGGTCGTCTGGGTAGATACAGACGAGGGTATCGTCGTGAAGAAGCGTACTCGAACCGGTGGGCGTGGGATGCTCGTGCCCGACGATACCCCTGAGGGGAAGCGTGAGGAGATCGCCGAAGAGTTGGAGCGCCGCGTCCGCAAGCGCCGAGATCACAACTACGAGGAAGCCTGAATGTCGACGTACACCGCTGACGCCGTCTCCCTCCTCGTCTACCTGGTTGATGCGCTTCCAGAGAAGGTCGATCGAATCTTCGCCGAAGCCGAAGCCGCGAAAACGGTCATCCAGGCACCGAGCACGGCGCTCGCCGAAGTGCTGTACTCGGTCTCCCGCGACAAAGACATCCGAGGCATCACCCTCACAGGAACGCCGGAAGACGCTCGGAAGGCGCTGATCGGGAACGGACCTGTCGCTGTCGCACCGGTCGACAACGCGGAGCTGGTCGAGTACGCACAGGTGGTGGACGAGTTCAGCATCCACGACGCCCTGATCGTCAGCAGTCACCGAGCACACGACACGGACGCGATTCTCACGACGGATGGGGTCATTCGCGACGCCGGTTACGAGACGGTTTGGAGCTGATATCCCAACGGACCACAGACCGTCACTCGCCTACTGAAGTTGTTCCGTGGCGGCTCGGCAGTGCCAGAAGACGGTCGTACCCGTCGTGTCGACAGGGAACGAGCGCCGATCCGGCCGGAACGCTATTCGTCGACGAGCAGGAGCTTCCCGCTGAAGTCGCCCGCCTCGGCCTGTCGGTGTGCCTCGGCGACCTCGTCGAACCCGAAGCGCTCCTCGATGTGGGGTTCGAGCGCGCCGTCGTCGACGAGATCGGCGATCTCGGCGAGCTCCTCGCCGATTCGCTCCTGGCGGTCGCCGAGCAGGACGGGGAGGATCACGAGCACGACACCGAGGTCGAGCGAGTTCGCGTGCATGGGCGAGAGGTCCTGCGTGGAGCTCGATTCGGTCGTCACCACCGTCCCGTAGGGTCGGACCGCCTCGAAGGCCGTCGCGAGGTGGTCGTCGCCGACCGGGTCGAAGACGACGTCGAACCCCGCCCCGTTGGCGTGCTCCTCGACGTAGCTCCCGACGTCCGTCGTCGTGTAGTCGACGACCGCGTCGGCACCGAGCGCCTCGACGAGCTCGCGCTTCTCGTCGCTGGAGGCGGTCCCCGTCACGTCGGCGTCGAGCCGGTCGGCGATCTGGACGCCGACATGGCCGACACCGCCGCTCGCCCCGTAGACGAGCACGTCGTCGTCGCTTCCGACGGCCGTCTTGTCGGTCAGCATCTCCCAGGCCGTGAGCGCGACGACCGGGAGCGCCGCGGCCGCTTCGAGCGAGATCGCCTCCGGAGCCTGGGCGAAGGTGCCGGCGTGGCCGACGACGTACTCGGCGAGCGCGCCCTGTCGTCCCGCACCGCCGGGCATCCCGTAGACCCTGTCGCCCGGCTCGAACGCCTCGACGTCCGCCCCGACGGTGTCGACGACCCCCGAGACGTCACAGTGGAGGGTCGCGGGGAAGGCGGGTGCGAAGTCCGGGAGCGCGCCCTGGCGGATCTTGTAGTCCACGGGGTTCACACTGGAGGCGGCGACTGAGACGCGGATCTCGTTCGCCTCGGGCTCGGGGACCTCGCGGGTGGTTCGGGTGAAGACGTCCGGGTCACCGTACTCCTCGATCACGTAGGCGGTCATCTCGTCGGTCATCGTCGTCACTCGGGTCGCCAGTCGGGTAGGGGCGTCGCTTCCGGGACCCACGACGAGTTCGAAATCGCTTTTTCCGCGGATCGTCTGCCGAACCCATGGAGGAAGGGACGTTGGAGTCACGACCATGTCGAGCGTCCGGCGGGTGATCGAAACGGCGGTCGCTCCGTCCGCATGAGCGGGGCCGGCGACGGCCTGCTGTCGAGCGTCGGCCGAGCGCTTGCTCAGGCGCTTCTCCGAGGTGTCCCCGGGTGGGCGGTGCGAACCGGGCTGGCGCTGGCGGTGTTGCTCGTGGCGTGGCGCGGCTCGCGGCTGCTGGTCGAGGCGCTTCGGGAGCCCGTCGCGCGCCGGGTCCACCGACGGAGCCTCAGCCTGGCGGTCGTTCGGGGTGTGCGCATCGTGGTGCTCATCCTGAGCGCGTTCGTCGCGCTCGGGGTCTACGGTGTCGAACCGGAGCGGCTCGGGCTCGCGGCGGCGATACTGCTCGCCGGTGCGGGGGCCGTCCTCACGCCGTTCATCAGGGCGTTCGTCGACGGCCTCTCCGTACTGAGCGACAACGCCTACGAGATCGGGGACATGGTCGAGCTTCCCGACATCGGCCACCGTGGCTTCATCGAGCTCATCACGCTCCGGTACACCAAGATATACACGCTCGACAACACGTTTCTGGTCGTCCCGAACGAACAGGCCCAGAACCGGGACATCGTCAACCGATCGGCCGACGACCCGCGGACGTGGCTCTCGCTCGACCTGACAGTCACCTACGAGAGCGACATCGTGCAGGCGCGTGCCATCGTCGAACGAGCCGCCGAGGGGGTCGATGGTGTGGTCGCGGGCGGGCGGAACATCCGGATCGGGAGCGCCCGATACGCGAGCGCGCCGACCTGCGTCGTCGAGTCGTTCGCCGAGAACGGCGTCGCGCTCAGACTGTTCTACTGGGTCGAGAGCCCGTACGCGCAGCTCCCCGTTCGGTCGGCGATACTCGAAAACGTGCGAGCGGGCTTCGCCGACGCGAACGTCAAGCTCGCCTATCCACACACGCGGGCCGTCTTCGACGAGTGAGCACAGCAGTTTTTAGCCCGCCGGACCCTCCTTTCACCGATGAACTCCCGGGACACGCCGACCCAGCGCGCCAAGGACAACGCCGTCGAGATAGCGTCGACGCTCGTGGTCGGGCTCGGGCTCGCCGCGCTCTTCTTGGGGGTGGGCAACTTCTGGGTCATCTTCGCCCTCGGCTTCCTCGTGGTCGTCCCGCTCGTCGCGCTGCTGTTCGGCGACGAGGACGACCGTTCGGAGTGGTGGGACGACTGGTGGGGCGACGACGACTGGCTCGACGACTGGTGGGGGAGCTCGACGACGGACGAAGCCGAGGCGTCGACGGAGGCCGACGCGGAGCCGTCGGAGGACTCGCTCTCGATCATCCGCCGACGCTACGCCCGAGGCGAACTGACGGACGCGCAGTTCGAGCGCAAACTGGAGCGCCTCCTCGAAACCGAGACGCTGGAGGACCTCGAAGACCGCAAGCGGGCGCGCGAACTCCTCGACGAACAGGAGTAGGTCACCGTTCGGCGTCGGTGCGGGATCCGGGCCCTCACGGCCGGCGGTGTGGGCGGTTCACCTAGTTCAGGAGTCCGTTCAGAACGATGCCGGCGAAGAAGAGGAGCACCACCTCGTTGACGACCCAGGAGTTCGTGTTCATCCAGTCGCGAACCGTCGGAAGAACGGTCTTCGCGCGCTCGCCGAGCATGGCCACGGCGAGCGACGGGAGTGCCAGCAGCAGTAACGTCGCCAGGACGAACGGGACCGCGTCCGTCAGCGGCAGTCCCTGGGTGGCGAGGTAGGAGCCGACGGTGACGGACGTGATGACGTCGGTGGGAAAGAAGCCGAGCAGCAGGAACCCCAATCGGAGCGAGAACCGCGGGGTCGCGCGTTCGAGTCGTCCCATCCACTTCGGGGGCTCCGCTCGCTCGCGCTGCAGGTACGTGGAGACCATAGCGGCCAGGATGACGACCAGGATCAGCACGTGAAGCACCGGGCGCGACTGGCCCGTCCCGACGGCACCGAAGCCGAGCAGGAACGCGAGGCTGACGACGAGCGATATCGACACCGCCGCGCCAGCGACGAAGGCGAGCGAGTTGCGTCGCCACTCCCTGCTCGTGGCGAGAAAGACGACACTCAGGATCTGCGGACCGGAGACCATCACGACCGCGAGTGGAAGCACGGTCAGAAAGCTCACGACCGCTCCCTCCTACCGACCGGTTCCCGGTCTTCGTCCGCGGTCATCGCTGGTCGTGTCGCGTGGTCACCGACGAGTCGTCCGGATCCATCGGCCGCTCAGCCACCGCGGGGCGTGGCCCCGATCGATCGGGTCTCGCGAGCCACCCGGCGGGACCCCATCGCGAGCATGAGCATCGCGCTGCCGGTCGCGAGCAGCCTGATGCCGAAGACGAGGCCGATCACCCAGAGCGCGGTCGACGGCCAGCCGAGCCAGACCACGGCCCCGGCGGCGACGCCGACGAGCCCGCTCGCGAGCATCCAGCCCCACCCATCCGCCGGGCGGAGTCGGAGCCCCAGCACGACCCCGACGACGCCCTCGACGACGAAGAACGCGGCCAGGACGAGCGTGAGGGTCAACAGCCCCACGACGGGGTTCACGAACAGCGCCACGCCGCCGACGACGTAGAGCACCGCGAGCAGGAGTTCCCAGACGAACCCCCGCCAGCCCCGTGCGGAGACGGCGTGAACACCGTGACCCACCCCGCCGACGACGAGCAGTGCGCCGAGTAGCACCGAGAGCGCGACGCCGGTGATGAACGGTGAAACGATCGCGATCAGGCCGAGCACTGCGATGAGCGCCCCGACACCCGCGAGCACACGCCAGCTCGCCGCGAGCGGCGTGTCTTCCCGACTGGATTCGATGTTCGAACTCATTGTTCTCCCTCCCGTAAGGGGAGGTCGGCAACCAGCATAAAATATATTGCATCTTTTATGATAACTCGACAATAGGATCGTAGTATGTCATTCGAGCGGCGGGTCGCGATTTTCGTCGGTTATCCGGGTGAGACGGGCCACAAAGGATGATAGTTCCGACCTGCAACGGCGACGTTCTCCGGGAGACGACCGTCGTCGGTCGCGATAGCTGCCTCGTGGGACTGGGGGAGCACCGCGCCACCGGTGTCCGGCCGAGTCGCCGAGCGGCCTACCGGTCCGCGTCGTCGAGCAAGTGGTCCGCGAGTCGGGTGAAGCGGTCGACCATCCGGCTGGCGGTCGAGGGCTGGACGGTCCGCAGGAGCGCCGCGGTTTCGTCGGGTCGGGTGAGCACCAGCGTGACGCGGTTTCGCTCGTCGCGGTCCTTGCGGACGACGTCCTGCTCGGCGAGGTGGTCGAGGTGCCATTCGAGCGTGCTCCGAGCCACGTCGAGGACGTCGGCGAGCGCACCGGGCGACATCGGCCCTCGGTCGTGGAGAGCGGCGACGACGTCGCCGGCGGTCTCGCGGCGTACCAGCGAGAGCGCCCCGCGCTCCCAGTCGTCGACCTCGGGCGTGAAGTAGTGGGTTCGGCCGTAGCGCTGTTCGTCGACCACCGAGTCGGTCGCGATGAGGCGTTTGAGGTGGTACTGGACCTGGCCCGGGGCGAGGTCGAGCGTTCGGACGAGTTCGTTGAAGTGGATTCCGGGCGTGGCCCGCACACAGCGCGCGACGCGGCGTCTGGTTCCGTTCATATGGTGTCCTCGTCGGAGCGTGGGTTCGCGGTCCGGGCGAAGTAGACCGCGGCCAAGAGCAGGACCGCCATCACCCCGTCGGAGGCGTGTTCGATCAGGTGATGGAGGTGCATGCTCAGCATCCCTTCGAGCGCGAGCCCCCCGACCAGCGTTCGCACCAGCAGCGTCGCGAGCGCCAGCGTTATCAGCAGGTACGACCGCGAGCGTCGCTGGGAGAGCGCCGCCACGCCGAGCCCTACGATGGCGACCGAGGAGATACCCGCGACCACCAACACGCTGGGGAGGGCGAACGTTCCGGCCCCCGGCCACTCGGCGACGGCGAAACGGGCGAGATGGAGAGCGGGGGTCATCGATCGAGAATACGCGCTCGGGCGAATAACGATTCTGGTGTGCCTATCGAATCGTCACGAGACGACGGGTCGCGAGACGATCCAGAGCGAGAGGACGGTGTAGCCGACCATCAGCACCACGAGCGGGAGGTGGGTTCGGCGGGCCACCGCGAGGTTCGTCGAGCGCTCGACGGCGACGGCGTGGGCGGCCACGACCGCGATGACGTGGCCGACGACGATCAGGAGCACCTGCGACCCCCAGAACGCCGGGAGCGAGAGCCAGCCGAGGACCGTCACGGGGTCCGCCGGTGCGATCGTGACCGACCACGCGAGCGCGGCGAGCACGCCGAGGCGTTCGGCGACGAGCGGGTAGTAGTGGGCGACCTCGTAGGCCGCCGCGATCGGGAGGACCGTCGGCGCGAACGCCAGCGCCGTCTCCCGCCAGGGCGGGTTTGCGGTGCTCAGTCGGGCCATCGCGGTGCTCACGGCGACGAACGCGACGAGGAACCCACCCAGCCCGACGACGTAGATCAGTACGCTGGTGGTGGGCCCGCTGTCGAGGAGGTCCCGGAGCCCGAAGAGGAGGTTCTGGTACTCCGGCGTGCTCGTGAAGCCGTCGAAGCTCACGGTGTAGACCGTCCCCACGACGAACGCCACGAGGCTGAGGTCCGCCACCGCGTCCGTACAACCCGTCCACGGCGGGCGGAGTCGGAGTCGATAGCCACCCCGGGCTTCGACGAACGTCACTGGGGAGACCCGGCCGAACAGCCGATAGAGAACTTCCAGTCCGTCGGCGCGCTCGAACCACTCCTCGCCGAAGACGACCCCGCCGAGGATCATGGCCGCGGCGTAGCCCGCGACGACGACCGCGGTCGATGCCGGCGAGCGCGGTATCACCGTCAGATTCTCGAAGATCCCGATACCGACGACGAAGACGACGAACGCCGGCCACGACGCGAGCCACGACGGATACGTATCGACCAGCCGGATCGCCCGGCCTTCGAGGCGGACCAACGCGTCGTAGACCGCCCGCCAGGGCGAGAGCACCCGCCACGGACTCCCGAAGAGAACGGAGAACAGCCCCAGCCCCGCGATCCAGACCGACCAGACGAACACCGTCGAGAAGTTCTCGGCCTCGACCTGCGGACCGACGAGACCGTGCCCGATCGTGACGAGGAAGCCGGCGAAGAAGACGGCCTTCGCGCCGTAACGGAGCGTGGTCGCGACGCGATGTGGTATCGCTAGCGGCGTGCGCCAGGTTCGACCGCCCGTCGCGTCGCCGGTTCGGCCGACCCAGAGGGCGGTGATGGCGACCGTGACGCCCGCACCGCCGAACAGGAACCCCAGCGGGATGGGCGCGGCGAACCGCGAACTCTGGATCTGGTGGGCGCTCGCGGTCCCGACCGCGGCGACGAGCAGGGAGAGCAGAACGGCGGCTGCCCGACGCGGTCTCATACCGCGGCTTCGGTGACGGACACAAAAAGGTAACTGATCTGGCGTATTGGTTCGATCCTCGAATCCGAGCGGCCAAGCCGAGCGCTTATGATCGACTGCTGATACTCCCGACCAATGCGTCCCCGGACCGCGCTGGTGGTGGCCGTCGTTCTGGTCGGGCTGGTCGGTGCGGCGGTCGTCGGACTGACCGACACCGGCGACCCCACCGGCCGGAGCGCCGACAATGGAACCCTCTCCGAGCAGTGGGTGAGCACCCCACCGGCGGTCCTCGAATCCAATCACCACACACCGGCGGCGGCGTTCGTCGACGGCGAGTCGTTCGTCGTGGTGCCGATCAACAGCCGACGGGGGACGACGTGTCGACTGACCACGCTCGACGGCAACGGCACCGAGCGCTGGAACCGAACCATCGCCGCCGAGGAGTGTACGATCCACTCGATTTCGGACCCGACGATCGCCGACTTCGACGGCGACGGCGAGCAGGAAGTGATCGCCGCGACGAGCGCCGAGGAGGTCGTCGCCTACGACCTCCGGAACGGGAGCGTCGAGTTCCGTCGCGACCTCTCGTCGTACGGCTACTCGAAACCCCTCGTCGGCGACCTCCTCCCGGGAGCGGGCAACGAGACGGTCGTCGTCGACCTCGGTGGCGGCGTGTTCACGTTCGGGCAGAACGGCAGCGTCGCGTGGCAGCGGTCGTTCGGCGACGCCCGCGTCCGCCAGCCAGTGATCGCCGACGTCGACGGCGACGGCGATCCGGAGATCGCCATCGGACAGCTCGGCGGTGAGGCGATCGTGCTCGAACGCGACGGCAGCGTGGCGTGGCGGCAAGCGATCCCGAACGCGAGCGCCACGAAGTGGATGACGACCGGGCAGGCCGACGACGACGCCTCGCTCGAACTCACCTTCGCGACCTTCTTCGGTGAGGTGGTCACGCTCGACGGCGCGAACGGGTCGGTCGAGTGGCGGCGGAACCTCAGTGCGCAGGGGGCGTCGGTCCGTGCGATGGGCGACGGCGATGGCGACGGTCGAACGGAGGTCTACGTGGTCGCGCGGGACGGCGTGCTCCGGAGCCTCGACGCCGCGAACGGGAGTCTCGACTGGCGAACCAGACTCACGGCCGAGACGGACGCGCGGGTGATGCCGCCGCCGAGCCTCGGCGACCTCGACGGCGACGGCGACCCCGAACTCGTCGCCGTGACCGCCGCCGGCCGCGTCCTCGTGATCGACCCGACGAACGGCGAGACAGTCGACTCCTACGAGCGGGACGTCCCGATCAACACCTTCCCGCGGGTCGCTGACTTTGACGGCGACGGCGACGACGAGATGTTCGTGATCTACGACGACGCCCGGGTGGTCGCGCTCTCGTACGACTCGTAGTACGGGCCTCGAATCGGGGGGACCAACGCGAGACCTTATTCGGGCACGAGGACAGGAGCGGGTATGCAGGTGCGGACCGGGCTGGTCGTGGCCGTCGTCGTCGCCGCGCTCGCCGGGGCGGCGGTGGTCGGCTACGATACGGTTACGGCGTCCGGCGGGACGCTTACCGAGGAGTGGGTGAGCGACACCCCGCGGCCGAACCAGGTCAACCACCACTCCGTGGCCGCGGTCCGGATCAACAATCGAACGATAATCGCCGCCCCGGTGAGTTCGGTCGGCGGTTCGTCCGGTGCGAAGTGCGCGCTCGTCATGCTCGATGGTACTGGGACGGTCGAGTGGGAGCGGACCATCCGGAATCGGTCGTGTGCCACTCACGGCATCGGCGACCCGACGATCGCGGATCTCGACGGCGACGGTGAACCGGACGTGCTCGTTCCCACGACCGAGAACGTGCTCTACGGCTACGACGTGAACGATGGGACCGAAACCCTCCGCTTCGACCTCACCTCGTTCGGCTACAGCGCGCCCGCGGTCCTCGCCGAACCGGTCCGTAGAGCGGTCGTCGCGGACTTCAACGGCTCGGTGTTCGCGGTGCGGCCGGACGGAACCGTCGCGTGGCGGGACCGGGTCGCGGCCGGCGTGACCGCCGACACGAGGAAAGCGGACTTCGACGGCGACGGCGGTCCGGAGGTCGCCGTCAGCGCGCCGGGGAACGTCACGCTCTACGAACCGAACGGGAGCGTCGTCTGGGAGCGCTCGGTCTACGCCGCCTTCGCGGCGAGCGGGTCGGTCGACGGGGCGCAGACGCTGTTCGTCGCCACCGGAGACGGTGTGGCGGCGCTCGACGGGGCGACCGGGGCGACGGAGTGGCGCTGGAACACCTCGAACAACCGACCCGCGATCCACGCACTCGGCGACGGCGACGGGGACGGGTCGAAAGAACTCTACGTCACGACCGGCGACGGCAACCTCGACGCGCTCTCGGCGCGGACCGGCGAGGTCGAGTGGCACGCGGGTCTCTCGACGGAGGATTCGGTCACCCCGCCACCGGCACTCGGGGACCTCGACGGCGACGGTGAGTCGGAACTCGTGACCGTGACGAACGGCGGGGCCGTCTCGGTCCGTGACCCGGCGAACGGGAACCGCCTCACGTCCTACGAACGCGACGTCGCCGTCTGGACGCATCCGACGCTCGTCGACCTCGATGGTGATGGGATCGACGAGGTCCTCGTGATGTACGGCGACGGGCGGGTCGTCGCGCTCTCGTACGACTCGTCGCGTGGCCGTCCGGCGGCCGCTATCGAGACGTGAACCACATGGCTTAGCACCTGCCCCGTCGTGCATCGAACGGAATGCGGAGGAGGACTACGGTCGTGCTCGTCGTCGTGGCGATAGCGCTCGGTGGTGTCGTGGCGTACGGCGTCACGATAGGGACGGGCGGGAGCGAACTCCGGACGCTGTGGGTCAGCGACACCGAGCGACCCGTGCTGGGCAACCACCACGCACCGACGGCGGGACGGGTCGACGGCCATCCGGTCGTCTACGCCCCCATCAGTGGGAACTACAGCTCGACGCAGTGTGCGCTCGTCGCGCTCAACGCGACGACGGGCGCGAGGCTCTGGAACTACCAGGTGCCCGCGACGAACTGTACGATCCACTCGGTCGCCGACCCCGCGATCGCCGACGTGGACGGGGACGGGACCGAGGAAGTGCTCGCCGAGACGACCGAGAACCTGATACACGGGTTCGATGCGCTCACCGGCCGCCAACGCTTCAGCTATCCCCTCGCGTCCTACGGCTACACCCAGCCGGTCGTGGCGGACTTCACTGGCGACGAGGACGAGGAGGTCATCGGGGTCGACACGAGCGGAACGGTCGTCGTGCGAGACGTGAACGGGACGACGGTGTGGCGACGCACCGTTCCCGGCTACGTCAACGCCCAGCCGGCGCTCGCCGACTTCACGGGCGATGGTACCCGTGAGCTTGCGGTCGGGTTCGGTGCCAAGGCGCTGGTCGTCTTCGAGCCCGACGGCACGGTCGCCTGGCGTCGGTCCCCGCCGTCGGACGGAACCATCACGTGGATGGTCACCGGGCAAACCGACGCGGACCCGGCGGTCGAGGTCGTCGTCGGAACGGTGACGGGACAGGTGGTCACCGTCGACGGACGCACCGGACGTGTCGAGTGGCAGCGAGACCTCGGTGATTTCGCGGCGGTTCACGCGTTCGGGGACGGGGACGACGACGGCCGACCGGAGGTGTACGCGGTCGCACGCGACGGCAAACTCCGGAGTCTCGACGCGGCCACCGGCGCGACCGAGTGGACCACGACGCTCGATACCGGTGACATCCAGGTCGTCCCACCGCCGAGCATGGGCGACGTCGATGGCGACGGAAACCCGGAGCTCGTCGCGGTGACGAACGGCGGGGCCGTCTCGGTCGTCGACCCGGCGGACGGCTCGGTGCGCGGGACCTACGAGCGGGACGTCCCGATCTGGGAACACCCTCGGCTCGCCGACACCGACGGCGACGGGGTCGACGAGATCTACGTGATGTACGGCGACGGCCGCGTCGTCGCGCTCTCGGCGGCCGGTCGATGACGGTGCCCCTCGTCCGAGCTGAGTCGGGCGCTCGCCGACGGAGTCGGTGGTGCGGTCCTGTGGCGTCCGTCGCGTTCCGGAAGGGTTGAACCCCGTCACGACGTCGGGTCGAGCAGTGTCCAAGGCCAGGCTCTTCACGTCGTTGTGCTCGATGGCGTTCCTGGTCAATCTGGTTCGCGTCGTCTACGCGCCGTTGGTCGAACCGCTCCAGCAGGCCTTCGCGATCGGGCCCGGAACCGTCGGGCTGGTCGTGACCCTCGTCTGGGCCGGGAGCGCGCTGCCGCGGATCCCGGTTGGTTACCTCCTGACGGTCCTGCCGCGCCACCACGTGGTGTTGCTCTCGGGGGCGATGCTGACCGGCGCGTCGGTCGTCGCGGCGCTCGCGAACTCCGTTCTCACCCTCGGGGCCGGGGCCTTCCTGCTCGGGACGGCGACGGGCGCGTACTTCGTCGCCGCGAACCCGCTGCTCAGCGAACTCTACGTCAGCGAGGTCGGCCGCCGGCTCGGGATCCACGGCACCGCGAGCCAGGTCGCGGCGGTGCTCGCCGCGCCGCTCGTCACGCTCGCGCTGACGATATCCTGGCGCGTGGTCTTCGTCGTGGTCGCGGTCGTGGCGCTCGTCACGACCGCCGTGTTCTATCGGGTCGCGAAACGCGTCGAGTTCCCGGCGGCCAGCGGCGTCGACCGAAACTTCCGGGGGGCGGTCGCCGCCGAGTGGCGGCTGATCGTCGTCGGGGTCGTGACGTTCGGGGCGGCCAGCTTCGTCTGGCAGGGGCTGTTCAACTTCTATCCGTCGTACCTCGAAACCGCCCGTGGCTTCTCGCCCGCCTTCTCGCGCACCCTCCTCACCGTGATGTTCGCCGCCGGCGTTCCGGCGTTCTGGCTCAGCGGCACCATCGTCGACCGGGTGCGCGTCGCGCCGTACATCCTCGGGGTGATCGTCGCCTTCGTCGGCTCTCTGCTCCTCCTCACGGTCACGAACGGTCTCGTGGGGATCGTCGTACTGAGCGCCGTCATCGGCTACGTGATCCACAGCATGTTCCCGGCGGCGGACGCCTTCCTGCTCTCCGCGCTCCCCGACGAACACCGCGGCGGGGCCTACGCCACGTTCAGCGGCGGGATGATGTTCAGCCAGGCGCTCGGGAGCTGGTTCGTCGGCGAGGTCGTCGAACTCGGGATCGGCTACGACACGGTCTTTCAGGCGCTCGCGGTCGTTCTGGCGGTAGTCATCGGCGGCCTCGCCCTGCTCGCGACGACCGGCCGACTGCCGAGCATAACGGAGGCGTGACCACGAGATCCCGGCTCCAACGAGGACCGGTGGCGTCGGGATAGCTATTGAGATACCCTCAATTTGCTTTATTAATCAATGGAGTTCTCGAACAGAACACGAACGGGAACCCATGACAGCCACCGAACCGAGCACGACGCGACGCGACCGGGCCCGATGGAGGAGGCCGCCGCGGTCATGAGGTGTATCGTCTGCGGTCACCGTGCGGGCTACAACCGTGCTGTGGTCGACCTCGCGACCGGCAGCGAGGTCGGCGGGCTCTGCGTCGGCTGTGAGTGCACCGCCTTCGGCGTCAGCCTCCTGTTCGGCTTCCGGCTATCGGGATCGAACTGCGCGTTCTGTGAGCGCGACGGCCACTACGCCATCCCGTCGTGGCGAGCGCGAACCGTCGAAACGGGTGGAAAGACCGTGAGCACCGTCGAGTACGACGTCACCGAGGTGACCGTTCGGCTCTGCGATGAACACCTCGAACGCCTCAAACGGGTCGCGGCGGCGCACGCTCGTGTGCCCGGGTCCGTTCGACCGTCGGGTCCCGAGTAGGCCAAATCCCTACCGACGAACCAGCCGTATTGATCGGGTACGTGGAAAAATACGAATATTTTCGGAATAGAGCGGTATATATTTGAATTTCGAGCAGCTTATCGTTGCGGTAGTGTATCCTCCGGCAACCGATGGACGACCTCGAAGAGACGGTCCCGGCCGCCGACACCAGCCATCGTCGTATCGACGCGGACCAGTGGGCGACCATCTACGTCGTCGGTGACGTCCACGGCTGTCGTGTCGAGCTCGAAACCCTCCTCCGAACGCTCGACCCGGCGGCCGACGACCTCGTGGTGTTCGTCGGCGACCTGATCCGGAAAGGGCCGGACAGCCAGGGTGTCGTGGAACTCGTCCGGGGGATGGAGAACGCGATGTCGGTGATGGGAAACAACGAGCCGAAGCTCTTCCGCGGCGACGCCTCGCTACCCGCGCTCACCGATGCCGACCGGGCCTACCTCGAATCGTTGCCGACCGTCATCTCGTGGGCGGGCAACGCCGTGGTCCACGGCGGGGTCGACCCGGACCGGCCGCTCGCCGACCACGACGCCGAGGACCTACGGAACATGCGAAACCCGCGGACGGGTGGCGACTACGACCGCCCGTTCTGGTGGGAGTACTACGAGGGCCCGCCGCGGGTCTTCTTCGGGCATACCCCGCTCGAAGCGCCGGTCTACCGCCCCGACGCGATCGGGCTCGACACCGGCTGTGTCTACGGCGGGTCGCTCACGGCCTACGACACCGCACGGGACCGGTTCGTGAACGTCCCCGCACGGGAGACCTACCAGGAACGGGACGACGACAAGACCGTCTCGCCGCTTCGAACCCCCGACCCCCAGCCCGATGCCTGAAAGCGCGAGCCAGCCCACGGCGACCAGTGGGGAGGACGTCGACCTCTCGGACTCCGAGTTCTACCTCAACCGGGAGCTGAGTCAGCTCGAATTCCAGCGGCGGGTGCTCCACGAGGCGCTCGACGAGCGAACGCCGCTGCTCGAACGGGTCCGATTTCTCGCGCTGTTCACGAAAAACATGGACGAGTTCTTCATGAAACGCGTCGGCGGGCTCGAACAGCAGATGGAGGCCGACGTCGCCCAGCGCACGCCGGACGGGCGGACGCCGACCGAGCAGTGGAAGGCGGTTCTGGAGACGGCCCGTCCGCTGTTCGAGGCCCAGACCGAGTGCTATCACGAGACCATCCACCCGGCGCTCGCCGAGGCGGGGATACACATCCGCTCGTGGGAGGAGCTCTCGGCCGACGACCAGTCGGCGATGCGGGCGTTCTTCGAGGAGTCGGTCCTCCCCACGTTGACGCCGCTGACGTTCGACCCCGCCCATCCGTTCCCGTTCATCTCGAACCTGAGCCTCTCGCTCGGGGTCCGGGCCCGCCGCCAGCGCGACGACAAGGAGACCTTCACCCGGATCAAGGTCCCGCCGAACCAGTCCCGCCTGATCGCCGTCGAGGCTGGCGAGCGGTACGTGCTCTTGGAGGACGTGATCAAGGGCAACCTCGACCTCCTGCTCCCGAACGTCGACGTGCTCGAAGTCGCGACGTTCCGGCTGACGCGAAACGCCGAGGTCAGACGCGACGAGGAGGTCGCCGAGGACCTGATGGCGATGATCGAGGAGGTCATCGAGGAGCGGCGGTTCGCCACGGTGGTCCGGCTCGAAGCCGAGGCCGAGATCTCCGGGCCGATGCTCGACCTCCTGATGGACGAACTCGACCTCGACGACCGCGAGGTGTTCCTCCGGCGGGGTCCGCTGGGTTTTCGTGAGTTCACCGACCTGCTCGACCTCGATCGGCCCGACCTCAAACGCGACCCGTGGACCCCACAGCCACACCCCCGGCTCGCCGAGACACACGCCGACCACGATGGCACCGACGACACGAAGGCGATCTTCGACGAGATCCGCCGCGACGACATCCTGGTCCACCACCCCTATCACTCCTTTACGAAGACCGTCCAGCGCTTCCTCGACGAAGCGGCCACCGACCCGGACGTCCGGGCCATCAAGGCCGCCATCTACCGTACCGCCAGCGACTCGAAGGTGATCGAGAGCTTGATCGAGGCGGCCGCGAACGGCAAGCAGGTCGCGGTGATGGTCGAGCTCAAGGCGCGCTTCGACGAGCAGAACAACCTCGAATGGGTCAGGAAGCTGGAGGAGAACGGGATCCACGTCGCCTACGGCACCATCGGGCTCAAGACCCACACCAAGACCGCGCTGGTGGTGCGCGAGGAGCGCGACGGGATGGGCCTCTACTCCCACATCGCGACCGGCAACTACCACTCCGAGACCGCGAAGGGCTACGTCGACCTCGGTCTGCTCACCGCCGACCGCGACATCGGCCGCGACCTCGTGAAGCTCTTCAACTTCTACACCGGCCCGACGCTCGACGAGGAGTTCCGGGAGCTCCTCATCGCCCCGGTCACGATGCGAGCGGCGTTCACGCGGATGATCCGGCGGGAGGCCGACCACGCGCGCGAGGGGCGCGACGCCCGGATCGTCGCCAAGATGAACGCGCTGGAGGACCCCGAAATCGTCGAGGAGCTCTATCGGGCCTCGATGGAAGGGGTCGATATCGACCTCGTCGTCCGCGACATCTGTCGGCTCAGACCGGGCATTGAGGGGATCAGCGAGACGGTCTCCGTCCATAGCGTCGTTGGGCGCTTCCTCGAACACTCCCGGATCTACTACTTCGAGAACGGTGGCGACCCCGAGTACTACACCGGTTCGGCAGACTGGATGACCCGGAACCTCGACAGTCGGGTGGAGGCGGTCACGCCGGTCGAGGACCCCGCGATCCGAAAGCAGCTCCGCTTCGTGCTGGACGTGATGCGCCACGACAATCGGAAGCGCTGGGAGATGGCCGCCGACGGCTCGTACACCCAGTGTCGACCTGGCGCGGACGAACCGGTCGTGAACACCCAGGCGGTGCTCATGGCGCGCACACTCGAAGACGGGAACGGGACCGACACGGCCGACGACTCGATGCCCCATCCCGGGCTTCGGAGCGATCTCCTGGTCGAGCCCGAAGTGTCACCATCCGACGACAGGGCGACTGAGACCGAGACCGAAGATACCGATAGGGCAACCGACCCCTCCGGTACGCCGACCAAAGCGACGGCACAATCGGACGATACCCCGGCTGAGACGCACGACCTCCCCGACCCGATGCGGGTCCACTCGGAGCGCTGGTACGTCCCCGACAGTCGGCGGTACGCATTCGCCGTCCGAACCCCGGACGACGGCCGCGAGTACCGCTCGACCCCGGAGGCCGCCGCGGCGCTCCTCACGAAGTACTACGGCGACGGTTCGGCCGCGGACGATTGAGGTGAAATCGACCGATCTCGTGAGGGCTACTCCGTCGAAGGGGACTCGTTTTCGACCTCGACCGTGACCGCGTTCGGCTCGAACGCGTTCGCCGCGAACCCACCCTCGTTCCACGGGTACGCGTCGTCATCAAGCGCGTCCCGCCACTCTTCTGGACTCCCGATCCGCGCGGGCTGTCGGCGGCCGCGCTCGTCGGTCGCGCGCGAACAGAGCGTGTGTCGGCCGGCCTCGGCGGGCCAGTCGTACCGGAACAGCCGCCACGCGCCCGCGTAGTCGGGGCCGAACAGCTCCGCGTCCGCCCAGGTCTCGCCGCCGTCGGTCGACAGCTCCACGCGCTCGACGCGGTCGTCGCCGGCCCACGCCACCCCGCGGACCTCGACCGTGCCGTCGTCCCGAGGCGTGACGGGTGTCTCGCCGTCCGGGAGGCCGATAACGGACATCACGTTGGTATCGAACGTGTAGGGGTGGTCGACCGCGCCCTCGATCTGCTCCCACGTGTCGGTCGTCTCGATGGTCTCACGAACGGTGGGCTCGACACCTTCGGGATGGATCCGGTAGGAGACCTGCTGCCAGAAGTCGTGTTTCCCCGGCCGGTCGAGCGAGTCCTCGCGGACCATCGTCTCCATCACTCGGAGCTCGTCGACCCACTTCACGTTGTTGACGCCGTACCAGCCCGGAACGATCAGCCGAACCGGGAAGCCGTGTTCGCGCGGGAGGGGCTGACCGTTCATCTCGGTGGCGAGGAGACAGTCGTCGAGTGCCTTCGAGAGCGGGATCGACCGGGCGAAGACGTCCTCGGCGTCGGACGGGTCGCCCCCGACGGCGGTCAGCCAGCGACCGTCGGCCGCGTCGATGCCGTGGTCGCGGAGCACCGAACTCACTGGGACCCCGGTCCAGACCGCGGTGCCGGCTGCCTCGAATCCCCACTGGACGCTTCCCGTTTCGGGATCGTGCTGGCCACGACCGTTGCCGGCACACTCCATCGTGTGCGCGACCGCCACCGTCGGATAGTCCTGAAGGTCGGCCATCGTGAGACTCCCCTCGGCGTCGCCCGTGAGCGCGACGGTCCACGAATCGGCGTCGGCCGCCGGGATATCGTTTCGGTGACAGACGAAGTGGGCCCCGATGGGCGTGAGCCAGTCCGCGAAGGTCCGCCTGTGGGCCGCTCCCACGACGGTGTACTTGTCGGCCTCGTCGCGCGTCGGCGTCACGTCACCCTTCGTCTCGACGATCCGTTCGATCTCCTCGTGACGGTGCTCCCGTGGGCTCTCGATAGCCATTGTAGGGAGGCTTCGGGGCTCGGCCAGTTATAGATTGGCCGTGGTTACGGGCGGTGGTCGTAGCCCGCGAGGAAGGCGAGGTAGTTCAGCGCGAGGAGGACGACGAACGCGTGGCGTTTCGCCCCGCTCGACAGTCCGGTCGCGAACAGCGGGAGATAGATGCAGGGGAGCATGATCGCCGACCAGAACGCGAGGCTTCGGACCGGCGAGAGACGACTGCTGTGCCGATATCGTTCGAGGAGCCGGCCGAGGATCTCCTCCCGACGGTCGGCCATCCCGACGAGTTTCGCGTACGCCCGCGACAGGGGGCGCTCGGTGGACCCCTGCTCGCCCTCCTCCCCATCGGCGAGAACCCGTTCCGACATTGGTCGCGTGTCGGGCCGACGGTAGTTGAGCCTAGACTCCCGAATCTATCGAGTGATATTGAGAAGCGAGCATCGGATCAATAGACGTCGGGGACGGCTCGCATCGCGGGAACGACCCGTTTCCCGCTGCATCGTCGTGAAGCGAAGCGAAACGAATCGAGGACGACGGGAACCGCGTTCACGACGAGCGGCCATCGGGGTGGTCGACCCGCAGGAACCGCCGGCCCAGGCCGGCGACGGCCGACCCGGTCTTCCGGCCCGCGCTCGCCGCGAACTTCCGGAGATAACGGCGACGCGGGGCGGGGACACCGCGGGCACGGGTGTCGCCGTCGCGGACCGCCGCGAGGACCGTCGTTCGGTCGGCTCTGTCGGGGTCGAGCGCGAGCTCGGTGTAGGTAAGTCCGACCGTCGCGGTCGAGTGTGCGTCGCTCCCGCCGATCTTCGGGTACGAGCAGGCGCGGGCGAATCGTCGTGCGCTCCGGTTCCTGAGGCCCGTCATCGACCACGCGTTGCGCACCTCGATCCCGTCACAGTCGACGATGTCCCGACGACGGATCCCGTGACGGCTCCGTTGGAACGGGTGCGGAACGATGGCGAGCCCGCCCATGTCGCGGACCGTCCGTACCGACTCGGCGACCGGCCGCCCCGGCTCGGGGCACTCGTCGACCCCGAGCGCGAGGAGGTGGCCGTCGGCGGTCGAGAGCTCGACGCCGGGTATCGCGACCAGCCCGAACGAGGACGCGAGGTCGACGGCGCGCAGCGATTCGTCGATGGTGTCGTGGTCGGTGACACAGAGCGCATCGAGGCCCACCGCTTGAGCCCGTTCGAGGACGCGCTCCACTGGGACGGCGGCGTCGTAGGAGCCCTCGGTGTGGACGTGCGGGTCGAACGCGACCGTCCCGTCGCTTGACTCGTCGTCGGGCCAGTCGGCGTCAACCACCGATGACCCCCGCCGGAACGACGCCGAATTCGAGCGCCAGACAGAGCCCGGCGACGAGCACCCCCGCGAGCGCCGCCACGGCCTGACTCTTGACGGTCTTGTAGCTCTTGTACTCCGACACCATCAGCGGGCAGGCGAGCACGACCGTACCCGCCGCCAGCCAGCCGTTCCAGACCCCGACGAACGCCGCGAGGAGGTAGTTGACGAGCACGAGGACGTTCACGTGGACCACGGTGATCCCGCGGTAGTAGCTCGTGTCGGCCTCCGTTCGAAAGCCCTCGCTGGTGAACCTGATGAGGCGCAGCCCACCGAAACAGACCACACAAAAGCCCACGACGACGCTCGCTATCGGGGTGGGCGAGAGCGCGACGTGAAACAGCAACGCCCCCGAGACCAGGTACGCGAAGACGTCGACGAACGCGTCGAGCTGCCGGCCGAGGTCGGTGGCGAGGCCGTACCGCCTGGCGACGAACCCGTCGAGCTTGTCGAACCCGAAGGCGACGAGCAGAACGACCACCGCCCAGTTCGGCTCGCCGGAGAGGAGGAAGACGATCCCCGTCCACGCACACAGCAGGGCGAGAACGCTGAGGTAGTCGGCCACATCGAGGCGAACGAGGATGTGGGCGGTCCCGCGCGGCTGGTTCGTTCGACCGACGGACCGGCCGAACGCACGGTTCGCGAGCCGTTCCGGCATTGTTCTATCGGCCACTGAGAACGTCCACCGTTCGTTTCGAGATAGGTATACTGTATCGAATCTATTGACTGTCTCTTATGCGTATGTATGGTTGGGCGGTTTCGGGGACGACCCATCACTTCGTCGGGCGGGTTTCGGTTCAGGTACGTTCGAATCGCGTCTCGAAGCCGAACAAGCGGAGATACGAGATGGTTTGCCGGGGTTCGAACCCGTTCGATTCGAACGCACGTCTCGACGGGTAGTTGTCGGGGGCGACGAGCGCGAGCACGGTCGAGGCCCCGAAGACGGCCCCGGCCGTCGCGAGTCCACGGCGTATCAGGGCCGTGGCGACGCCGCGCCGTCTGAACGCGGGGTCGACGTAGACGTTCCAGATGTAGGCACCGTCGTACGAGATCGACGCGTCGAGCGCGGGCACGGCCACCTCCCGGTCGCCGCTCACGAACAGGAAACCTGCGACCACCCCGTCCTCGTGGGCGACGACGGCGCGGTCGGTCCCGACGAGGTCGTCGAACGCGGGGTCGGCGGTCGCGAGGTCGCCTCTCACGAGGTCGTCGCGGGTGTACGTCTCGACGGTCACCGCGTCGGGTGTCGCATCGCTGATCTCGTCGGGGTGGTCGTGGACGTAGACGTCGAGCGTGGCGACGGTGACCCCCAGCTCGGCCAACCGCTCGTACAGCCGGCGCGCGTGTCGGTTCCGGGTGAGCTGCCAGAGGCGCGGCACGGATGGACCATCGCCGGTCGGCGTCTTAGCTCCCGGGGTCTCCGGGACTCACTTCCGGACGATGTCGCGGAGTCGATGAGCCCCGAGGGCGAGCCCGTGCTTCAGGAAGTCGGAGAGGGTCTGGAAGCGACGCGGGACGGAGGCGGCGATCCGACGCTGGAACACCGTGTACGGAACCGAGAGCACGAGAACCCCGAACGAGAGCCGTGTCGCGAGGTCGATGCCCGCGACGGCCACTCCCCCGGCGGCGAGCGCCCCGAGGACGAAGTCGCCGGGCGACCCGCTGTAGACGACGCGTCGGGCCCGGAGCCAGCGGTTCGAGTGGTGGTCGAACACCGCGCGGTCGTCCACGCGTTCCCACGGGCGAAGCTCCTGACCGCCGCTGAAGACGTCCATGACGCTGTGGAGTCCCGCCGCCCCGACCGCGACCGTGAGGGCGACCACGAGCGGCGTCGGCACCCAAACGGCGACCATCGCCAGGACGCCGGCGACCAGTGGGAAGTAGACCGGGTAGTGGAACGTCCGCCGATGGTCGAGGACCATATCGAGGTCGGGGAACACACCGCCGACCGCGCCCGCCACCACCGGAACCGCCGCCGCGGTCGGTGCGACGCTCGAAACGAGCGCGCCGAGGAGGACCCCGACTAGGACGTGGGTCGTGACCATCATCGGGACTACCACATCGCCGTCCACCTATCACCCTGTCGAGCGAGGCACGGTGGCATACGGAAAGGGCGACCAGAAATCGGGAGTTGGAGAGAACAGTGGCTCACGATGGTTGTGGAACGTCGACGTGTTGGCGATTCGAGGGACCGACTCCCGACCCGGGACGTTTTGTCGCCCCCGGACCGACGTTTACCATGACCGTCTACGAGGCCGACCTCCCGGGCGTCGGCAAGAAGTTCGAGGTCGAACTCGACGACGAACGGCGACTGGTGATCGTGATCCACAACACGGGCCGGCGCGAGCTGTTCGTTCGGGCGGACCCCGACGCCGACGCCGAGAAACTGTTCGAGGTCTCGGACCGGCTGGCCCGCCAAGTGGGAACCATCCTCGAAGGGGCGTACTTCCAGCCGATCCGCACCGAGACGATCGATACGGTGCTCTCGGACGACACCCTCATCGAGTGGGCTCGGGTCCAGCCGGAGTCGTCGCTCGTCGGCGGCACCCTCGCGGAGACGCGCCTCCGACAGGAACTCGGGGTTTCCGTGATCGCCGTCCAGCGCGGCGAGGAGACCATCACGAACCCGGGCCCCGAAACCCGGATCGAGCCGGACGACACCCTCGTCGTGCTCGGGTCGCAGACGGCCTGCCGCCGCCTCGACGACCTCGCCGCCGGGGGTACCGACGGCGAATCCGGGGCCTGAATGGCGAAGACGCTCCTGCTCGAACTCGGTGTGATGTTCGCCGCCATCGCGCTCGGCGGCGCGCTCGCACGGGCGCTCGACCAGTCGGTGATCCCCTTCTACGTCCTCGCGGGGCTCGCCGTCAACCCCTACACCCTCGGCGCACTCGGTCTCCCCTCGCTCGGCGACAACGAGGTGATCACCGTCGCGGGCGAGCTCGGGATCGTTTTTCTCCTGTTCTTCCTCGGCCTCGAGTTCTCGATCGACCAGCTCCTCGAGAGCGGCGACCGGATGGTGAAGGCGGGGCTGGTCGACCTCGGGATCAACTTCCCGGTCGGAGTCGGCATCGGGCTCGCGCTCGGCTGGACGGTCCTCGAAGCGGTGGTGCTCGGTGGGGTCGTCTACATCTCCTCCAGCGCCGTCATCACGAAGTCCCTCATCGACCTCGGCTGGATCGCGAACGCCGAGAGCGGCCCCATCCTCGGCACGCTGGTCTTCGAGGACCTCGTGATCGCGGTCTACCTCGCGGCGCTCGCGGCCGTCCTGACCGGCGGGGGCGACCTCGCGACGGCCGCGACCGGGATCGCCGTCGTCGCGGGCTTTCTCCTCGCGCTGGTCGCGCTCGTCGCGTTCGGCGAAACGCTCTTCGAGCGGTATCTCGGGGTTCGCTCGGACGAGCAGTTCGTGCTCCGGACGGTCGCGGTCACGGTCCTGATCGCCGGCGGCGCGCTCGCGGTCGGGGCGAGCGAGGCGGTCGCGGCCTTCTTCGTCGGCATGGGGTTCAGCTCGACCGACCACGTCGAGCGCATCGAGGAACGACTGATCCCGCTTCGGGACGTCTTCGCGGCCGTCTTCTTCTTCTGGATCGGGCTGACCACCGACCCGCGAGCGGTGGTCGGCGTCGTCGGCGTGCTCGCCGTCGCGGTCGTCCTCACGACCCCGACGAAGTTCGTCTCCGGCTACGTCGGGGGTCGTCTCTACGACCTCGATACGCGCCGTTCGGTCCGGGTCGGCTGCGGGCTGGTGACCCGCGGGGAGTTCTCGCTGATCATCGCGGCGCTCGTCGCTTCGCAGTCGGGCAGTCCGGTGCTGAGCGAGACGATCCCGGCGTTCGCCGTCGGCTACGTCCTCGTCATGAGCGTGCTCGGGACGACGCTGATGGCGGCGGCCGACACCGTCGAGGCGGGACTCCGAACCACCGCCCGCACGTTCACCGGCGGGGACCGGCCCTGATCGATCCCGGTTCGGGCCGATAACAGCACACAAATACCTGGATCACGACTTCCGAGCCAATGCTCGAACGGTTTCGTCATCCCCTCGTCGCCGTCGCCGGTGCGCTACTGCTCACGATCCCCTGGATCGTGACGTTCTTCTCGTACGGCGGCTACGGAACCGTTCACCCCGGGGAGAACATCCTGCCGGTTCTCGCGGTGGCCGTCGGCGGACTCGCCATCCTCGGCGCGGCGTTCCTGCTCGCGTGGGCGGCCGAAACCGCCGAGAAGGACGTCCCCCAGGCGTTCGCCATCGCGGTGCTGGCGGTGCTGGCGGTCGCGCCCGAGTACGCCGTCGACGCGCTCTACGCCTGGCAAGCGGGGGCGGGGTCGGACCAGGCGGCCAACCTCGCGGTGGCCAACATGACCGGCGCGAACCGGATCCTGATCGGCCTCGGCTGGTCGGGCATCGCGCTGTTCAGCATCTCCCGGGCGAAGCGCTCGGGTGATGCGGCCGTCGAGGAGCGCTCGGGCTTCCTCGCCGACGTCGTCGTCCTCGACCGCGAGATCGGTCTCGAGATCGTCCTCCTGCTCGTCGCGACCCTCTTCGCCTTCTTCATCCCGTTGAGCGGCGGGATCGGCCCGGTCGACACTCTCCTGCTCGTCGGCCTCTACGTCTTCTATCTGTTCGTGATCATCCGCGGCGACGTCGAGGAGTCGGAGGAGCAGGTCGGCGTCCCGGCCTACTTCCAGACCTACCCGAAGATGGCCCGTATCGGGGTCGTCCTGGTCGGCTTCGCCTTCTCGGGTGCGATAATCTTCACCGCGGTCCACCCGTTCGCGGAGGGCCTCGAACAGGTCGGCCTCCAGTACGGGATCCCCGAGTTCTTCATGGTCCAGTGGGTCGCCCCGCTCGCGAGCGAGAGCCCCGAACTCGTCGTGGTGGCCTACCTCGTGAACAAGGCCCGCTCGACCGCCGGTTTCAACGCCCTCATCTCCTCGAAGCTCAACCAGTGGACCCTCCTGATCGGCACGCTCGCCGTGGTCTACTCCATCTCCGCGGGTGCAATCGGGACGCTGCCGTTCGACTCGAAGCAGGCCGCCGAGATCTGGATCACGGCCGCCCAGAGTCTCTTCGCGATCGCCATCCTCACGAACCTCGAGATCAGCGTCCGCGAGGCGGTCGCGCTCCTCCTCCTGTTCGTCTCGCAGGTCGTCGCGGAGTTCTACGTCATCCGGACGATCGCCGAACCGGCCGCGACACAGGTCAGCATCCAGATACTCTACGTCTACACGGTCGTCTACGTCGTGCTCGGTCTCGCGCTGTTCGCCAGACGACGTGAAAGCCTCGGGACCCTGCTCGGCCACACCGCAACGAACACCCGCGACGCGTTCACGTCGGACCAGCCCGAAGGGGCCGACTGACGACCAAAAAAAAGAGACGTGAACCGTATACCGTTCTATTCCGCCCAGTAGGCGTCCCCGGGCGTGGTCTCGAAGACCGCTCGGGAGAGCATGTCGACCGCCTTTTCGAGCCCTTCGCGCGAACTCGTCAGCGAGTCCTCGTGTTCGATCGAGAGTGCCCCGTCGTAGCCCACCATCCGGAGGGTCGAGACGACGTCCTTCCAGTGGGACTCGCCGTGGCCGTAGCCGACGCTTCGGAAGAGCCACGAGCGGTCGGCCTCCTCGGTGTACGGCGCGGTGTCGAGCACGCCCTTGACCTTCGAGTTGGGTTCGTAGACTTTGGTGTCCTTCGCGTGGACGTGGTGGATCGCGTCGCCGAGATACCGGATCGCCTCCGGGACGTCGATACCCTGCCAGTAGAGGTGTGAGGGGTCGAAGTTCGCGCCGATCCGGTCGCCCGCCGCCTCGTGGAGTCGCCGCATCCCCGAGGGTTCGTAGACCAGCATGTTCGGGTGCATCTCGATCCCGACGTTCACGCCGTGGTCGTCGGCGACCTCGGCGATCTCGCTCCAGTACTCCTCGGCGACCTCCCACTGGTAATCGTGGGCCTCCTTGTGTTCGGTTGGCCACGGCGCGGTGATCCAGTTCGGGACCTCGTCGTTCGGGCTCCCGCCCGGCAACCCCGAGAAGGTGGTGACGGTGTCCACACCGAGCTGGTCGGCGAGTTCGATCGCCTCGCGGAGTTCGGTGTCGGCCTCGGCGGCGTGGTCGTCGACCGGGTGGATCGGGTTGTTGTGGGTCGCGAGCGCGCTGACCTCTAGCCCGTGTTCGTCGAGGAGCGCGTGGAGCTCCGACTGTGCGTCGTCGTCGTCGAGGTAGTCGGCGCGCGTGAGGTGGTCGTCGCCGGGACTGCCGCCACAGCCGAGTTCGACCCGCTCGACCCCGAGGTCCGCGAGGTACGAGCAGGTCTCGTCGAGCGACTGGCCGCCGAATGGAACGGTGAGGACGCCGATCTGCATACAGGGGACCTCTCCGGGCGGACGAATAAAGCTTCAGGTCCCACACCGGTGGCCGGGGCTCACCGCCGCCGGCTCAGGTGGGCGATCCCCGGCCACGACGGCGGTCGCGCCGTTCCGCCTCGTCGAAGGGGTCGTCGAGTTCGCCCATGACCTCCTCGAAGGCGTCGGTGGCGGTGAACAGCCCGACGACCTCGCCGTCCGCCTCGACCAGCGCGAGTTCCTGGTTCTCCGCCTGGAACCGGTCGATCGCGTCGCTGACCTCCTCGTCGGCCGGCAGCGTCATCGGCGGGGCGGCGAGCTCCTCGATGGAGACCGCACCGTTCGCGAGGTCGTCGTACCGGCTCGCGATCGTCGGGAGGTAGACGACCCCGACGAACTCGTCGAGGTCCTCGCCGACCACCGGATACCGCGAGTGGGAGTGTTCTTCGAGGATCGCGAGGTTCTCGGCGGGTGTGTTCTCGGTCGAGAACGCGACGACCTCCTCGCGGGGCACCATGACTCCTCGGATCGACATATCGCCCGCGACCAGCGCGTTCAGCACCTCCTCGCGTCGCTCGCCGGCGAGGTCGCTCTCGTCGAGCACCGACTCGATGTGTCTGTGGAGGTCCGCCCGGCCCTCGACGTCCTCGTCGTCGTCGCCGGATTCGAGCCACGCACCGGTCATCTCCACGCCGAACAGCCCCAGCGTCCACTTGGCGAAGACGTCGCCGATCCGGAGCAGCGGCCAGATGAGTTTGGTGAACCAGTACAGTGGGGTGGCACCGTATCGGGACACCTGTTTCGCGCGCTCGACCCCGAGATACGTCGGGGCCTGCTCGCCGTGCGTGAGGTGCAACAGGTTGATGATCAGCCACGCCACGATCGCCCCCGCACCGAGCGAGGCGAGCACGGTGCCGCCGAACACCGGCTCGAACAGCGCCGCGAGCGCGGGTTCGGCCACGATCCCGACCGCGATGCTGGACGCCGTGATCCCGATCTGACAGCCCGTGAGGTAGATCTCGAGGTTCTGGGTCATCTCCCACGCCCGTTCGAGACCACGATCGCCCGGCTCGACGAACTCCTCTTTCGTGTACTGCTGGGCTCGGGTCAGCGCGAACTCGATCGCGACGAAGAAGCCGTTCGCGAGGATCAACCCGACCCCGACCAGCAGCCGGATGCCGATCTCGACCGCGTTCATCGTTGGCCCTCCACTGCGGCCGTCGTGTAGACGCCTCGAACCCGCCGAACGTCCCGGCTACACGTCCGACTCATGCCGGATCCCCCGACGAGTCGGGACCACGACCGCTCGTCGGCCGTCGGTCCGGTTGGTAGTCGTCGATCGGGTCGTCGAGGTCGCCCATGACCTCCTCGAAGGCGTCGGTGACGGTGAGCAGCCCGACGAGCTCGCCGTCCGCCTCGACCAGCGCGAGTTCCTGGTTCTCCGCCTGGAACCGGTCGATCGCGTCGCTGACCTCCTCGTCGACCGGTAGCGTCATCGGCGCGGTCGCCAACGCCTCGATGTCGACCTCGCCGTTCCGGAACGCCTCGAACCGGTTCGTGACCGCCGCGAGGTAGACCACCCCCAGATACTCGTCGTCGGGCCCGAACAGCGGGAATCGGAGGTAGGGGTTCTCCTCGACGACCGCGAGGTTCTCGGCGGGCGTGTTCTCGGTCGAGAGCCCAGCGACCGCCTCGCGGGGTACCATGACGTCCGATACGGGTATCTCCCCGACCGCGAGCGCGTTCATCACCTCCTCACGGCGTTCCTCGGGGAGGTCGCCCGCCGTGAGCACCGACCCGAGGCGCCGATGGAGGTCCGCACGTCCCTCGATCACGTCGGCCTCGGCTTCGAGCCACGCACCGGTCATCTCCACGCCGAACAGCCCCAGCGTCCACTTCGCGACCGCGTCACCCAGATCGAGGATCGGCCGGATAACCCGCGTGAACCAGTACAGCGGGGTCGCGCCGTACCGACACACCTGCTTCGAGCGCTCGACCCCGAGGTACGTCGGCGTCTGCTCGCCGTAGACCACGTGGACGAGATTGACCACGAGGAAGGCGAGCAGCGCGCCCGCGCCGAGCGAGGCGAGCACGGTGCCGCCGAAGACGGGTTCGAGGATCGCCGCGAGCGCGGGTTCGGCCACGATCCCGAGCGAGATGCTCGCGGCGGTGATCCCGACCTGACAGCCCGTGAGGTAGATCTCGAGGTCCTCCGTCATCGCCCACGCCCGTTCGAGCCCGGTGTCGCCGGGTTCGACGAACTCCGACTCGGAGTACTGCCGCGCACGCGTGAGACCGAACTCGATCGCGACGAAGAAGCCGTTCGCGAGGATCAACGCCCCCCCGCCGACCAGTCTGAGCACTATCTCTATCGAGTTCATCCTGTTGGGAAGGCTACCATCGTGGGGCGGAAAACCGTTGGGTATCGCCGCGCTCGTTCGGTTCGACGGACGGGACCGGTTTCAGTCGAGTTCGACGGCCGCGTCGTGGCTCGCCCCGTCGAGCCGGATCGCCCGGCCGTTCTCCGAGGAGCGATAGATCGCGTCGATGACGCGCTGGACGACCATCCCCTGTTCGAGCGTGTTCATCTCGGGCGGGGTCCCGCTCTCGACGGCCTCCAGAAACGCCGCCTGCTCGGCCGCCATCGAGTCGTTCGTCCGGGTGGTGATGTCGGTGTCCGCGAGGTGGTCGGTCCCCTTCTTCCCGCTCTCGTAGATCTTGAGGGTGTCCTCGCTCCGGTCGAAGCAGGCCCCGGCGTCGCTGCCGCGGAGCATGAACTCGTGGTTCGTGGGGCGGTTGGTGGCCCACGCGGCTTCGAGCGAGACGGTCGCGCCGTTCGCACACCGGATGAACGCGGTCACGGAGTCGTCGACGTCGAACTCGCCTGGGCCGAGGTCCTCGCCGAACATATCGATGTAGGCGTAGTCCTCGCGCGACCCGAACGACGAACGCGTGGTGGCCGAGACCTCCGTGACCTCGGGGAAGTCCAGGAAGTAGAGCGCGAGGTCGATGGCGTGGACGCCGATATCGATCAGCGACCCGCCGCCCGAGGAGGCCTGACTCGTGAACCACGACCCCCGGCCCGGGATCCCCCGCCGGCGGATGTAGTTGGCCTCGACGTGGTGAGCGGTGCCGAACCGGCCGTCGCGCTGGAACCCCTTCAGCACCTCGACGGAGTTCGCGAAGCGGTTCTCGAAGCCCGTCATCACGAACGCCTCGCTGTCGGCGGCGGCCTCGGCGATCGCCTCCGCGCTCTCGATGGTGTGCGCGAGCGGTTTTTCGAGCAACACGTTCGTGTTCGACTCCAGCGCCATCGTGGCGTACTCCTCGTGGTACCGGTTCGGCGTACCGACCACGACCCCCTCGGCCTCGGCGAACAGTTCGTCGGCCTTCTCGTAAGCGCTCGTGGCGTAGGCGTCGGCGAAGGCGGTGCGGGCGTCGGGGTTGATATCGACCCCGCCGACGATATCGGCCCCGTGGTCGACGAGTCTATCGGCGTGAAAACGGCCGATGTTCCCGAGACCGATGATCCCGATCTTCGGGGACGTGGAGGACATATCACTCCTATCCACACCGTGACCGTAAGAATACCGTTCTGGTACCGGATCGGAGCGAACGAAAAGCCTATCGAACGACCATGTCGGCCGTCCCTCCACGGTCCGCACGCTCGACGACCGTGGTTTCGAACCGACCGCGCTACTCGCTGTTGGCCCGGACGAACGTCACCGGACACGGGGCCGAGAGCATCACCTTCTGGGCCGTCGAGCCGAACACCGCCTTGCCGGTCGGCGAGCGCTGCCGTCCACCGACGACCACGAGGTCGGCGTCGGCCTCCTCGGCGAGCCCGATGATGCTGTCGCCGTGGTTGCCGACCGCCCCGCCGACGGAGTACTCGATACCCGCGGCCTCGAGCCGGTCGGCGAGCTCGCGGATCGTGGCGTGACGCGCCGCGACGCGGTTCGGCGTGACCTCGCCGCCGGCGTCGAACCCAAGACTCTCGACGGTGTTCGCGTACTCGTCCTCGGTGAAGACGTGTCCGAGCACGACCGATGCGTCCGACGACCCGACGATGTCGACCGTGGTCTCGGCGAGTTCGTCGATACGTTCGGCGTCGCCCGGTCCGACCGCCAGCACGACGGTTTCGAGTGCCATACCCAACGATACCCACTACCCTTATATAATACTACGGACCGCAGTCGGCCGCGAGACGTGCGCCAGTCCCCGCACGGTCGAGGCTCGCGAGGTCGATCTCGCCCGCCGAGACCGGAACGCCGTCGTAGGGATCGCTCGCGAGCAACAGCGAGCCGTCGAGGTCGGCGTACTCGATCGCGGGGACGAGGTGGTGGGCCCCGGCGATCGCGGCGTTGGACTCGACCATGCAACCGAGCATGACCTCGAGGCCGTTCGCGTGCGCCGTGTGGATCATCCGGCGCGCCGCCCGGAGGCCACCACACTTCATGAGCTTGATGTTGGCGATGTCGGCCCGGCCGACGAGTTCGGGCACGTCGTCCGGGTTCACACACGACTCGTCGGCGGCGATCGGGAGGGCGGCGCGCTCGTGGACGTACTCGAGCCCGGCGGGGTTCTCGGCGGGAACGGGCTGTTCGACGAACTCCACCCCGAACTCCCGGCACATCCCGATCTTCTCGACCGCCTCGTGTGGGGTCCACGCCTCGTTGGCGTCGACGCGGATCCTTACATCTGGGGCGGCCTCGCGCACCGTCTCGACGACCGCGCGGTCGCGGTCGGTGCCGAGCTTGACCTTCAGTATCTGGTAGCCCGCGTCAACCGCGCGCTCGGTCTTCTCCGCGATCCGCTCCAGCGTGTCGAGCCCGATCGTGAACGAGGTCGGGACGGTCCTCGCCGGGTCGAGCCCCCAGTAGCGATACAGTGGGAGGTCGAGGCGTTTCGCGGCGAGGTCGTGGAGCGCCGTCGACACCGCACACCGCGCGGCGGGGTTCCGGGTGACGACCTCGCGGAGCCGGCGCTCGACGCGTGCGAGGGCGTGCGGGTCGTCGATCTCCTCGACGACCGCGAGCAGCTCCGGCAGCACGGTCTCGACGGTGTCGGCGGTCTCGCCGTAGTGTCGCGAGGGGGCGGCACCGCCGATGCCGGTGTGCTCGCCGTCCGAGACCCGAACGACCACGTTCTCGGCGATATCCTGGGTACCGCGCGCGATGGTGAACGCGTTCGCGAGGTCGAGCGAGACCCGTTCGAACTCCGTTTCGAGGCTCACAGCACCGCCTCCAGCACCCCCTCCGGGCCGAACCGGAGGAGGTCGGTGGCCGGGACGTCGAGGGCTTCGGTGTAGGCTCCGACCGCGCTCCGGGCTCCCTCGTCGGTTTCGAGGCTCCGGGTGTTGAGCGCGCCCGCGACGACCTCGGTCTCGTGGACGGGTTCGGCGAACGACTCGTAGCGTTCGACGTAGGTCGGCAGCGGCGGGATCTCGATGTGCTCGTAGCCGTGGATCGTCTCGCGGCCCGCCTCGTGACAGAGCACGAGTTCGTCCGGCATCGCGCCGTGGAGGATCCCGCAGGTCACCGCCGAGTAGGCTGGATGGACGATCGAGGCCTGGCCCTCGACGAAGAGGTAGTCGTGGTCCGCGCGTTCGAGTATCATCTCCTCGACCGCGCCCGCGGTGAAGTCGCTCACCACGCGGTCGATCGGGTTCCCCCAGCCCTCGATCATGATCCCGGTCTGGCCCGTCGGGATGAACGCCGCGTCCTCGCCGCGCTCGCGGGCGGCCTCGTAGAGTTCGCGCGCGACCGTCATCTTCCCCACCGAGCAGTCCGTGCCCACGGTGAGGATCACCTCGGCGTCGACCTCGCCCGCGCGGCCCTCGCTCACGCCGAGGTCGTCGGGTGGATTCCGGACGTCGGTGAGCTCACAGCCGTGTTCGTCGGCGAGTTCCCGAAACTCCTCGTCGTCGTTGAGGAAGGAGTGGAGCCCCGCGGTGACGTCACAACCGCGTTCGAGCGCCGTCCTGACGTCCGCGCGCCAGGAGTCCTCGAAGCCGCCGCCGATCGGCGCGATCCCAATGATAAGTTCGTCACAGCGCTCGACCTCGTCCATCCCCGAGACGATCGGCGCGTCCTGGACGTCGGGCAGGAAGTCGTGGACCGACCGACCGGCGTTCGCGCGGTCGAGCACCGCGACCACGTCGTCGTCGGCGTACCGGAGGATGCTGACGGCGGTCTTCGCGCGGTGGGGGAACTTCTCGTGGGCGAGCAGGACGGTAGCCATACTCGACGCGAGGCGAACCGGGACCATAAACCTCGACCATTCGACGGCCCCGTCCCGCCCGACGTTGGTTCGAAGCCCGTAAGTCCGCCAGTCGAGTAGCCGACCCAATGTGGCCGTGGGGACACCTCGCCGTCGGCTATCTCGTCTACACCGGTCTCGCGCGCCGGCGAACCGACCGACCGCCGACCGGTGAGGCCGCGCTCGCCGCCGTCTTCGGGACGCAGTTCCCGGACCTCGTGGACAAACCGCTCGCGTGGTCGTTCGGCGTGCTCCCGAGCGGCCGGTCGTTGGCCCACTCCTTGCTCACCGCGCTCGTGGTCTGTGGGCTCGTCTGGCTGGTCGCGCGTCGTCGGGACCGAACCCGGCTGGCGGTCGCGTTCGCCGTCGGCTACGCGACCCACCTCGCGACCGACGCGATCGCCCCGCTGCTCGCCGGTGACTTCCGGGACCTGGCCTCCCTCGGCTGGCCGCTGCTTCCACTCCCGACCCCCGAACCGGGGATCGGCTTCCTCGAACGGTTCGCCACGATGGAACTCACGCCGTACGCGTGGTTCCAGTTCGCGCTCGTCGGCCTCGCGCTCGCGGTCTGGGTTCGCGACGGTCGGCCCGGGATCGGAACCCTCCGGAAGTGGCTCGGGTCGTGGCGGCGGGCCGTCGGGTCGTGACTGAGGCCCGACCGCACTCGACGGTGGCGACAGAGGGGTAGCGACCGCTCGGGTTCTCGGGTCGATGGTACGGACGGAGCGGTGAGGAAACCGACGGTTATCGGGCGTCGGTGACGGCGACCGCGCCGCTCGACTGGAGCCACGCGGTGTGTTCGCGCTCGTCGTAGAGGACGACCGCGTCGTCCTCGCGTTCGAAGGCGACGATGCGTTCGGTGAGCGCGGGTGGGTCGGCGGTCGAGTCGGTCGAATCGGTCGCGCCGGCCGATTCGTGTGGTGCGGTGCTCATTTCGTTGGGGGGCGGGCAGCGATGGGTTCCATGTCGATACCGTCACGAGAACCCACACCGTGATAAGTGTTATCAGTGTACGTTCGTGTGGATCGTCCGCAGCGAACTCTCGCGGCGGCGTCGCCGAACCGCCGTCGCGCCCCGGTCTTTTTGCCGTGCGACGCCAACGGGGTGTATGACCGACGCCGACCGCGACCGCGAGATGGAGCGCCTCGCCGGGGAGCTCTCGACGACGCTCGCCGACCTCCGCGACGAACTCGACCGCGCGTCCGAGCCGCCGCGCGGTCCGCTCGGCCTCCCACGACCGCCGACGCCGGGCGAGGTCCTCCGGTTCACCGACGAACTCGCGATACCGGCCGTGATCGCGATCCTCGAGGCCAACATCCGCGCGCTCGAAGCGTTCCAGGGCGCGCTCCGACTCGCCCGCGCCGGCGACGAGGTCCGGGGTCGGAGCCGCGAGGCGCGCGCACGCACCGAAACCCTCAGCCGCGGCGCGCTCGACCGCCTCGACGACGCGCTCGTCGACCTCCAGGGCGCGCTCGAAGGCCGACCCGAGAACTCCGAAGCCAGCACCCTCCTCGACGATGCCCGTGCACTTCGCACCGAGATCGACGACCGCCTCCGCGAGGCCGAGCGCCGGTCGGATCGAGGGTCGCCCGCCCGCGACGACCGGGACGACAGGGGTCGTGACCCGTGGGATCTGGACGAGGACTCCGAGTCGGGTGCGGACGAGGGCGTCACCATCGACGTGGACGCCGAACTGGATTCGATCCACGACGCGATCGACGAGGAGAACGAGCGAAACGGTGGACGGGATGGAAACGACGACAACGACGAGGACCAGTAGGCGAACGGAGTCGACTGGGTATCTTCGTTTTCGGTCGAGGGTGGATGGTCCCTACTCGAAGCGCTACCGACTCTCGCCCGGTACAACTGAGAACCACAAACCACTCCGCAACCGCCCCGCACCGGCCACATACCTCCCCAGCCGATTCACTCCGCTCGGGCTTCGCCCTCGCATCGTTCATCCCTCGCACGGTGTTCGCGGTCGGTGTTCGTCATCACTCACACCGACCGCGAGCGCGCGCCATCGCATTCCAACCGCCGACCGCACCGCCGGATGGGTCACGGTCCGATTCGGCCGTCGCGCGAGGTCAGACGGGTTCGAACCGGTAGCCGTCCCAGTCCTGGCTCTCCGGCTCGCGGATCCCGGCCTCGGGGTCGCGGAGCTGCTCGGCGTAGACGGGCGCGACCTCGTCACCGATCTCGACGTCGTCGGTCGTGAGCTGGCCGAGCGCGCGCACTGACTCCCCGTCGACGTCGAACTCGACGATCGCGAGGTGGTTCGGTCCCTCGACGCCGGGCGGCGGCGCGGTGCTGGTCGTCCAGGTCACGACTCGGGCGGTGTGCTCGCTCAGGTCCACCCGGTCGACGGGCTCGCTGCCGTCCGGCCCGATCGGGTGCGGGGGGTACGTCAGCGAGCCGTCGGCGTACCGCGCGGCCATCATCGTGTGTGCCGAATCCGCGTCGGCGTCGTGGTCGGGGTCGCTCACGCGCCCGCCTCCATGATCGTGGTGATGACACAGTTGCCGAACCCACCCACGTTGCACGCGAGCCCGACGTCCGCGTCCACCTGCCGCGGCCCCGCGTCGCCCATGACCTGTTTGTAGATCTCGTAGCCCTGGGCCACCCCGCTCGCGCCGAGCGGGTGGCCCTTCGACTTCAGCCCGCCGGAGGTGTTGATCGGCAATTCGCCGTCGCGTTCGGTCGTTCCGTTCTCGATCGCTTGCCACGCCTCACCCTGCTCGGCGAAGTCCAGGCCCTCCATCTGGAGGAACTCGAGGATCGTGAACATGTCGTGGAGCTCGGCGACGTCGATGTCGTCGGGACCGTAGCCGCTCATCTCGTAGGCCGTCGCGCCGGACTCGACGACCCCGCCCATCGTCGTGGGGTCGGAACGCTCGTGGACCACGTGGGTGTCCGTTGCGCCGCCGATACCGGAGATCACGGCGTAGTCGTCGGTGTACTCGCGCGCGACGGACTCGGGGCAGAACAGCAGCGCCGCGCTCCCGTCGGTGATGGGACAGAAGTCGTAGAGCCGGAGCGGGTCGGCGACCACCGGGCTTTCGAGCACCGTCTCCAGGTCGACCTCCTTGCGGAACTGGGCGTGTGGGTTGTCGACCCCGTTCTTGTGATTTTTGACGGCCACTTTCCCCAGACTCTCGCGCGGCGCGTCGTAGGTGTCGAGGTAGAGCCGCGCCGTGAGACCCGCGAAGCTCGGGAGCGTGACGCCGTGTTTGTACTCGACGGGGTGGGTGAGCGAGGCGATCACGTCCGTCGCCTCGGGGGTCGTACGATGGGTCATCTTCTCGCCGCCGACGAGGAGGGTCATGTCGCTCGCGCCCGCGGCCACCGACTGCCAGGCGGCGTAGATGCCCGCCCCACCCGACGAGGACGTCTGGTCGACCCGCTGGGTGTAGGCTGGCAGACAGTTCAGGTCGTGGGCGAGCGCGTTCGGAACCCCCGTCTGCCCCTCGAACTCGCCGGAGGCCATGTTCGAGACGTAGCAGTGCTCGACGGCTCCGGGATCGACGCCGGCGTCGTCGAGGCAGGCTTCCCCCGCCTCGGCGAGCAGGTCACGGACCCACGCGTCGCGCTGGCCGAACTGGGTCATCGACGCCCCGATGACCGCGACGGTCGTGCTCATGGCCCACCACCACACCCGGCACCGACATGGGTGTTTCGGCGCAGTCGCTACCGTCGGACCCGCCCCGCCGCCTTCCACTCCTCGCCGTGGGCGGTCGGACGCGGCGGGTCGCGACAACCCAACCGGTCACAGAGCTTCCAGCGGTCACACTCGCTCGCTGCGCCGTCGGTCGCGGCCTCGGCGGCCGCGGCACGGTCGCGGAGGTGCGCCCCGACCGCGGCGGCGATGGCGGCGGCCTCGCCGCGGTTCGCGGTGGCGGGTATCGAGAGCGCCACGTCGTCGGGGAGCGTCGTTTCGCTCGGTCGGTCGTCTGCCCGCTCGGCCTCGTGTGGGCTGGATGCTGCGTCGCTCATCAGAGCTGGATGTTGCCGTGGTCCTTCGGCGGGAAGTCGGTTCGTTTGCGTTCGAGCACGTCCAGGTCGCGGATCAGGCGCTCGCGCGTCGTGCCCGGTTCGATCACGTCGTCGACGTAGCCGCGTTTGGCGGCCGAGTAGGGGTTGGCGAACTCCTCGCGGAACTCGTCCATCAGCTCCTGGCGGCGCTCGTCGGGATCTTCGGCCGCCTCGATCTCGTCCTCGTAGAGGATGTTGACCGCACCTCGCGGACCCAACACCGCGGTCTCCGCGCCCGGCCACGCGTAGTTGGTGTCCGCCCCGAGCATCTTCGAGCCCATCACGATGTAGGCCCCACCGTAGGCTTTCCGGAGGATCACGGTACACAGGGGGACCGTGGCCTCGGCGTAGGCGTAGATCAGCTTCGCGCCGTGGCGGATGATCCCGTTGTGTTCCTGTTCGGTGCCGGGCATGAATCCAGGGACATCCACGAACGTCAGGATCGGGAGGTTGAACGAATCACAGAACCGGACGAACCGCGCGCCCTTCTGGCTCGCCTCGATGTCGAGCGTGCCGGCGTTGACCCGTGGTTGGTTCGCCACGATCCCGACCGGCTGGCCGTCCATCCGCGCGAAGCCGGTGACGATGTTGCGCGCGAAGTCGCCGTGGACCTCGAACAACGAGCCCTCGTCGACCACGCCGTCGAGCACCGTCGTCACGTCGTAGGGTTTCTTGGGTTCGTTCGGGACCACGTCACCCACCTCACATCGACGGTGGGGGTCGTCCCACGAGTCCACCTTCGGCGGGTCCTCGACGTTGTTCTGCGGGAGGTACGAGAGGAGTCGTTTGATGTCGTCGAGCGCGTCCTCCTCGCTCGCGGCCGTCCGGTGGGCGACCCCGCTCTCGGCCGCGTGGGTCTTCGCGCCACCGAGCTCCGCCATCGATATCTCCTCGCCCGTCACCGTCTCGATCACGTCGGGGCCAGTGATCATCATGTGCGAGGTGTCCTCGACCATCACCGTGAAGTCCGTCAGCGCGGGCGAGTAGGTCGCCCCGCCAGCACACGGCCCCATGATCCCCGAGATCTGGGGGATCAGGCCGCTCGCCTTCGTGTTCCGACGGAAGATCTTCGCGAAGCCCACCAGCGAGTCGATCCCCTCCTGAATCCGCGCGCCCGCCGAGTCGTTGAGCCCGACGATGGGGACCCCGTTGTCTATCGCCCGGTCCATCACCTTACAGACCTTCTCCCCGACCGCCTCGCCGACCGAGCCACCGAGCACGGTAAAATCGTGGGCGAAGACGAACACGGTTCGGCCGTCGACCTCGCCGTAACCCGTCACGACGCCGTCGCCAGCGTACTTCCGCTCGTCCATGTCGAAGTTGGTCGATTGGTGTTCGACGAACGCGTCGAACTCCACGAAACTCCCCTCGTCGAGGAAGTAGTCGATCCGCTCGCGCGCGGTCTTCTTGCCCTTCTCGTGTTGGGCCTCGATGCGCTCCTCGCCGCCGCCGAGCTCCGCCGCTTCCCGTCGTCGTCGGAGCTCCTCGACGGGCGACTCGTCGGCGCGCGGGCCGACGTCGGCGTCGGTGGCGTCGGCGGGGTCTTCGGTCGCCACGTTACCACTCCATCCCGCCGTTGACGGCGAGGATCTGACCGGTCATGTAGCCGGAGTCCTCGCTCGCGACGAACCGGACGATGCCGGTGATGTCGTCGACCTCGGCGAACCGTTCGAGCGGGATCCGTTCGAGGATCTGCTCCTGTACGTGGTCGGAAACCTCGTCGAGCATGTCGGTTCTGACGAATCCGGGGGCGACACAATTCGCTGTCGATCCCGTGCGGGCGAGTTCGAGCGCGATCGTCCGGGTGAAGCCGAACATCCCGCTCTTGGTGGTGGCGTAGTTGGCCTGGCCGTAGTTGCCCTGCTGGCCGACGACGCTCGAGATGTTGATCAGCCGGCCACAGTCGGCGGCGATGATGTCCTCGAAGAAGCGGTGGGTGCAGTTGTACATCCCCCCGAGGTTCACGTCCACGACGCGCTGCCAGTCCTCCGGCGTCATGTTCTTGAACGTGCGGTCGACGGTGAGCCCCGCGTTGTTCACGAGCACGTCCGCGGGCCCGAACGCCGACCGAACCTCCTCGGCCATCCCGGCGACGGCGTCGTGGTCGGCGACGTCGGCCTGGACGGCGATCGCCTCGCCCCCGGCGTCCTCGACGGCGTCGACCACCTCGTGAGCGGCGGCCTCGGACGAGCGGTAGTTCACGGCGACGTTCGCCCCGTGGCGGCCGAACTCCTCCGCGATGCCCCGGCCGATCCCCCGCGATGCGCCGGTGACCACGCAAGTCCGATCTTCGAGAGTCATATGTGAACTCCCTTGACGCCGGAGTACGTAAGTCTGTGGCGCGTACGAAGCCGTGATGCAGCTCCTGTGACGACCGTTCCCACTCAGAACCATTGATTGGTATCGTGCTGCCGGCACCGAGACGAGAAAAAACCGGGTCGCGATCCGGATCCGGTCGATCGGACGTGGCGCGCGACTATCCTTGCCGGCGCGCGAGTCCGACACCCGCGAGCACGAGGGCCAGTGCCGCGACGACGACCCCGAAGCCGGGACCGAACGCGCCGGACCCGGAGTCGCCCTCACCCGCCGACCCGTTCGTTCCCGCGGTGTCGGTGGCCGCGCTCGACTCGGTCGCCGCGGCGGTCCGTGTCGAGGCATCCGTCCGTGCGGCGGTCGCGGTCGATGTCGTCGTCCCGGTCGCCGTCGCGGTCGACGTCGTGGTGGCCGTCGAGGTCGCGGCCGCGGTCGGGGCCGACGTGGCGACGTCCGTGCCGGTCGTCCCGGCCGCGTCGGTGCTCGGGGTGGGTGTCGCGGTGAACGTGCTCACGCCGCCGCTGCAGGTGCCGGGGCTGAGCTGGATCGGCTGGCTCATGTCGAGCTGACTGGTGCTGCCGTCACCCGAACGGACCTGCCAGTTCTGGATCTCGTTGTCCGAGGGCTGGCCGGACCACTCCTCGAACGGGTAGCGGTCGGTCTCGTCGTTGAACGCGATGTCGACCTCGACGGTGCTGTAGTTCGGGCTGTCGAGCCCCGCGAACGCCGCGCCGTCGGTTCGCTCGCCGTTCGAGTTCCACTCGATGTGCGCGCCGGTGTCGGTGTACTCGAAGACGTCGTCGCGGTCGGTGTAGTTGTCGTCCTCGACGACCCAGTCACCGTCGGCCGGGAGCCCCGAGATCTCCGCGGTGGCGACGAAGCCACCGGGCTCGCCGATCTCGTCGTTCAGGAACACGAGGCTCAGCCCGTCACTGCCGTCGTAGACGAACACCTGGCTCGTCTGGTCCTCCTGGATGTCGACGGTGCCGAGCGAGCTGTAGTTGGCGGTCTCGTTGAGGACCTGATAGTCGTAGAAGTCCTCGACGGTCCGTGTGCCGTCGCCGAGCGGAGTGACCTGGGTACACTGTGAGCCCTGCTGGACGATGAACGTCGCGTTGCTTGCGTTCGACTGAGCGGCCGTGGTCGCCGGTGCGAGCGCGAGCGCGGCGGTCACCATCACCGCCGCGAACGCGACCCGGGCCAACCGACCCGGGCCGTCGCGCTGCGTGTCCGTCTCCCGTTGCATTGCAACGCGCTCCTCCGCGCACCGGCAAATAAATATCGTTCCCCGTCCGCCGGTTACTATCCTCCAGATCCGCGGAAAATAGGCAATAGAACTGCCTCAGACCATGTTCTCGGATTCGAGGCGATCCCAAACCCGCTCGCCGGTTTCGGTGATACCGTAGACCCGTCCTTTCTTCTGGTCCTCCGAGACGAGCAGCTCCACCATCTCGTGGTCGCCCTCGCGGAGCCCCGAGAGCGCACGCGAGACGTGGGTGATGGCGATGTCCTCGTCGGCGGCGATCTGTGAGGGCGTTGCGGGGCCCTCGACGAGCCGTTCGAGAACGTCGACCCGGTACTGTGACCGGACCACGAAGCTGATCAGATCCCACTCATCCGTCATATCTAGCTCCCTATACCCCCAGCCTACTCACTGGAGGAGCATAACATATGCGTATCCGTTCGTCGGGCCGAACGGATACACTCAAGAACCCCGGTTCCCGACACCGCGTAGTGTCCCGTGATTCGCTCGACGGTGGTGGGCAGTCGGACCGCTACGTCGATAGCGCGGCGGCGTTCCGGGGGCTGCCGGGCGATCTGATCGTCGGTTTCCTCTACACCGTGGTCGTCGCGCCCCTCATCGTCCTCGGCGGCCTGCCGGCGACCGTCCAGTTCGTCCTCGGGATCCCGCTGCTCCTGTTCCTGCCGGGCTATGCGGTGCTCGCGGCGCTGTTCCCCGGCCGCCCCTCGCGCAACGCCGGTCGGGTGAGCTCGCTCTCGGGGATGAGCCGGCGGTTCGAGAGCATGCGGTCGATCCAGCGTCGCGGCGTGCGGTGGGGCGAGCGCGCGGCGCTCTCGTTCGGCCTGAGCCTGTTCGCCGTCCCGCTGCTCGCGTTGGCCCTCGGCTTCCTCCCGATCCTGTTCGGTACCGGATCGCCCTACCGCACCGCCCCGATCGTCGGCATCCTGGCTGTCGTCACGCTGGCGGGGATGGTCGTCGGGTTCGTGCGTCGGCTCCGCCTCCCGCGCGCCGAGCGGTTCGCGGCCCCCGCGGGCTACTGGGCTCGTGACTTCGCCGACGGGCTCACCGATTCGCCCGCCGACGCTCTCCTCAACGTGGTGCTGGTCCTCAGCATCCTGGTCGCCACCGTGGCGCTGACCTACACGTTCGCGACGCCACAGGAGGCCGAAGCGCCCACCATGTTCCGGGTGGGTGCGTTCAACGACTCCGACCAGCTCGACTTCGACTACCCGACGAACCTCACCGAGGGCGAAGAACAGCAGTACGTCGTGAGCGTCGAGAACGAGGAACAAGTGGCGGCGAACTACTCGGTGGTGGTCCAGCTCCAGAATCGCAACGGTAGCGAGGTGCTCTCGCGCGACCAACTCACCCAGTTCTCGTCACCGACCGTCCCCGCGAACCGGACGTGGCAGAACCCACACCAGATAACGCCCACCACCTCGGGGGAGAACCTCCAGCTGGTCTATCTCCTCTACGAGGGTGAGCCGCCCGGGGACCCGACCGCCGAGAACGCCTACCGGACGGCCCACCTCTCCGTCGACGTCGCGCCGGCCAACGAGAGCGCTGGGGGTGGCTGAGCCGTGTTTCCGTGGGGCCACCTCGCGGTCGGCTACCTCTGTTATTCGGTGCTCTGTCACCTCGCCGGTCGCCGACCGGGGGAGTACCCGACGCTCGCGCTCGCGCTCGGCACCCAGTTCCCCGACCTCGTCGACAAACCACTGTCGTGGATGTTCGACCTCCTGCCCGCCGGCGTGTTCGCCCACACGGTCTTCGTCGCCGTCCCGGTCTGGATAGTCGTGCTCGCCGTCGCCTACTGGCGCTCGCGAACCAGCATCGGCTTCGCGTTCGTCGTCGGCTACGCCTCGCACCTCCCGGCGGACGTACTCCCGTCGGTTGCGCTCGGCAACGAACTCAACTACTGGTTCCTGTTCTGGCCGGTGATGGCCCGTCCGGGGGTCGACGTCTCGGACCCGATCGTGGGTCCCGGTGCGGGTGCGGGGCTGCTCGCGAACGCGGACTACTACTTCGTCCAGTACGTCCAGCAGCTCCTGGGGCCGGTGCTCGTGGCTTACGTCGGTCTGTTCGTCCTCGTGTTCGTGCTCTGGCTCTACGATGGCCACCCCGGCATCCGGGCGCTCGGGAACGTGGTCCGGCGCTCGACGGGCCGAGAGTCGCTCTGATCGGGGGTCGGCCGTCCGATCGGGCCGTGGTGGCAGACTTATGTTCGTGGCCGTCGA
Organism: Halococcus sp. IIIV-5B; assembly: GCF_003602035.1. Lineage (NCBI taxonomy): Archaea > Methanobacteriati > Methanobacteriota > Halobacteria > Halobacteriales > Halococcaceae > Halococcus > Halococcus sp. IIIV-5B. The sequence continues at coordinate 1,379 of NZ_QZWE01000016.1, read as the reverse complement.
GCCCCTGGCATGAGCCAACAACCACAACACCGCGACCCCGACGGGTCGAAAAAGGACGAGAACTTGCGTAGTCGCGAGGTCACCGACGGACCGGACCGCGCACCTCACCGCTCGATGTTCCGCGCGATGGGCTTCGACGACGACGCGCTCGACTCGCCGATGGTCGGCGTCCCCAACCCCGCGGCGGACGTCACTCCTTGTAATGTGCACCTCGATTCGGTGGCCGAGGCCGCCATCGAGGGTGTCGAGGGTGCGGGCGGGATGCCGATCGAGTTCGGTACCGTCACCGTGAGCGACGCGATCTCGATGGGGACGGAGGGGATGAAGGCCTCGCTCATCTCACGGGAGGTCATCGCCGACTCCGTGGAGCTCGTCTCGTTCGGCGAGCGGATGGACGCGCTCGTGACGGTCGCGGGCTGTGACAAGAACCTCCCTGGGATGATGATGGCCGCCATCAGGACCGACCTCCCGAGCGTGTTCGTCTACGGTGGGACCATCCTCCCGGGCCACCACGAAGGTCGGGACGTCACCGTCCAAGACGTCTTCGAGGGCGTCGGCGCGTATTCTCAAGGGGACATCTCGCGCGAGGAGCTCGACTCGCTGGAGCGCGACGCGTGTCCGGGCGCGGGGTCGTGCGCCGGGATGTACACCGCGAACACGATGGCGAGCATGAGCGAGGCGCTCGGGCTCGCTCCCCTGGGGTCGGCGAGTGCACCCGCCGAGTCCGACGCCCGGCTCGACGTCGCGCGCCGTGCGGGCGAGGCGGTCATGCACTGTGTCGAGGAGGACCTCCGCCCCTCGGACGTGCTCTCGAAGGAGAGCTTCGAGAACGCCATCGCGCTCCAGATGGCGCTCGGAGGGTCGACCAACGCCGTGCTCCACCTCCCGGCGCTCGCCGCCGAGGCGGGTATCGATCTTTCACTAGAGGACTTCAACGAGGTTGGGGCGCGAACGCCGCACATCTGCCACCTCAGACCGGGTGGTGCAGGCGTGATGGCCGACCTCCACGAGCAGGGTGGCGTGCCGGTCGTGCTCCGCCGACTGCTCGACGCCGACCTGCTCCACGGCGACGCGATGACGGTCACTGGAAAGACGCTCGAAGAGAGTCTCACCGATCTCGACCTGCCCGACGACTCCGCGATCGATTCGGACCTCGTGCAGACGGTCGAGAACCCGATCCACGACGAGGGCGCGATCAAGGTTCTCTCGGGGAACCTCGCACCCGACGGTGCGGTCCTCAAAGTCACCGGCGACGACAAGCTCCACCACGAGGGCCCGGCGCGGGTGTTCGAGGACGAGGAGAGCGCGATGAAGTGGGTTCAGGAGGGCAACATCGAGAGCGGCGACGTGATCATCATCCGGAACGAGGGGCCGCGGGG